>JACRDO010000162.1 GCA_016212885.1 Elusimicrobiota bacterium | reverse complement strand
GCCTTCGGACCTCCGGCCCTCCGGCCTTGCCCGGCGGCGAGCAGATATGACCCGAATCTCATCCCTTCTTGAGCCCCCACTCCCGGAGAACCTGGGCCGCGACTGAGACCGCGATGACCTTGGGGTTCTTGCTGCTCAGCGGGATGCCGATGGGGCAATGCATCTTCGAGTCCCACATCTTCACCCACGCCTGCTGGGGCGCGCTGCCCAGGATGCGCACGAGGGTGCAGAGCACCGCGGGCCTTGGAAGGTCCGGATGGAATTCGACGGAGGCTGGGAGGGAGTCCATGCAAAAATTTAAGCACATACTCTCGCCGCGGACAATGCTTTTTTGCTACAAACTTCGTACCGAGAGGCCCAGATGACCCATTTACGCTTGCGCATTGAACCTTCCACACGCCGTAGGTTCAATACGTCCCGTACCAAACATCCAGAGTCTGTCGGTTTGGGACGCGCGGCGTGCCTTGCCGCGGCCCTGGCCGCGGCCGCCGGCCCCTGGCCCCGCCCGGCCGCGGCGGGCGAGGACGACATCATCCGCAAGTCCGTCGTTAAGATCTTCACGACCTACCAGAAGCCCGATTACTATCAGCCCTGGCAGCTCAGCCCCCAGGACCAGCTCTCCGGCTCCGGGGTCATCATCGAGGGCGGCCGCATCCTCACCAACGCGCACGTCGTCAGCGACCACATCTTCATCCAGGTGCGCAAGGCCGGGGACGCGGACAAATTCAACGCCCGCGTCGAGTTCGTCGGCCACGACACGGAGCTTGCGACCCTGAAGGTGGACGACCCGCGCTTCTTCGCAGGCACGCGGCCCATCGAATTCGGAGCCCTCCCCCGCCAGCGTGATCGCGTGGCCGCCTACGGCTTTCCGACCGGCGGCGACGAGCTCTCCATCACCGAGGGGGTGGTCTCCCGCATCGAGGTCATCGAGTACACCCACTCCTCCAGGCGCCTCCTGGCCATCCAGACGGACGCGGCGATCAACCCGGGAAACAGCGGGGGGCCGGTGGTCAAGGACGGCAGGCTCGTCGGGATCAGCTTCCAGTCCTTCAGCGGGCAGGGGGTCGAGAACATCGGCTACGCGGTCCCCATCACCTTGATCAACCGATTCCTCAAAGACATCTCGACCGGACGCTATGACAAGATCCCCTACCTCGGCACCGTCTGGGAGCCGATGGAGAACCCCGATCTGCGCCGCTTCTACAAGCTCTCGCCCGAGCAGACCGGCATCCTCGTCAACCGGGTCACCTTCGGCAGCTCCGCCTGGGGCGTCCTGAAGGAGGGCGACGTCGTCACGGCCATCGACGGCCTTCCGATCGCCAACGACGGCACCTACGTTTTCGACAAGGACAAGCGGCTGCAGTGCTCGAACCTGACGGCCATGCATCAGGCCGGGGACATCATCCCGGTCGACGTGATCCGCGACGGGAAGGCGATGCGCCTGAGGGTGACGCTCTCCAGCGGGTTCAAGGACCTCGTGGACGGCCCGTTCTACGACGTCAAGCCGAGCTACTACATCTTCGCGGGCCTCGTCTTCACCCCGGTGACCCGCAACTATATCGGGCTTTGGAACCCGAACAACGTGCCGACGAGCCTTAAGCACCTGCAGGAATACATCTACCCGACCGCGGAGCGCCAGCAGGCCGTGGTCCTGGCCTACGTCCTGCCGCACGACGCCAACACCGGCTATCACGACTTCCGCAGCATCGTCGTCGAATCCATCAACGGGATCCACATCTCGGAGATGAAGGACATCGTCACGGCCATCCAGAAGCCTCAGGGAAGTTTCCACGTCATCCGCACGGACAGCGTCACGGATTTCGGCGGCAAGATCATCCTCAATGCCGAGCAGGCTGAAAAGGCCCATAAGGAGATCCTTTCCCAGCACGGCATCCCCAGCGACCGTTCGGACGATCTGAAGTAGTTAGCGGCGGATCCCCAGCAGGAAGGCGAGCTTCGAATTGCGGAAAGCGATCATCCCGGCCAGCAGCATGGCCAGGCGCAGCAGCAGCGCGAGGGCGTCGCGCTCGGGCTGCTTCGGCTGGGCGGGCTCCTTGCCCCCCCAGAGGCTCTCGGCCTGGCGGAGGTCGTTGAACGCCCCCTCTGAGCCGTCCTCCCCTGACAGGGCCGCGGCAGGAGAATCCGCTGTGAACCTCGGCCTGCTCCGCGCAGATGCGGGCTGGGACGTCTCGGCTGGCCCCGCATCGGTCTTCTTGCCGCCGGAGAGGGATTTGTTCGGCGTCATGGGGCCGAAGCCCGACGCCAAGCCTCCTCCGGAAGGCCCCGAGGAGGAGACCGGAGACGAAGGCGGCTTCTGAGGCTTGTCCGGGGCCTGGGCAGATGTCCTGTCCGGCCTCCGGGCCGCCGGAGGCCGAAGCGGCCCGGTACCGAAACTGGGGGTTCCGGGCTCACTGGGCCTGGAGGCCGAAGGCTTCGCCGGCGTAAAACCTGTGGGAGTGGGTCCTGCCGCGGGCCTCGGAGCAGCCGCCAGCGGGCCGGCGCTCACCGGGCCGGGGCTGGGGGCCGCGCCGGCATTGCGGCCTGCCGCCGAGATATCCTGACCTCCGGAACTGCCGCCTCTTCCGCTTCCACCGGCGCCGCCTCCGCCTCCTCCACCGGCGCCGCCTCCGCCTCCTCCACCGCCGCCGCCTCCGCCTCCTCCACCGCCGCCGCCTCCGCCTCCTCCACCGCCGCCGCTGGGGCCTGGGACGTTGGTTTTCTTGACATCAGGTTTCTTCCCGCCATCCTTCCCAGCCTGATCCTTGTCCCCTCCAGGAGCGGAGGCATCTCCCTCCGGGGGCTTGGACGAGCCTCTATACATGCCGCTGTCGTCGCGGGGGCCTATGCCGCTGTTCTGATTCCGGCCGCCGGAGGTCTGGCTCGGAGCCGGGGGCTGAGAGCCGCCCTGCGGCGTCTGCTCCTCTTCGCGGCTCGAAGGCGATTCCTCTTCAACGTCCGAAGAGCGGTCTTCCCGCTCTTCGCCCAGCCCTGAGCTGTCCTTGCGCTTCTTGTCGCCCTCTTTGTCCTCATCGAGAGGCAGGCGCGAGATTTCCTCCCCTTCGCCGTCGCGGACCGCCGGGCCTTTGGGAGCTTCCTTTTCGGATTTGGGGAGCAGGCTGTAGACCATGGGACCGAACACCAAGCCATAAAACCCCACCCTAGAGACCCATTTCTTCCAAGGGCTCTTCTTTTCCTTGGCCTCCGTCGTGAGTTCCTTCTCCTTGGCGCCGGCTTCATCCCCGGAGACCTTGCCCGGCTTCGGCTTGCTCTCGCGCTTCGCCTCTTCAATGCTCGGTTTGGACGCCTTCTTCTTGCTTCTCGCGCCTTTGGCGGCATCGGCCTCGAGCTGGACAGGCGTCTTGACCGGCCCCACAGGCTTCGGCAGGGGCCTGAAGAGGCTGCGCAAGCTGTCATAGCCGCCCTTGCCGGCCGTTGCCAGCATGAACCCATCCATGAGGGCATTGGTCATGTTCCGGAGCAGGCCGGTGGTGTCCCCTTTCTGAGCCGCATCCCAAGCCCCAATGGTGTTGTCCACGACGCCGGTGGCCATGGGGGCCACGAAGACCGCGGTAACGCCCACATTGAGGACCTGCGCGCTCCGGACCACGCCGGTGGTCAGGCCCGTGCTGAGCCCGAGGATGCCCCGCCCCTCAGCCAGGGCAGCTGTCCCCGCCTTGATGCCCGCCCCCAGGCCGACCGTGGCCCAGAAAGTCGGGTCGAGCAGCATCCGGCCGGCCTTGTCGCCGGCCTCCGATACGATGCCCAGGGTGTAGAAGCCGATCTTCGCGCCGAGGCCGGTCGACTGCTCGGCCATATCGAAAGCCTGCTGGGCCGGGGAGCCGAAGTAGGCCGCGGCGCCTTTGAGCTCCTCATTGGTCGGATCAGCCAGCAGGATATGCGCGAAGTTCCTCGAGCCCACGGTATGGGCGTTGTAGCCCGCGCTCTTGAGGGCTTCCTGCCTGTCCATGAAGGCCTTGCCTTTCAGGATGCTCTGGTTGGTCTCCGAGAGGCCCGCCGTTGGGTCCACGTCCAGCCAGGGCATCTTGGACAGATGGCCCCGCGCCGCCAGCCGGTAGGCGTCGGAGGTGTCGCCGCTCGTGACGAAGGCTGCGGCCGAGGTGGTGCCGTAATTGATCCCCTCCCAAAGGAAAGAGGCTGTCTTGCCGCCGTACTCCAAGCCTTTGCCCACGACCGGGATGCCGTCGATGAAGTTGCCGACGTTGGCGCCCCAGCCGGTGTTCGCGACCTCGTTCTCGGCCTTGTCGAGCAGGTCCTTGCCGCCGACCATGACCCAGTTCTTCCCGTTCCAAGTCTTGTGGACCACGTAGCGGCTGACGATCTTCTTGTCCGGGCTGCGCCAGAGGGTGACCCCCAGGACCTTCTTCTTCTGTTCGATGACCTGCTCTTCCGGCACCAGGTAGTCGTTGCGCTCGCCCCCGGCCAGGTACACCCTCCAGAGGAACGGCTCGGGCGCGCCGACCGGCTTGCCGTTCTCGAAGCGCACAGGCTGCTGGACGCAGAGCCCCATCTGCTTCTGCTTGCGTGAATCGAACGTCGCGCCGGGGTCGAAGCTCGCTGGGAATATGACCCCGGCGCCCCCTTTGCCCCCGAACACCACCGAGAAATTCCCTCTTTCGTCGAATCCCACCTGCTCGAGCGCCATCCCGGCAGCTGCGGGCGAATCAGCAGGATAGGAGTACATGTCCGCAAGAAGCGCGGCGATCGGCTTGAGATAGTCACCCTCATTGAGGAAGCGCTTGTCCTTCTTCCCAAGTACCTGCAGTATCTCCCGGGCGATCGTCTGCGCGAGGGTTCGGCGGGCCGGGCCCGAGGCGGCACCCAGCTCGTCGAGCCTGATCTGATGCTGGGCCTTGCCGTCCTTCAGGGCGCGGACGATGTGCGGCTTGGGAAAATCGATGACCGTATCGTCTTTCTGGGTGATCTTTTGAAGCTTGAACCCAACCTCGTCGCGGACCCCGATCTGCGCCTTCCAAGGCTTCCCGCCCGGCTTGAGCGGGACGATCAGCACGCTGCCGTCGGCCCCGCTCAGGCTGCGGACCCCTTCCTTGAAGTCCGAGACAGCGGTCGTGCCTTGGTTGGAGTCGGTTACGACGGACCTGGCGATGGCGCCGTCCGCGTCGAAAGTCGTGATCCGGATGAGGCCCTTGGCGATCTCATCGAGCCGTTCGCTGACGATCCTTCCCTTCTCCCGGGTGATGACCCGGGCTTCAGTGGGGTCCGCCTGGCCGTCCTTGCCGAAGGCGAAGAGCACGCGGGTTTCGGTCTTGGCGCCCTGGCCCTTCGCGATGATCAGGCCCGCGCCCTTGCCGACCTGGCCATCGAATCCCTCGAAGCGGGAGGACCCGTCCGCGTAGACCTGCCGCAGGCCGGAGTAGGACTTCCCGTTCTCGCGCGCGGTCTCGAAGACGACTTCGTCGATCGGCCCGGCATTGGGAGCGGTGGCTTCGCGCGCGGGGTCCTGGCCCACCTCCCAGGGCTGCAAGCGCAGGCCGTTCGGGATACCCTCCTTGCGCAGCCAGATCGCACCCGCAATGAACTCGCGGTACTCCATGCGCTTCTGGAAATACTCGAAAGCGTTCTGGAAGCCCTTGCGGGCCAGCTCCTGGAAGAAGGCCGCTGCCTGCCGCGTGATGTCCTGCGCGTCTTTGGCTTTCGTGGGCCAAGGCTGGTTCATCAAGGCTTTGGAGCGCTCGATCAGGTTGAGGTCGGCCCGGTCCAAAGAGATGCTGTCGAAGCTCGCTCCCCATTCGCCGAGCGCCTTTTTCGCGAGGGAGAGCAGCTCCTCGCGGCGGCGCAGGCGCTCGGCCTCGAAAGGAG
Source organism: Elusimicrobiota bacterium (assembly GCA_016212885.1). Lineage (GTDB taxonomy): Bacteria > Elusimicrobiota > Elusimicrobia > UBA1565 > UBA1565 > UBA9639. Next base: position 71,530 of record JACRDO010000162.1, on the reverse strand, counting down.
AGGCCGCGACCTCGAGGGGAACGGCGACGGTGGCTTTGAGGGCGGATGTCATCGCCCCATTCACCGCCCTGGGGAACTCGGCGACGCTGTCTTTCAGCGGCGCGCCTTTCTCAGCCGTCTCCAGCGGGAGCGGAACGTCCGAGACGCTGAGGGTCAGCTGGCTCGGCTTGGGATAGGTTTCCGGCGTCTGCTTCTGGCCGGACTGGGCCCAGACGAGGACCGCGGCCTCGGCGCCCCTGAGGCGGTCCACGGTCTCGGCGTTCAGCCCCTCCCTTTTCTTGATGTTGTCGAAAGCCGCTCTCAGGAGGTCTTCGGTATCGCCAAGCTCGTCGGCATGGAGCGCGCCGGAGAGGGCTCCGATGTCCTGGCTGATCTTCTGCAGCTCTTCGTTGTCGGATGCGCTCTGAGGCTTGGGCCCGTTCTTGGCGACGTCGAGCAGGGCTCCGGACAGGGCCGCGGCCTGCCGGCGGTCCAGCTTGCACTCGCGGATCTTGCGGCCCGATTCCGCGATCAGCTTGATCCGGGCCAGGCGCGCGTCGATCTCGCCGCGCTTGGACTCCTCGACGCGCTCGGCCGCCTTCTCCAGGCGCTCCGCCTGCTGGCCGTGGTGGCGGGCGAGGATCTCAGGCCATGGCGTCAGGTCCGCCTGGCCCGAGGCGTCCTCCCGGAGAGCATCCTCCGCGGCGTTCAGCAGGCACTGGGTCCGCTTGTCGAGGTCTTCAGCGGGCGGGCCGGCCGCGGGGCCGAGGCCGCAGACTTCGATGCGGCCGGCAGCTGTCGCGGGAGCGGGCGCCTTGGCGAGGATCTCGGCCGCGATGCAATACGTATCGAGCGGGACCGAGGCGAAAAAGACCGCCGCGGCCAGGAAGAGATCGAGAAGGCGGGCGAAGCCCCTCAGCCGTTTCATCCTCAATTATGATGGGCCGGAAAGCCCCTGCGGTTCAGGTGCCATGGGCCTAGGCCGGATTGGGCCCTTCGGCCTACCCTAATGGTCTCGCTATAGTCTAACCGCCGAGACGACGGAGTGCATCCCGTCATCCCGGCGCAGAAGGCCGACGCGGGTGAATCCCGCGGCATCGAGGTCGGCTCTCAACTCCGAGAGCGTGTAGGTGCTCCCCCCTTTGGTCCCCACGAGCATGTTGACGGCGAAAAGCGCCCCGGCTGGGGGCGACGTGCGGGACTCCTCCATCACCACGTCCCGGACCAGGATCCGGCCTCCGGGCGACAGAGCCCGGCGGACCTTCCTGAACAGGGCGCGGTTCTGGGCCCGCGAGTTCTGGTGCACGATGGCGCTGACCCAGGCCAAATCGAAGCCGGAGGGCAATTTGTCTTTCAGGAAGTCTCCAGCCGCGAAGCGGACCCTGTTTTTAAAACCCTCTTCCGCCGCGCGCCTCTTGGCCATGGGGATGACGGAAGGCAGGTCGAAGACGACCGCCGAAGCTTTCGGATGAGCCCTCAGGAAAGCGAATGTCCAGGTTCCGGAAGCCCCGCCGACGTCGAGCAGCCGGCGCAAGGATGGAAGCTTCAGCTCCGCCACGAGACGGTCCGCGATTGAGACGTTGACGGCGTGCATGGCCCCGATGAAGGAAGCCCGGTCTCCTTTTTCTCCCAGGATGCTCGGCGTCCTTCGGGCCGGCCGGCCCGTCTTTACGACGCGCGCAAGCTGCATCCAGCGCCGCATGCAGTTGGCCTGGTGGCGCACCATGGCGAGAACGTTTCCCGGCCCGCCTTCGCTCAGGGCTTCGGCGGTTCCCGGCGCAGGCGCGTATTCCCTGCCGCGCTTTTCCAAAAGCTCCAGCGCGGCCGCAGCTGCGAGCAGAACCGCCGCGGCGCGAGGGTCGCAGTCCAGCTTCCGCGCGGCCTCCGAGGAAGTAAGCGGCCCCTTTGACAAAAGCCCGAATAAGTCGAGCTCCGCCGCGGCCGCGAGCACGCAGGCCGCCTGGTAATCCCTTGCCAGCCGCAGGATATCGTCCGTCTTCCAGCTCGGCTTCATCAGAACGGGAACGGGTATTTCGACTTCAGCCCGAGCTCGTCGCGCATCGCCAGAACCTCCTTCTGATTCTCCTTGTTCAGGGGCACGCCCTTGTCCTTGCGCTCGAGCCAGGCGAGATGCTCCTTTTCGCCCGCCGTATAGATGCGGCTTTGCCCCGGCATCTTCTTGGAGGCGCGCAGCTGCCTCAGGATCTCCCCGGCGGTCTTCTTGAACTCTTCCATGGGACAGAAAGCGGAGATGTCCACGGCCAGGAAGAAATGGCCGCGATGACAGGGGACATTCTTGCCGTCCTTCACCCCCGAAAGCATCATGAGGAAGCTCCCGCCCTGCAGGGCGGCTGAGAGGATCTCCACCAAGACGGCGTAGCCGTATCCCTTATAACCGGCCGTCTCCTCGCCGATGCCTCCCAGCGGGACGAGCGCCGCTCTGCCTTTGACCAGATCCTCGAGGACCCGCACGGAGTCCGTGCGCGTCTTTCCAGCCCTGTCGATGACCCAGCCCGGGGGAAGCTCCTTGCCCTGGCGGGCGTACACCTCGATCTTGCCGCGCTGGGTCAGCGAGGTCGCGCAGTCGATGACGAAGGGGAATTCCTCGTCCGTGGGCAGGCCGAAGGTCAATGGGTTTGTGCCGAACATGTTCTCGACGCCGAAGGTCGGGGCCACGCAGGGCCGGGCGTTGGTGCCGGTCATGCCGATCATGCCGGCATCCGCGGCCATCAGGACGTAATAGCCCGCGATGCCGTAGTGCGTCGAGTTGCGCACAGCGGCCATGCCCATGCCGTACTTGCGGGCCTTGTCGATGCACATCTGCATGGCCTTCTTGGAGATCAAGTGCCCCATGCCGTTGTGGCCGTCGATGACCGCTGTGGTCGGGCCTTCCCGGACGACCTCGAAATCCGTGACCGGCTTCTGGATGCCCGCCTTGATGAGGTCGTAGTAGAACGCCTTCATGCGCGCCACGCCGTGCGAGTCTATGCCGCGCTTGTCCGAGGTGATGAGCACCTCCGCGCAGACCTTCGCGTCCTCCTCGGGCACCCCGACCCCCTTGAAGACGTCCGCCATGAAGCGCTCCATCAAGTCGAACGGCGCCCAGACGACCCCTTTCCCGCCGATCGTTTTCGCTGCCATGATCATCCTCCGATGCCGAGCCCAATGATATCATATACTTGTCAACCCAGCCCTTGACGACTCCAAGCCTCAAGCGGTATAACTCTGGCGTGGAGAAGCGGCTGCGGGCCGGCGGGGGCATCCCCGCCATCCTCATCACCCAATGCCTGCAGAACGATTTCGTAAAGCCCATCGCGAGGTTCGAGCCTCTTCCCAACCTTCTGCACGTAGGCCATGAGGAATCCGCCCGCCTGATGGGCGAGAATCCCCCTGAAGGGCCGGTGGTGAGGATGATGCAGTGGGCCTACGGCCAGGTGCCCAGGCTTAAGATCATTCACATCCGCGACTGGCACGATGCGCAGGACCCCGAACAGCAGGCGCACATGCGGCAGTTCGGCGAGCACTGCCTGGCCTTGACCTGGGGAGCGGATTTCGCATTCCAGGAGCCCAAGCCCAGGCCCGGAAGCGTCGAGATCATGGATTCGATGTCCCTCAACGATTTCATCGGGACGAGGATCTCATCCGTTCTGGAGCCGTATCGCGGCAAACCGGCCAGGGTGGGCTTGATAGGCGTCTGGACAGAGGCCAAAATCACCTTTCTGGCCTATGATTTGCGGGCCAGATATCCCGACTTCGACATAGCGGTCTGCTCCGCCCTGACGGCGAGCTCGTCTCGCGCGCAGCATTTCATGGCGTTGGACCAGCTGCGGAACATCCTGGGAGTCAGGATCGCGGCGTCTATCGGCGAGTTCGTGGAGTTCCTGGGAGGAGACTCCGGCTCCCTGCCCCTGGGGACGTTCGAGGAGACGCGCTTGAAGATTTGCATGGAAGGCGCCGCAAGCCTTTCCGGCGCCGATACGCGGCTTCTGCGCTACCTTTTCCGCGACGCCAAGGAGCTTCGCTGCAGGCCCCTGGACGGCGGGTTCTCAGGAAATGTCGTCCTGGGCGCCGAGAGCACCGACATCCACGGCCATGCCCAGGCTCCGCACGTAGTCAAAATCGGCCCGCACGCGCCAATAGGCAGGGAGCGCGCCTCTTTCGAGAGGATCGAATCCGTCCTCGGCAACAGCGCGCCAAGGATCGCCGATTACGCGGATTTCGCGGATAGGGGAGCCATCAAATACAGATACGCGGCCATGGGGCCCGGGAAATCAACGACTTTCCAAAAGATCTACTGCGCCGGCGTTCCCTTGTCCAAAATCCGCGCCTACCTCGAAGCGGTTTTCCATGAACAGCTGGGCAGGCTCTACCAGGCAGGCAAGACGGAGAAATGCAATCTCCTCGAGTACTACGGATTCAGGCCCGACATGGCGGCAAGGATCAAGACGTGCGCGAAGGAGCTTGTCGGCGAAGACGCGGCCGCAAAAGAGCTCAAGCTCCCGGGCGGCGTACGATGCCCGAACCCCTATCATTTTTACGTGCGCGATCTGGAAAGGCTCCTCCCCATCGCCCAGGGCGCGGCCCGCTTCGCCTATGTCCACGGGGACTTGAACGGCGCCAACATCATCATCGACTCGCGCGAAAACGTCTGGCTCATCGACTTTTTTCACACCCACAGGGGGCACATACTCAAGGATTTGATAAAGCTCGAAAACGACCTGCTCTACATCTTTACGCCTGTCCGGTCCGCGGCGGAATTGGGCGAGGCTGCGCGTCTGAGCGATCATCTGATGGCCGTCGAGGACATCGGCAAGCCGCCGGCCAAACAACCGGCCGCGCGCTTCAAAAACCGGCAATTCCAGCGGGCTTATGAGGCCATCCGCATGCTGCGCTCCTTCTATCCGGAGCTGATACACTCGGACCGGGACAGCCTGCAGCTCTTGATAGGGCAGATGCGCTACTCGGCGCACACATTGAGCTTCGAGGAATCCAACCTTTGGCAAAAACGCTGGGCGCTTTACGCGACAGGACGCTGCGGCGCCGCTATCGCGGAACATTTCGCGCGGAGGCTCAAACAATGATCGCAAAGGAACAAGACGCGGCGGCAATCGAGTGGACCCCGGCCCCGAGAGATCGCGATCCGGGAGTCTACAACGGCGGGCTCCGCTATCTTGTCGCAGGCGAAGTAAGGGGATGGAAGGGGACGAATTGCGACGTCCTCTCCCCCGTGCATGAACGCGCCGGCGCGGAACTTGAACCCAGGAACCTCGGGAAATTCGCTCTCCTGAGCGCAGACGCGGCTAAAGAGGCCGTGGAGGCCGCGGCCAAAGCCTACGACGCCGGCCGGGGGGAATGGCCGACCGCCGGCGTAACCGACCGCATCAGGTGCGTTGAGACTTTCCTCAAACGGATGGAGGAAAAAAGAATAGAGGCCGGCAGGCTTTTGTGCTGGGAAATCGGAAAAACATGGGAAGACTCCCTGGCCGAGTACGACCGCACCGTTGCCTACGGCCGCGACACGGTCGCGGCGCTCAAAAACCTGGACCGCGACGCATCGCGCTTCGCTCTCAACTCGGGCTTTTTGGCGCAGATACGGCGTTCGCCTTACGGGGTGGCGCTGTGCATGGGGCCCTACAACTATCCGTTCAATGAGACATTCACGACGCTTCTTCCCGCGCTGATAATGGGGAACACCGTCATCGTAAAGCTTCCAAGGCTGGGCATGCTGTGCAACCTGCCCCTGCTGGAGGCATTCGCGCAGTCTTTCCCGCCCGGGGTGGTCAACATCATAGGCGGCGACGGGGCGACCGTGGTGACGCCCATAATCCAGTCAGGCAAGGTGGATTTGCTCGCATTCATCGGCTCGCCCAAGGTCGCCAACATCCTCAAAAAAGCCCATCCCAAGGCCAACAGGCTGCGCTGCATCCTGGGCTTGGGCGCCAAAAATCCGGCAGTCGTGCTCCCGGACGCGGACATGGAACCGACCGTGAGGGAGATCGTCGCAGGCGCGCTCACATTCAACGGCCAGCGCTGCACCGCCCTCAAGATCATCTTCGTTCACCGGCCCATGGCCGAGAAATTCGTGTCGGCCGTCTGCGAGGCGGTCAACGCCTTGCCCCGCGGCATGCCCTTCATGGACAAAACCTTCCTGACCCCGCTGCCCGAGATGAGGGAAGTCGAAAGGATATCCGAATACGTCGCGGATGCGCTCGCCAAAGGCGCCCGCGTGCGCAACGCCGGAGGCGGGAAATCCGACCATACCTACTTTCATCCGGCCGTCGTCTACCCGGTCAAGAAAGGCATGAGGCTCTGGGAAGAGGAGCAGTTCGGCCCGATCGTGGCCATCGCTCCATATGACGAGCCCGACGAGGCGCTCGATTACCTTGCCGAATCGCCCTACGGCCAGCAAGCCTCGATCTTCGGCAAAGACCCCAAGGCGACGGGCCGGCTCGTGGACGCCATGGTCAACCAAGTCTGCCGGGTCAACGTCAACAGCCAATGCCGCCGCGGCCCGGACACCTATCCTTTCGGAGGCAGGAAGGATTCCGCCGAGGGGACGCTGTCCATCACCGACGCCTTGAGGGTCTTTTCCATCAGGACCATCGTGGCGGCCAAGGAGACCCCTGAGAACGTCGCGCTCGTCCGGGAGATAATCCGCGGCAGGCACTCGCGCTTCCTGAACACGGACTACCTTTTCTAGCATACGCGGCGGTAAGTTCGCCGACAGTTTCATGATCGAACCAATTCCGGAGAACTGCGCCCACAGTCATCCCCCCACGGAACCGGCGTCCCCCCGTGGGGAGGACGCCGGGGCTTCGCGTTCGCTATGCGACCGCGAAGCTCGCTTTCATGACTCAAAAACCGCGGCGAATTCATTGCCGTGTATGTCAGCCTCAAAAAAGTCGGGCTGAAATTCGATGCGCTCAATCAGCTTCTGGTTTTGTGCGGATTGCCACTGGGGAGATGGCGACCTGTTTGAAGAAAAGTGACGATTATTTCAGGCTTTATTTGTTCGGACCTTCAGCGCTGCAAGTGAAATGTGAAAAAGCGCTGATGGGAACAGGTCTTTTCTGTCGACAAGTCGTCCAAACTTTCCAAACGGCGTAGGTTTGGACGTATCGAACCTACGTCGTCTGGGAAGTTCGATACGCCATTAGGAACTTCAAAGGCAGCATCGTTCGCTAACTGGAATCCATCTTGCCGTCAAAGCGCCTCGCGGTCGCATGCGAGGCGCAACGACCGGACCCCCGCGGGGTCCGGTCGATCTGTTGGGGGCAGAATGCGTTTCGGGTCATGATTTTGATGCCTCAAAAACCATTGGCGAACTTACTGTCGTGTATACTAGTGCAGATTCCAATCGACCAGCAGAGCCTTCTCGGGCAGGCCCGGAGGCTGGTAGGAACGCAGGTTGACGTCGTAGGTGAGGTAGATGCCGCCCGTAAATCCCGAGACCGAGATGCCCTGGGTCCGCACCCCGTAGAGCCAGAACTTCATCCCCGTGGAGCCGCTCAGCTGCATGTTTGTCGTGCCCTGCTCCACGAAGTAGGTGCCCGCAACCAGCAGGTTCGCGCCGGTCTTGGAGAACCTGACGCAATTGCGCGCGAGCGCGGCAAAGGACGCCGTGGGGCTCGCCGCGATGGAACTGGCGCCGACGTAATAGAGGTTGTCGCTTACGGTGATCTTTCCCGTGCCGGAGGAGCAGTTCCCGGTCGAGGAGGCGCCCGCCACGACGCTCACGCGCCCGCTGACGATCCCGCGCACCGTGAGGTTCGTGTTCTCTCCGTAGATGATGGCGCCGTTGGCCGGGATCGCGTAGGTCGCCCCGCCGACCACGGTGAAGGTGCCCGTCGAGTTCAGCACGATGGTCTGGGCCGTGGTGGTCTTGTAGGTGTAGTGCGCGTCGTAATACTGGAAGTTCAGGGCCGGCCAGGCCACGGCCGGGATGTAGTTGTATTTGTTGCCCAGAACGGTGACGCTCCCTGCGCTGGTCCCGCTGTAAAAGAGGTCCCCGTCGATGACGACCGTGGCGGCCCCGGAGAGGTTGCCGTTGACCACGACCGGGCCTCCATTGAAACGGACGTTGGCGCCGGTCACGGAAAGGTTCCCGTTCGTGTAGAAGCCTCCGAGGTAGGTCACGTTGCTCGCGCTGACGGTGAACGCCCCGTTGACCATCGTGCCGTACTGCACGAGGTCCGAGGAGAACTGGACCAGCGCTTCCAGGATTTTCGTGGTGAGCGGCCGGCTCGGCGTGCCGTAGACCCCCTTGGCCTTGAGATAGAGGGTCCGGTTGACCTGGTCCGGGATGAAGGTGACCGTGGAATAGCCGGCCGAGTAAAAGGTCTCGGGACGGCTGAGAGAGTCCGTGTCGTAGTGGCCGTTGTAGGGATCCTGGGAGAATTGGCGGAAGTAGTCGGTCAGCGCGCTGTTGGCGATCTCCGCGGCGGTCTTCTGCCGGCGCTCCGCCATGGTCGACTTGATCAGCTGGCTCGCGTACTTGTAGAAGTAGATCCCGACCGGCAGGGAGACCAGCAGGAGCATCAGCGCCATGACCAGCGCCTGCCCGTTAGCGGCTCTTGAGCGGCAAGAGCGGAGGATAGACATCGGTCTCCACCACATACTCGTTTTTCCCGTCCCGGTTCTTGTCCATGCCGAGATAGATGCGGACATAGGTAATATATCTCCGTTCGTTCGCCAGGTCCAGTGCGCCGTTGTTGTTGCCCATGCCTGTCGTCGGAACGGCGCGGTCCATCTCGTCGAAGGCGACGTCGCCATCCCCGTTTAAGTCGATGAGGCGGCCGAGCGCGTTGGCTTTGCTGCCGAAATAGGTCAGCGTAAAGGTCGAGACGTTCTGCGCCGCGAGTTGCCGCCGCCCGCCCCAAGCCTCTTCGTCGAGGCTCATGTCCAGGTAGAGCTTGCGCTCCGGCTTGTCCCACCAGAGCCTCCTCATGACGTCGATCTTCCCGTCGCCGTCCTCGTCGTCGTCCTGGAGATTGAACCCGGCGCGCCACTGCGCGGTCGCCGGCATCAGCAGGCTCGCGTCGCTGTCGCGGTCCGCGTCGCGGTAGTCGGGAATCCCGTCGCCGTCCATGTCGCCGTCCGGGTTGTAGTTCGGCGACTGATCCAAGTCCACGACGAATTCGACGAACGTATTCGAAGCCACCCGGATCTCGTTGGCGTGCGCGAGCGCCTCCTCCACCTTCATAAGAGCCTGGCGCGCCTCCTCCTGCGCCTCGCCCTGCGCGCGGACCCCCGTGGTCGCGCGCATCACGTACTTGAGCAGCGAGGCGAACGCGGCGCACGCAACGGCCATGATCGCCATGCCGACCAGGAGTTCGGTCAGAGTCCACCCGCGGCTCCATCTCATGGGACGCTGAAGCCCCAGGTGTCGATGGACGCGATCTTGTCCGCAGGATCCGTGGCCCAGTGGCTGGCCTGGATCTCCACCGTGTGGTCGCTGCCGGAATTGAACGGCGAGGGCGGCGTGTAGGAGACCGTGCCGTCGGAGGGGTCGTAGGCCGAGGCGACGTTGGCGGAGCTGACGACCACGGAGCCGTCCACCTTCATGAGGATACTCGAGGTGATGATGCCAGTCTGGTTGTCGAAGACCCGCACCGATATCTCCGGAAGCTGGGAGGGCGCCATGCCGATGGGGGACTTGTTCGCCACGCTGGGAGCCGAGTGGTCCGTCCCCGGAAGGGCCACGGTGAAAGTCCAGGCCGCGCTCGTCTTGTATCCGGCGTAGTCGCCGGCCTCGACCACGGCCGTGTAGGCGCCGGTGCTGAGCACCGGCACGGTCTCGGTCACCGAGTCGATGAGGACCACGGCCCCGGCGGAAGCGTTGAACTGATGGTTGGCGGTTTGGCCGTTGAGCTTGAGCGTGATGACGTCGGGGCAGATGCCGCTCGTCGTTGTGGTGGACGCGCCGGGGTCGCTCAGCGTCACCGCCACGTAGGGCGACAGCGTGTTGACCGTGCCCGCGGGGACCGCTCCGGAGGCGACCGGCGCTTGGATATCCAAAAGGAGGCTGCGGCGGGTGATCGGGGAGATGTAGCCGTCTTTGGCCGCCTGCGCGGTCAGCGTGTTCTCTCCCTCCACGAAAGCGGCGGTCACCGCCGGGGGGTTGCTTGAGAAGACGCCGGACGCGTCCGCAGCCGCGCTGGCCAGAATCCCGGAGCCCCCCACGTAGAAATTGACCGTGGCGAGCGGGTCCGTCTCGCCGGCGATGGCCAGGGAACCCCCCGTGTCGGCCCGGAATTGGCGGATTTCCGGCGGATAGGATTTCGCGATGGCCAGGGCGAGGGCCGCGATCTGCGCCGCGCTCAGCGCCTGGTAGAGATAGGCGTTGTTCGTTGGAGTCGAGACCAGCAGGTTCAAAGCGGCCTCGCTCGACGGGTTCGGGGCCCCGGTGAACTGCTCCAGAGAGATGAGCTCCGTGTGCGAGCAGGCGAGCCGGCTTCCACGGAATATATCCACGGTGACCCTCTTCATGTGGGTGTCGGGCTGCTCGGCCACCAAGCGCCCGCCCGAGGTATAGGCATCATAGAAGTCGCTGTCGGCGTTCTGGTCATAATACTTGATGTTTGAGTCGTAGTCGTCGATCTTGTCGCCGTTGTTGTCCGCGAACTCGATGAGGTCCGAGGTCAGCCCGTCGGCGTTCGCGTCCGAGGCATCGCGCCGCATGAACTTGACCGTCACGCGCAAGCGATCGAACTTGGAGGCGCGCAAGGCGCCCAGGATCCCGTCGAGCGCGGCCTTATAGGGGTAGGCGGCCCAAAGGCCGTAGTTCGCCTGGGAGCTGTCCGCCGCGAAAAGAAAGTAGAAGTCGATGTTCTTCAGCCGCGAGAACGACGCCTGCGACATGCGCTCGCAGGTCATCTGCTCCCGCGCCTTGAAGGATACGATCATGGCCTTCTGCACCATGCCGATGAGGGCCAGCGACACCACGGTCATGATGACGATGGAAACGACCGTCTCCAGGAGGACCGAGCCTTTCCGCCCGCGCAGGAGCTTGAGCTTCATATCATGCATAGGATGCAAGAGGACGATGGATTATGCGTGTTCGCATTGTGGGGAAGTTGTGAATTCTTTATAATCTCCGCTGTCCCAGGTCCATGCCGAGAATCCTGATCATCGAAGACGACCCGGCCATCGTCTCCTCGGTCCGCAAAACCCTGACCCTGGACAAGGCGTACGAGCTGATCCATCTCCCCCAACCGGAGAAGGCCCTCGCCGCGGTCCAGGCGCAGAAGCCGGACATCATCCTCCTTGACATCCTCATGCCCGGCACGGACGGCCGGCTCATCCTGAAGTCCCTGAAGGAAGACCCGGCCACGGCCTCGGTCCCCGTCATCCTTTTGACCGGGCTCTCCAGCGAAGGGGACAAGGTCCTCGGGCTGTCGCTTGGCGCCGACGACTACGTCACCAAGCCTTTCGGAGCCATGGAGCTGCTCGCCCGCATTCAGGCCGTCCTCCGGCGCTTCAGCCGACATCCGGCGGCTTCCAAGACGGACGCCTTTACGGTCGCCGGGCTCAGGCTGGATCCCGCGAGCGGAGAAGCCGCTTACAAGGGGAAGGCTCTGAAGCTCCAGCCGCGCGAATTCGAGGTCCTCAGGCTCCTGGCCTCCCAGCCCGGCCGCGTGCTGACGCGGACCTACCTCATCGAGAACGCCTCGACCTACGGCATGGCGGTCCCGACCCGCAGCGTGGATACGCACATCAAGAACATCCGCAGGAAGCTGGGCTCCGGCGCCGCGCTCATCGAGACGATCCCCAAGCGCGGCTACCGCTTCGCCGCTCCGGATGCCTGATCGGCGGCAGGCCTACCTGGCTTTCCAGGGCCTGCTGACGGTGATCCTCCTGCTGTTCTTCCTCTTTCAGAGGACCGATGTTGAAAACTGGGCTTTGAAATTCTTCTTCCTCACCGGAACCCTGCTCGGAGCTCTAGCCCTTCTGCGCGGCCTTCCGGCCAAGCGCCTGGCCGAGATGCCTATCCAGAGCGGCCTGCTGCTCGGCGACGCGGTCCTCGCCTCCTTGACGCTCTACTGGACGCAGAACCCGCAGTCCGATCTCTACCTGACGTACTTCATGATCATCCTGGGCGCCGCCCTGAGCCGGAAGCTCGCGCAGTGCTTCCTCGTGGCCGTCGCCGCATCCGTCTTCTACGTCTTCTCGTCCTGGACCCCGGCCCAGGGGCTTGCGCGCGATCCCGCCTTCTGGCTGCGCCTGCCGTTCCTTTGGGTCATGGCTTTCCTCGCGGCCCTCCTCTCGCAGGACGCCCAGCAGATCCGCAGAGAGAGCGAGCGGGCGTTCCAAGGCCAGCTCCTTCAGATGGAGAAGCTGGCGTCGCTGGGCCAGATGGCGGCCGAGGTGGCCCACCGCATCAAGGGCCCCTTGACCTCCATCCTCGTCACCGCCGAGGTCCTTCAGAGACGCCACGGCGCGCGGGCGCTGCAGTCGGAGCTGGGGGATATCTGCTCGGAGGCGCTCCGCTGCCGCGAGATCCTCAAGAAGCTGCTCCGCATCGGCCGCATCGAGGAGACGGTCTTCCAGCAGCTGGACCTGCGCGAGCCGGTGCGCTCCGCGATCGACAGCGCGCGCCCGCAGCTGATCCGCCACAAGATCCGCCTGCGCCTGAAGGGCCTCGGCAGGCCGGCGCAGATCATCGGCGACCACTCGCTCCTCCACGAGGCCGTCTTCTCGATCCTCCAGAACGCCGTGGAAGCCATGCCCAAGGGCGGCCGCCTGGAGCTGCGCCTGCGGGCCGTCGGCAAGCGGGCCTGGTGGTCGTTACCGGGAGAGGCGCTGGACTTCTTCGAGCTGATCGTCGCCGACACCGGCGGCGGCTTCGGCGCGAAGGCCCAGAGGCGGCTGTTCGAGCCGTTCTTCACCACCAAGAACAGGAGCGGCAGCGGCCTGGGGCTCTGTGCGGCCCAGCGCATCCTCCACAACCACAGCGGCTACATCGAAGCCGCGAGCGACGGCCCGGGAAAGGGGTCGCGATTCACGATTTCTGTCCCCCGGTTCGAGAAGATTAGGTAGGCCTTTAGGCCCAAGGACCCGGTAGGCCTTTGCCCCTGGCCCGCCGACGGGGAGGGTTCTATCCTATGGGCGAAGGCCCATGCGCCAAACCTCCCAGCTTTACACCCCGATCCGGGACGACAGCGCCCCGCTCATCTACCTTTCGACCGAGTTCATCCGCGCGAAGGAGTACCTGGAGGCTATCGTCGCCTCGACCTCGGACGCCATCTGGACGACCGACCTCTCCGGCCGCATCATCTACTTCAGCCCAGGCGCCGAGAAGATGCTCGGCCGCAGCCTGCGCGAGGCCTTCGCCCAGAGCGCCGCCGGCTTCTTCGCCGGAGGCCGCCTGGAGGCGAGCCGCATCCACCGGCACCTGCTGGCGCAGGGGAGCCTCGCGGAGCACGAGACCGTCCTGCTGAGGGCGGACAAGAGCAAGGTCCGCGTCAGCATGTCGGCCGCCCTGCTCAAGGACCGCAGTGGGACCATCATCGGGACTCTGGCCATCTCCAAGGACATCAGCCGCCGCATCGAGCTCGAAGAGCGCCTGCGCGAGCTGTCCATCACCGACGATCTGACGGGGCTCTACAACCAGCGTCACTTCCACGAGGTCGCCGGCGCCGAGCTCCGCCGGGCGAAGCGGCAGGGGGAGAAGTTCTCCCTGCTCGTCATCGATCTCGATCATTTCAAGCGGGCCAACGACCTCTGGGGCCACCTGGAGGGCGACCGCATCCTCCAGGGAACGGCCCGCGCCATCCGCTCCTGCATCCGGGGCGACGTGGACATGGCCTTCCGCTACGGCGGAGACGAGTTCGTGGTCATCCTCCCGGGCCTCGGCGAGAAGACGGCCCGCTCCGTGGCCGAGCGCATCGCCGCGGCCGCGGCCAAGAAGCCCTTCGCCAAGCTCGTCGGCCTGAGCATCGGCGCCGCCGCGCTCAGGCCCTCGGACTCCCTCAACGACCTCCTCCGCCGGGCCGACAGCCGGATGTACCGGGCGAAGCGCCGCAAAAAGTCGGCCGGCTGATCCGTCTCGCGACTCCCCCCTTGACGCAATGGGCATCGACATGTACACTATCATGTACATTATCCAGTAATCGCCGGCGGAGGCGCCATGACCATCAACATCACCCAGGCGCGCAACAAGCTCTTAGCCATGCCGAAGGAGCTCGCGCAGGGCGGCCCGCACGTGGCTGAAGTGACGCACCGCGGCAAAGCGGTGCTGGCCATCCTCCCCTACGAGCTGTATGAAAGCATCATGGAAACCATGGAGATCCTCTCAGACCCCGGCTTGATGTCTCAACTGCGCCGAAGCGTCGACGAGCTGCGGCGCGGCAAAACGATTCCCTGGGACCAAGCCAAGCGGAATGTCGGCCTGTGACCTGCTCCGTCCGCAGCACGCCCGCCGCCGCGCGCATGCTCGCAGCCATCACGGACCGCCGCATCCGCGAACAGATCGCCAAGCGCATCGACGGCCTCGCCCATAATCCCGAGCTGCAGGGGAAACCCCTGATCGGCGAACTCTCAGGCCTGCGCAGCCTGAGGGCCGCCGGGCAGCGCTACCGCATCATCTACACCGTCAACCGGAGGATCGTCACCGTGATCATCCTCGCGGTGGGCGTCCGCGAAGAAGGCGACCGCCGGGACATCTACGAACTGGCCAAAAAGCTCATCCGGATGGGCTTGCTGGCGACTTGAGGCAACCTCTCTCTCGCCACCCCTCGCCACCCCTTGCGCCCCCCATTTTACGTGGGCTCTCTATAGGCGCTCCGCGAACCGCTTCCCAAAATATACGCCCAGCCGTATAAAGTCGGGGTGTTTTATACGCCCCAGCGTATATTTCTGAGAAGCCCAAGAAACGGCTAAGCGATGGCCCAGCGATTATTCGGTGCAATTGAAGTTGGCCTTGGTGCTTCAGGACGTCAAGTTGCACCGGGATGCGGAAAGTGCATGGACCCGCGCGCTAGACGTGGCGTCAGGACCAGTTGAACGAGCAGGGGCACTGGTCGGACGCGCACTCATGAGGCTGATGCAGAACCACATTGTAGAGGCAGTTTCCGATGCCAAGGAAGCTCTTCGACTGGCTCCCGAGGAAGATCTCGTCAGAAACACGGTGCCCAGGCTCATACCATTTGCCGCTCCGCTTGGCGTGGATCTCCGGCTTCCAGAGGTAACGGCTAAAGGGAAGTCAGTACCACGCGCGCAACAAAGTGACAGTTCGAAAAGCGCGCACCACTTTGGAATTATCGCTGGGGTGCTTGGAGGGCTATTCGCGATTGCTATCGCCATGATTGCTTTGCTGGCACGTAAACGAAGCGATCTCAAAGAGAACTCATTCCTCGATGATAGCGGAATGCGAAGCATCGGCCCAAGGACGAAGACGGGTCTGATTTTTGCGATTCCAATCGTGATCGGTATAGCGGTGGCGGGTATTTGGTACTGGAATTACACAAGAAGCCCCCAGTACTCTTTGTGGGTAACGGTGAAGGCCATCAAACAGCACGATATTACAACGTTCGAGAAATATGCCGATGTCGATGGATTGATCAGCAGATTCATGGATCAAATCATGGAGCAAACGACGCGGAATGCTGATCAGGCGACCAGCGTCTGGGGGCAGATCGGAGCGGCTCTTGCCAAAGGTTTCGTAGGGATGATAAAGCCCCGCATGGTAGAGAACGCGAAAGAACAGATTGAACGTTACATCGAAAATGGCGAATTTGAAAATGCCGAGAAGGCTTCCCAAGGCCAACCACCCTCAATTCCTATTAGGGAAGTGTACGGCAACATCGCCGGTGGAAAAAATGGGTTCAAGGGTGTCCAGTACGTCAAAAAAGAAGGCAAGATCGCTTACGTCGGACTGGGGTTCTATCGCGAGGATTATGACAAGACCCTGGTGTTAGATCTAAAGATGCGGGACAAGGGTGACTACCGGCAAATTGCCGAAATCTCCAACTTCCCCGACCTGATGAAGCAGGTTAATGAACTGGAAGCTGAGTCAATTATCCATCAAATCCGGGGATGGGAAAGTGTTGTCGGTCATAAACACGGCAGGTTCGCCGAAACCGATACCGTCTGGGAAAACAGCAACCATCTCATGGCAACAGAACGTCAGCATGATTGACAAAGATGCGATGTGGCTTTTTTCGGCCCCACAGGAAAAGCTCCGAATGACCTCAGAGATTCAGTACCTCAAGTTTGGGGATGGTAGCGAGTTGAAGCTCAAGTAGTGCATATCCCTTTTTGGAGAGTTACCAGGCCCAGCCATCTGCGAAGGGCAACTCCGGAACCTCTGATAAGGCGCGATTCCTTCTCTTGACCTTCCCCGCCCTCCTGGCTAGACTACCGCAATCATGGCCCCACCCACCGTCGTCATCGCCGGCGCGACTGGCTTTGTGGGCCGGGCCTTGGCCGAGCGCCTACGGAACCGCTGGAGAATCGTCGGACTGACCCGCGGGCCGGAATCCCCCCCGCCCTACGACGGGATCGAATGGCGCAGCTGCGACCTCTTCTCCCTCCTCCAGTGCGAAAAGGCCTTGGAGTGCGCCGACTCTGCCTTCTATCTGGTCCACTCCATGCTCCCCTCCGCGCACCTCACGCAAGGCTCCTTCCAGGACATGGACCTCATCATGGCCGACAACTTCGCCCGGGCCGCGGCGCAGGCGCGAGTGAAGCAGATCGTCTATCTCGGCGGCCTGGTCCCCGACATCCCCGATCTTTCTGACCACCTCCGGAGCCGCCTGGAGGTCGAGCGCACCCTCGGCTCCCGCGAGGTCCCGGTCACCGCGCTCCGCGCCGGGCTCATCGTGGGAGCGGGCGGCTCGTCCTTCGGGATGCTCATGCGGATCGTCCGGCGCCTGGCCCTCATCCCCTGCCCTCCCTGGGCGCGGACCCCGTCCCAGCCCATCGCCCTCTCCGACATCCTCGCCCTGCTCGCCTACTGCCTCGACCATCCCTCCTGCGAGAACCGGCATTTCGACGTCGGCTGCCCCGAGGTCCTCTCCTACCGGCAGATGCTCGAGCGCGCGGCGGGGCTCCTGGGCCTCAGGCGCAGGTTCGTGGACCTGCCCTTCAAGGGCGCCTTCTGGTGCCGCCATTGGATCTCGCTCGTCACCGGAGCCCCCATGGAGCTTGTGGCGCCGCTGCTGGAGAGCATGAGATCCCCTATGGTGGCGAAAGAGAGGCGTCTTCATGAAGAGGCTGGGGTCCCGGGCCTTGGCTTCGATGCCGCGGTCATGAAAGCCCTGGACGAGGAGAGAGCCGAGGAACACCTCCCACCACGGCGCCGCAACGCTAGGCCCCAGCACAACGTCCGCTCCGTGCAAAGGATCCCGCTCCCCCCCGGCAAGACCGCGCGCTGGGCCGCGGAGCAGTACAGCGACTGGCTCCCGCGCCTGTTTAAGGCCCTCATCGCGGCCGAGAGGGACCCCGGCAAGAACGTCCGCATATATCTCCGCTTCCCCCGCGTGCTCCTGCTGGAGCACCTCTTCGCCCAGGAGCGCAGCGAAGCCTCGGACCGCCAGGTCTTCTACATCACCCGCGGCCTTCTGACGAGGACCGACCGGAGGCAGACGCGGCGCGCGCGCCTCGAGTTCCGTGAGGCGCTGGGAGGCTCCTGCCTCCTGGTGGCCATACACGATTACCGCCCCGCGATGCCCTGGCCCGCGTACAACCTGACGCAGGCGCTCATCCACCCTTGGGTGGTCCGGCGCTTTGCACGGTACATCAATGGGGTTTCTTGGTAGAATACGCTCCCCAAATGTTCGAAGACATCGAGCTGCTGCTTGAGGGCGCCGGGAAGGAAGGGCGAAAATCCCTCACGGAAGCCGAGGCCTACGATGTCTTCGAGAAGCTGGGCTTGGACGCACCGAAGCGGGCGCTCATCTCCCTGGATAGGATCCCGCTCAAGGACACTGAGCTGGACCGACTGCTCTCCGGCTTCCCCGGGGACAAGGTTGTCCTGAAGGTCTCCTCGCACAAGGTCCTGCACAAGACCGAGTCCGGCGGGGTGAGGGTCTGCGTCAAGCGCGAAGCCTGCGTCGCGCTCGCCACCTTCAAGCGCGCCTTCCCGGATGCGGAGGCCGTTTTAGTCTGCGAGTTCGTGGAGCACGCGGTCTTCTCGATGGGCCAGGAACTGCTCCTGGGCGCGCGCTCCGACGCGGGCTTCGGGCCGCTCATGGCCCTTGGCTTGGGGGGGACCGACACGGAGCAGATGACTGCAAGCCTCAAGCCCGGGCTCACCCCCGCGATCATGCCGATCGCCTTGCTCGGCGAAGCGGGCTCCTGGCAGGACTTCCTGGACCGCGCCTGGGTCTGGCGGTACGTCTCCGGCAGGGTCCGGGGAGGCGAGCGCATGGCCGAGGACAAGGCCATGCTCAAATGGCTCGAAGGATTCGCGAAACTCCTGGGACATTTCGACGGCGAGAAGTCCCGCTGGATGATCGACGAGGTCGAGGCCAACCCGCTCGCCGTGAGCGGAGGGAGGCTCGTCGCGCTGGACGGAGTCTTGAGATTCCGGCAAGCCGCCCCTGAGCGGCGCGATCCGCCGAGCGCCAAGGCGGTCTTAGCCCTGCTTAAGCCCTCCACGGTCGCGGTGGCGGGCGTCAGCGAGAAGAAGATGAACATGGGGAGGATCATCCTGCGCAACGTCGTGGAGGCGGGCTTCCCCGCTAAGAGGCTCTTCGTCCTGAAGGATCTCGAGGGCGAGATCGAGGGGGCCCGCTGCGTGCGCGACTGCGCCTCCTTCCCCGAGCCCGTGGACATGTTCGTGGTGGCGGTGCCCTCCGGGGAGGTTCCGGGGGTCCTGAGGGAGGCGGCGGCCTCCGGCAAAGTCCGGGGAGTCGTCCTCATCAGCGGCGGCATGGGGGAGAAGAGCGGCAGCGAGGGAGTCCAGGACGAGGTCCTCGCGGTCATCCGCGAGGGCCGCGAGCTCAACGCGGATTTCGCCCTCAGCGGAGGGAACTCGCTCGGCATCGTCTCGGCCCCGGCCAAGGTCAACACGTTCTTCATCCCCAAGGCCAAGCTCGCCATGCCTTCCAAGGAGAACCCCGCCATCGCGCGCACGGCCTTCATCAGCCAGAGCGGCGCCTTCGTCGTCTCGGTCATAAGCCGCATGGGCTGGCTCAAGCCCGCCTACTGCGTCTCGGTCGGCAACCAGATGGACGTCACGGTCTGCGACTACGTCGAGGCTGCGGCCCAAGAGGACTCCATCAAGGTGATCCTGGCCTATCTGGAAGGCTTGAAGCCGGGCGACGGGCTGCGGCTTGAGCGCAGCATCCGCGCGGCGCGCAAGGCCGGCAAGACCGTGGTGGTCTACAAGGCGGGCAGGACCCCAGTCGGCCAAAAGGCCGTCATGAGCCACACGGCCTCCATCGCTGGGGACTTCGCGGCCGCGCGGGCCGTGCTGTCGAGAGCGGGCGCGCTGGTCGCCGAAACCTTCGACGAATTCAACGACCTCGCCCAGCTCGCCTGCTTCTGCGCGGGCCGTCCCAAGGGCCCAAGGGTCTTCGCCTTGAGCAACGCGGGCTTCGAGACCGCCGGGATGGCGGACAACATCCTGCCCTCCGGGCTCCTCCAGACGGCGGCCCCGGACGCGGCCCTGCGGGGAAACATCGAGCGCATCCTGCGCGATTTCAAGCTCGACGGGATCGTGGATGTCCGCAATCCGCTGGATCTTACGCCGATGGCGAGCGACGAGGCGATCCTCAAGGTCTGCGAGGCGGTGCTGAGCTCCGCCTGCGTGGACGCGGCAATCGTCTCCGCCGTGCCCCTGACGCCCGCGATGAAGACCCTTCCGGAGGAAGGGCTCAAGCGGTCTCTGCCCGTGCGGCTCGGGCCGCTGGCGAAGGCCGCGGCCAAGCCCGTCCTGTTCTGCGCGGCCTCCGGCCCGCTTTACGACGAATACGCCAGCCTGGCCCACGAGAGGGGCCTGGCGGTCTTCCGCGCAGCTGACAGGGCGATGCGCGCCTACGCAAAATACCAGGAGCAAACATGAGCGAAAAGAGCGACGTCCTTCCTCCCCCCAAGGAGAGCCGCAACGGAATGTGCGTCGATGACCTCAAGCAGTCCTTCCAGGACCGCCGGACGTTCTCCATCGCGAAAGACGAGTACACGGCGACGCGCTACGACGACTTCATGACCGCGTCCTTCATCATCCGGGACAGGATGATCGAGCGCTGGATCAAGACCCAGCAGCGCTACCACAAGCAGAACCTCAAGAGGGTCTACTACCTCTCCATGGAGTTCCTCATCGGACGGCTCTTGATGCACGGCATCCTGAACCTCGGCATCGCTGGTGAGATGCGCCAGGCCCTGAGGGCCTACGGGCTGGACTTGGACGAAGTCTGCGACCAGGAGCCGGACGCGGGCTTGGGCAACGGCGGCCTGGGGCGGTTGGCCGCGTGCTTCATGGACTCGATGGCCACCCTCGGGGTGCCGGCCAACGGCTACGGCATCATGTACGAGTACGGCATCTTCCGCCAGAAGATCTTAAACGGCTGGCAGGTGGAGCTGCCCGACAAATGGCTGCAACTGGGCACCCCCTGGGCCATCGGGCGGCCCGAGTATACGATACGCGTGCGCTTCTACGGCCGCACGCGGCAATTCTTCGAAAAAGGCGGCCGCCTGCGCGTGGTATGGACGGACACCGAGGACGTGCTGGCGATGCCTTACGACATCCCGGTCCCCGGCTACAAGAACGACGTGGTCAACTACCTGCGCCTGTGGTCGTCGAAAGGAACCGAGGAGTTCGAGCTCGACTACTTCAACCACGGCGACTACGTGAAGGCCTACGACAAGAAGATCTCCTCGGAGAACATCTCGAAGGTGCTCTACCCGAACGATCAATTCTCCGCGGGAATGGAGCTGAGGCTCAAGCAGGAGTATTTCTTCAGCGCGGCCTCGCTCGCGGACATCATCCGGCGCTTTAAGGCGCACAACCCGGACATCCGCGATTTTCCGAACAAGGTCGCCATCCAGCTCAACGACACCCACCCATCCCTCGCCATCGTCGAGCTGATGAGGATCCTGCTCGATGAGGAGCGCCTCGACTGGGACAGCGCCTTTGACATCACGGTGAACACCTTCGCCTACACGAACCACACCTTGATGCCCGAAGCCTTGGAGACCTGGCCGGCACCGCTCTTGGGGAAGCTCCTTCCCCGGCACCTCGAGATCATCTACGAGATCAACGCCCGCTTCATGCGGGATGTGGCCAACCACTGGATCGCCGACGTGGACCGGCTGCGCCGGATGTCGCTCATTGTGGAGGGGGATGTAAAGCGGGTCCGCATGGCTCACCTGAGCATCATCGGCAGCCACTCCGTCAACGGCGTCTCGGAGCTGCACTCGAGCCTGCTGAAGAAGACGCTGTTTGCGGACTTCTACGGGATGTTCCCCGAGCGCTTCAACAACAAGACGAACGGCGTCACCCCGAGGCGCTGGTTTTTAGACGCAAACCCCCTCCTCGCCGGACTCATCACCCGCGCGATCGGCGACTCATGGACCACGAATCTCGGGGAGCTCAAGAAGCTGCTGCCGCTCAGGGAGGATGCCTCCTTCCGGAAGGATTGGCAGGCGGTCAAGCATGAGAACAAGAAGATCTTCGCCGCCCACGTCAAGAAGACGACTGGAATCGCCGTGGACCCCGAGTCCATCTTCGACATGCAGGTCAAGAGGATCCACGAGTACAAGCGGCAGGCGCTCTTCGCCCTATTCCTCATCCACCATTACCTGCGCTTGAAGCGCGACCCGAACGGCGATTACGTCTCCCGCACGGCCTTCTTCGGCGGAAAGTCCGCGCCCGGCTACGCCATGGCCAAGCTCATCATCAAGTTCATCAACTCAATCGCCGGAGTGATCAACGGCGACAAGAGCCTGCGCGGCCGCCTGAAGGTGGTGTTTCTGGAGGATTACAGGGTAACGCTGGCGCAGCGGGTCATTCCCGCGGCCGACATCTCGGAGCAGATTTCCACCGCCGGCACCGAGGCTTCCGGCACCGGGAACATGAAGTTCATGATGAACGGAGCCCTGACGCTCGGAACCTGGGACGGGGCGAACATCGAGATCGCAGAAGAGGTCGGGCCCGAACACATCTTCATTTTCGGCCTCAAGGCCCACGAGGTGGCGGAGTTCAAAGGGAAGGGCTACCGGCCCGAGGAGTACCTGGGCAAATCCCCGGCGCTTCAGGAGGTCTTCCGGCTGATCAGGCTGGACTTCTTTTCCCATGTGGAGCCGGGGATCTTCACCCCGATCCTCGACGCGGTGACCCACAGCGACCCGTTCATGATCCTTGCGGATTTCGAGGATTACGTCCGGGCCCAGGATGAGGCGGAAAAGCGCTACAAGGATCAGACCGCTTGGACTAATTCCTCCATCGTCAACGTGGCCAAATCCGGCCGGTTCTCGAGCGACCGCACCATCCGCGAGTACGCCCGCGACATCTGGGGCGTACCGACGCGGTAGATGAATCACAGGGGCCTGACGTCCATCCCCTTAGGGAGAATTACTATGCCTGAATCTGAAACCGCATAGTTCCTTCTCCTATCCGCCTCCAAGTCGTAGCCAATAGAAACACCGGCGCGGATCCTGACTTCTTTATCGATGATAGCTCGCCTTATTCTGGCGCCTGGCTCTATGATAACATCATCAAATACGATCGATTCATCAACCGAAGCCCCTCTCTCGACAACCACACCTGGAGACAATATCGAGCGCCACACCCTCCCGCCGCTGATGATACAGCCGTCGCACACAATAGACTCCGATATCCCCCCTCCGAGGACGCACTTGCTCGGCGGAAGTGTCCTCTGATACGTCCTTAAGAGCCACTTCTCTCCATAGAGATTAAACAGTGGAGCTACACCCACAAGGTCCATGCTCGCTTCGTAATATGAATCGATCGTGCCGACATCTCTCCAATAGGAGGAATCACCGGTTCTATCAAGTAGAACCTTGCTTCTTGTGCCCTCTTTTACCTCGACCATGAAATCCTCTATCTTGTTCTCTTTCTCGTAGTCATAAACGAAGATGCCTGAGCCTTTTCCCATCATCCCGGGAATAATGTCTTTACCGAAGTCTTGTCCCTCCTCTCGCAATGCTTCCATCAAGACATCCAATCTAAACATATAGACGCCAATTGAAGCGAAAGCATACTCCGGGGCATTCGGAATCGTCTTCGGCTGCGCCGGTTTTTCCTCAAAGCCGACCATCCTATAGTCTTGGTCCGCTTCCAGCACCCCAAGCCTATTGGCAGCCTGCTCCATCCTCACCCTGACGGCCGATATCGTCAACCCAGCGTTCTTCGCCCGATGATAGGCCAGCAATTGGAGGTAGTTCATCTTGTAGACGTGGTCTCCGGACAGGATTAAAACATCCTTGATATCCGCTCTCCCGAGTAGGTCAAGGTTCTGCCGTACGGCATCGGCCGTACCGCGGTACCAATCGGCGCCGAGTTTCTGCTGGGCGGGTATGGAATATATAAATTCGCCTAACCTGGAACTTGAGATGCTCCAGCCTTCTTGGATATGTATGTTGAGCGAGCCTGACCTGTACTGGGTAAGCACAAAAATCTTGCGAATGCCGGAATTGACGCAATTACTCAGCGTGAAGTCGATGAGCCGGAACTTGCCGCCAAAGGGAACGGCGGCCTTAGAACGTCCTTTAGTCAAGGGCTGCAGTCTATCCCCTGCTCCCCCCGCCATTATTACGGTTACCACTCTTTCCACTGCCAATCCCCCTTACTTTTCATGCTAAGCCCTGAAAAAGCGCGCTCGTTCCTCCGCGACCATATACTAGACCTCCTAATTGTTGTCTGTCAACTATGCGCCCTCACAGAACAACCGGAACTTCCAGGCGAGGTTGAATCCCCGCCTGCGGGCTTCCTGAAAAAACGCATCAGCGGGCTACGATGCGGCGCAGGCAGTCGCCGACGTTCTCGGCGTGGTTGGCGATCTTCCCGACCATGTTGCACAGGTCCCTCAAAATGAAGAGCGAGACCGTGTCGATCTGCTTCTCCTGCGAGAAGAGGGTCTTCATGAATTTGAGCTGGAGCTGATCGGATTCCCACTCCTTGACCTGCACGATCTTGATCATCTCCTCGATTTTCTCGGGGTCCCCGCCGGAGGAGGTCTCGATGAACTCCTCCAGGTCCTTGAGCGACTTGACCGACTCGTAAACCTTGGAGGTCAGCTCGACGAATATGGCCTTGAGCTCCTCGGTGAAGGCGGTCTCGCGGATGGACGCGAGCTTCGCGATGTCCTCGCACTCGTCGCTGATCCCGTCCTGGGCCTTGATGAGGGTCAGCATGTCGGAGCGGTTGACCGCCATGAGGAGGCTCTTGGAGAAGCCGTCGCGGAACTCCTCCTTGATGATGTCCGCGTCGTGCTCGAGCTTCGCGATGCGCTGGGAGAGGTTCTTCAAGGCGTCGTAATCCTTCTCCACGAAGCGGCCGATGAGCTCGCGCAAGGCCTCCATGCAGTCGAGCGCCTTGATCATGTGCTCCAGGATCGGCGTGAACATCGAGCGTCCGAACATCCCCCCGAAGGATCTGGTCACGTGTTTTGCCTCCTAACTCTACCGTGTCGCTTTCTCACCGGAATTTGCCGGTGCGGCACAGTAGAGCTAATAATTCTCCGCCAAGTCCGTCCCTTGCACCGCGTGGACAACGGACATCGCCCGGTAGCTGATCGAATCGAGGATGTTGATCATTTCCAGGAAGCACCAGCTGCTCTCGCTTGAGTCGCGCAGGCCTTTGCGCAGCCTCCGGATGTGCGCGCTCTCCAAGGCCAGCTTCTGGGCCAGGATCTTCTTCCGGAGCGAGCGCACGTTCTCGGCCCGGGCGGGGTCGAGGCCGAGGGCCTCAAGCAGCTCCGCGAGCAGGGCTTCCTGCATGGACAGCATCTCCTCGAACTCCTTGTGCCCCTCGATGGAGAACTCGATGTCCTTGGCCAGCTTCACGTACGCGGCGTCCATGAGGCTGCGGCTGATGAGATTGCCGATCTTCTCCAGGTTGCTGGCCGCGATGAAAAGCATCCTGCACCTGCGCTCGCCCTTCTCGCCGAGGTCCTCGCGGCGCATGAGGGCGACGAGGTACTCCGAGATGCGGCGCTGCATGAAGTCCAGCTTTTCGTCCTTGCGCCGCACGTCCTCGAGCAGACGCGCGTCGTACTTCTTCAGGACGCGCGCGGAGTCCTTGAACATCTCCAGCATGAAGGAGGCCATCCGCTCCAGCGCGGTCTCGGCCGAGCGCAGGGCCGGCTCGGCCGATTCGGCGATGGCGAGCGGCAGCAGGCCCAGGCGCTGGAGGTCCTTGTCCGCCCGATGCGGAACGAGCCTCGCGATCATGCGGGCGAAGGCCCCGGTGAAGCCGATGAAAAGGACCGTGATCGCCAGGTTGAAAACCGTGTGCGCGTTGGCCAGAAGCCTCGCGGGCCCGACATCCGGCGTCAGGGCGGTCGAAGCCTGGAAGATGAGCCTCGAGAACGGGCCGATCAGCGGGAAGAAGACGGCCGCGCCCGCCACTTTGAACAGCAGATGTGCGAGGGCGATGCGCCGGGCCTCGGTGTTCGTGCCGACGCTGGAGAGCAGGGCCGTGGCGCAGGTGCCGATGTTCGCGCCCAGGATGATGGGGACCGAGGCGGTCAGGCTGCTCTCCGGAGTGGACCCGAGCAGCCCCTGGGAAGCCAAGGCCAGGGCCACGGCGATCGTGGCCGCGCTCGAGTGGACCAGGGCGGTGAACAGCGCCGAAACGAGGAGGGCCCTCATGGGATGCGCCCCGAACAGGAGCAGCTGCTCCTTGAACCAGACGCTCTGCTGCAGGGGCGCCATCCCCTCCTGCATCAGCGAGATGCCGTAGAAGAGGAACCCGAAGCCCATCAGCACCTGGCCGAGGTTCTTCGGCCTCTCGTAGCGGCTCATCAGCTGGAGGGCGGCCCCCAGGGCGACCATAAGCAGGCCGTAGTCCATGACCTTGAAGGCGATGATCTGGATCGTCACCGTGGTGCCGATGTCCGCCCCCAGGATGACGCCGAGGCTCTGCGAGAGCACGATGAGCCCGGAGTTGGCGAGACTCACCAGGAGCACCGTGGTCGCGCTGCTGGACTGGGTGCATACCGTCACGAAGATCCCCGCCCCAACCCCCAGGAAGCGGTTGGCGGTGAGGAGCTCCAGAAGGATGCGCAGGCGCCTTCCCGCGACTTTCTGAAACGCCTCGCTGGCCAAGGCCATCCCGTACATGAACAGCCCGAGGCCTCCGCCGACGAAGCAAAGGATCTTGTCCCAAGCCATAGGTATGGATGACAAGTATAAGAAATATTAAGGCATTCCTACCTATGACGGAACGAGCTGATCCAATGCCTCGGAGAAAGCCCGGGCGGACGGGAAACGCCGCTCAGGCATGGGCTCGAGAGCCTTCCCGATGAGCCGGTCTAAGTCCGGAGGCAGGCCCGCAAGGGCCCGGCTAGGCGCGGTGAATCTCCCCTCCTTCTTGTTGAGGAACGCCTTCGCGGGAGAGCCCGTGAACGGCAGCTGCCCGCTCAGAGCCTCGTAGAGGCAGATCCCGAGCGAGTAGATATCCGATTGGACGCAGGCCTCGCCCTCCTCCTGCTCGGGCGCCATGTAGGACGGCGAGCCCCAGATCGTGTTCGTCGTCATCCGGACAGCGGCCTCCATGGAGCGCGCCAAGCCGAAGTCCATCACCTTCGGCAGGCCCTGCGGGGTGATGAGGATGTTCGCCGGCTTGAGGTCCCGATGGATGACGCCCCGCTCGTGCGCCGCATCGAGCGCCTCGCAGACGCCCTGGAAGATCCGGCGCGCTTCGGCAAACTTCAGGGTCCCGCGCTCGCGGACCAGCTGCTCCAGCGTGGACCCCTCGACGAACTCGAAGACGAGATAGACGTCCAGGCCCTCCTCCTCGATGGAGTGGATCTCCACGATGCCGGGGTGCTTGAGAGAGGCCACGATGCGGGCCTCCTCGAGGAACCTCGCCCGCTCGCGCTCGCTGGAACGTATCCCCTCGCGCATCTTCTTGACCGCCACCTTCCGCTTCAGGCCCACGTCCACGGCCTCATAGACGACGCCCATGCCTCCCTCTCCGATCTCCCTGACCTGTGCGAAGCGCCTCCAAAACGCGCCGGCGCCCCCGGCCTCCGGCGCGGCGGCCGGGGAGGCGCGCTTGAGCATCCTTTGGGTCCAACTGCGCAAGCCCGCCGCGTTCTGGAGAAGCCCCAGCGCGATGAGGAAGCCGCCGATGAGGGTGGCCAGGATGATCGTCAGGCTGGAGCGCCGCCGGGGCTCGATCGGCCTCTGCAGTGCCGCGGCCCTGGCCGGCTCCATCCCGGAGAAGAGCAGCATGGAGTCCGCGGAGGCCGGGAGCTGGACCGCCGCGGCGTAGACGCCTTGGAACGCGGGCTGGAGCTCCGCCGCGGCCTTGAGCTCATCGAGCATCTCGCCGCGGCGCCCGAGGCCGCTCAGGGCGAAGGCGCGCGTAAAATGCGCGGCCCCGTCTGCGGGGCTGCCCTGCGCGGCCAGGGTCGCGTCCGAGAGCGCCTTCGAGAAAGAGCCCAGGCGGCCCAGGGCCCAGGCGCGGGTCGTCAGAGCCGCGGGGCCGCCTGGAGCCAGCTCCAGGGCCTTGGTGGCATCCTCGACGGCCGCGATGTTCTTGGAGAGCTTGGTCTCGGCCGTGGCGCGCAGGTTGTAGGCCTGGGCGTTGTTCGGGTTGAGGCTGATGGCGGCCCCCGCCTTGGCGATCGCGGCCCAGGCATCGCCGAGTTTGAGGGCAGCCGCGGCCTCGCTGGTCAGGGCCGCGGACTGGGCCGCGGGGTTGCCGCCCTGCGGGGCCGGCGCGCCGCGCCCGCCTGCGCCCTCCTCGCCGGAGCCGCCCGCGCTCTGCGCGGGGACTTGAAGGAGCCTCGACTCGCTCAGCTTGAAGAGGGACATCGCCGCAGCGTCGCTGGGATTGAGCCTCAAAGCGTCGGCCGCGTCGCCGTGAGCCGCTTGGTAGTCGCCGAGTTTCGAGGAAGCGACTCCTCTGAGAACGTAGAGCTTGTGGTCGGGCCCGCCGTACTCCATGGCCTTGCTGGCCGCCTCGATGGTGCCTTCGGGGTCCCCGCGGTTCGCCAGGGCCTCGGCCAGGAGGCGGTAGCCGGCGTCGCCCTCCGGGGACCGGTTGATCATCTCCCGGGCGAAGAACTCGTTCGGGCTCCCATCCCGCCCGGATTTCGCCCACTCCTTCGCCATCCCGTTGAGGACGCTGGAGATCATCTTCTGCCCTTCCGGCGTGGAGGCCCATTCGATCAGAGCCGGGACCAGCGCATCCAGCTTCGCCGGGTTCCGGCTCCCCATGTAATCCGATATCTGCTTCTTCGCGTCGGCGGGGTCAGGGGTCTTGGACCGTTTCTCCTGGACAGGGGTCTCGGGCTTGACCAACATGCCATCGACCTGCCGGCTGGTGCCGTTCTCAGGAGCGGCGGTGCCGCTCAGAACGGCGCAAAGGGCGAAGGGAAGGAAGAGGCGGCCAAGGATTCGCGAGGGCATCCTGAAGGAGATTTTAAC
Organism: Elusimicrobiota bacterium; assembly: GCA_016212885.1. Taxonomy (GTDB): domain Bacteria; phylum Elusimicrobiota; class Elusimicrobia; order UBA1565; family UBA1565; genus UBA9639. The sequence continues at coordinate 42,988 of JACRDO010000162.1, read as the reverse complement.
ATTATAAGCGGGGAGTGGCTTAGCTATTTCAGCTCAACGGTGTCGGCGCACCGTTTGCTCATCCTGCATGTCACGTACAGCAGGAGTTTGTCCATCAAAATTCCCGCCGGATAGCAGGTAAGCATTATCAAAAGAAACAGGATCAGGCCTATTATCAAATATCCAGGGATTGCATACAGCAGAGTCCAGGAAAAGATTCCAAGAACGCCGGAAAAGTTCCGCTCATAAATATAGGTATCTATTTGATTATCAAGTAAGCAATGAATTAGGAGCGCAAAAGGAATTGGCACAGCGACACGCAGCAGCCTATTCAAACGGCCAGTATAGGCCCGTCGAATCATCACAATCATTACGACAAGGATGATTAGGGAAAGCATGTCAGTGAACGCAGAGAAGACACTGCGGCCGTTGAAAAAATCCCCGTCAATCAAAGGTGTATAGCCCGGAGAGAGATGCCGGAGATGGGAAAAACGAGTCAAATCCACGAAAGACTCAACGTCGAGCACCAGAGTCGCTGACAAGATGATGGTGAGAAAAATCATTGCGTGCTTCAATCTCATGACTATTTTAGCTCCACGGGACTTGTCCCAACGACGCTGGACTCTGTAATTACGACATCAGTTGTTCCGTTGTAACCATTGGATATCAATTTTTGGTGCAGTGTGACTTTATGGGTTGGAGGCAGATCACTAAGCGCGATTCCATATGTATCACCCAATAGGCCAGCACTATCCGTCTTTTGGTGCTCTGGCCAGGGAGAAAACGGCCAGAGAAAGCCAGCTGTGCGGCAATTCACGTTGCTTGCCTCTTGGTCGCACCAAACGCTTTCGATTACTTCGGTGCCGCCCAAAGGCTTCGATAACTGATCCTTCAAAGTCCATATGAACTTACCATCAGTTCCTCCGTACAGTATGTTGAAGAATATCAACCGTTTTTTCTGAAATCTACCATACTTCAAAGTCCCATGCTCCAAACTTGCCGGACGTCTCACCGTCAGTTTCCGCTGAGCAGAGCACCCGTCCACGTCCACGGCAACGGCTACATCGCCTGCGCGACCACTCTCCAAAGAAGGGCGAATCTTGACTGTCGTCTGGTCGGTTCTACCCTGCACGGTCACCTTGTTGCTGGATGTTGACCACTGGACTTTCGTAATGGAACCCACTTTCGCCGTTACTCGGAAGGATTGGGTTGGCGATTTCCCGGACGGCTTAAATAGTATTAAGTCAGCAGGCCCTTCGATTCCAATCCCCCTCTCCGCGCAAGTGGGCCCTTCGCATTTCCTTTTTTCCGCCAGCAGGCTATTCAAGTACCTTTGCTGCCCGTTCTTGAAGTTCTCCTGTGCCTTTATAAGATCTAAACAATCTGTCCAGCAATCGGGTTCCCTTCCTAACATGATGATATTCTTTTCTATTTTTCCGATAGTCTCGCTCGCTTTTGCGATCTTGTAGTTCAGGTCATCCAAATCGCACCATGACGCTGCAGGGGCCATGGGGCTTCCGATAGCCGCAGCCAAGGCCGCAAATGCGCGCTGATGAGGATTCGGTCTTCCTTTCTCGACAGCGAGCGAGACAGTTGAGCCTTTTTGAATATAAGATTCACCACCCCGAGCACTTTGAGTCGCTACATCCAGTTTGGTCGATTCCGGCTTGGATAGAGCATTTTTCGAAGTATCCGCAGATGCAAACACAACATCACTTTTCGCCGCAATACGGGCGGACCCGGCTGCCTTCGTGCTGCCCTTGCCCGCAAGCTGCATGCCGGCTTCCTTCTGGGTTGGAAGCTCTATCGCCTGAACACTTCCGCACTTGCCGCCCAGCTTCGGCATGACCTTCTTGTCCAAGCTCTTCCCCGCAAGTCCCTTGCCCAGAGCCTTTGCAGCCGCATCAAGGCCGTCTTGCAGTTTCTTGTTGTAGCTCTCCAATTCCCGAACGGACGCCTTGTCGTTTGCTCCCCGCAAGCGCGCCAGGGCGGCTTGTATCAGCTTGTCCGATTCTTTGGCTGTCCAAGTCGCCTGCACCCGCGCCTGCTTCGCCTGGGTGATGGTCTTGAGCAGAAGCTGAAGGCTTGCCGAAGCGGCCTTCCATTGGGCCTGATGCGCAGCGTCGCAAGCCGAGGGCAGCTTGGCGAGGTCATGAAGGCTCTTCGCCAGATTCTTCTCGATGAATTCCAGGCGAGACGACATGCCGCCGCCATACTCATTTGGCTTGGCCGGCTTTGCCAGCCCCAAATTGATGGGGTCGAATACTCCATTCACGTTCGGAAGCTTCAACTTCTCGGCCAGAGTTTCTTTGTCCAATTGCAGAACGATGCGATGAGCTTCGGCGACCTTGACCTTCAATGCCTGGCCGTCGGCGATATCCGGAAGCAACGAACTTAAGGCCAGAAGCTTGGAATTCCCGGCTTGATCGCCGGCAAAAGCCCTATGCAAGAGGCAAACGCCCCCCCCAGGCCTATAAACATCAAAAGCCCCAATAGGATGCGCCGGCTCCGGGCATGACCAAGCAACATGACTCTACAAGAATCAACAGGAAACGCAACTCTGTCAAGGGTCCCTCGTCAAAAGCAGCGGGGAGCGCCCCTTCCTATCCAGGCCGCTCCCCGCTTGACCCTGAGCTCACCAATCCCAGGTCTCGACTTCCCCCGTCATCTCGCCCAGGCGCTTCTGGACGATCTTGTCCTTGAGCCCCTTGCGCTTCTCGATGCGGGCTTTGAGGTTCGATATCTCCTCCTGCATCTTCTTCAGCTTCAGCTCGTGGCCTGCCAGCTTCGCGTCGAACTCCTCGGCGAGGGCCTTCTCGAGGTCCTTCTTCAGGGCATCCTTTTCCGCCCCTTGGGCCTTCTTGATGCCCTGGGCCAGCCGGCGCACCGCGAACTCCGCCTTCATGTTGCGCTTCATCATCTCCCGCGCCTCGGGGTCGCGCAAGATGGGCGCCATGTCGTGCAGTCTGCGGCGGAACTTGTCCGGATTCTCCTGCCGCAGACGCTCGATATCCTTGACCATCTCGGGCGGGAAGCTTTCCCGGGCGAATTCCATGGCCTTCTCCTCGCCCTCGGGCGGCCCCGGCGGGAAGTCCCGCTCGTCCTCCATCCCGGGAGGAGGCCCCCCCGGCTCCCGGCCGGGCCCTGGGCCTTTCTGCGCCCACGCGGCCGCCGCCAACGCCGGAATTAGAATTGCTCCGCACAGCACCGCCCACGCTCTCCTAGACGCCATGTCCGCCTCCCGCTCTTTCAGAGCAGCTGCTTTTCCAGCTTCCTTGCCGATTCCTCGAGCCCGCGCAAATCCGAGTCGATCTCCGCCGGGTCCGTCCCGACCGCGATGTCCCGCGAAAGCGCCTGCAGCTTCCTCTCCGTCCGGGCTAGGTCCCGCTCGATCCCGTTGGTCCAATTGAGGGACTGCTCTCCTGCACGACGGGGGCCGAAGACGTAGACCGCGATCGCCAGGGCCGCGAAAGCCAGGGCGAAGCCCAGCGAGCGCCGAGTGAACAGCGGGGGGCTCTCCATCCCGCGCTCGGCCAGGACCCTTTCCGATGTCCGCTCCGCCAGGCCATGAGGCGGCTCCACCGCGGCCTCGGCCGCCAGCCGGGAAGCCTTGCGCAGGGAAGCCAGGAACTCCCGGCAGCCTTCGCAGGCGGCCAGCTCAGCCTCGAACGCGGCCCGGTCTTCAGGGGCCAGCTCCCCGGAATGATAGAGGAGGCAGCGGTCATCGTGCTCGTCGCTATGCATCGAGGCCCTCCAGTTCTCCCCGCAGCCTGCGGACCGCGTAGCGCATGCGCGAGAGCGCGGTCGAAAGCGGGCAGTCCATGGCGAGCGCGATCTCTGCGAAGCTCAGATCGCCGTACTCGCGCAGAAGGAAGACCTGCCGCTGCTCTTCGGGCAGGGAGGCGAGCGCGGCCTCTATGCGCACGCGGGTCTCCTGCCCAATGGCCTCGCGCTCCGGCCCGGGCTCGGGGCCGGCCACGGTTTCCGAGAGCGGCCGCCCTTGCGCGTCCTCCGCGTCCAGGGACTGCTCGCGCCGGCTGGCCTTCTCCGCCAGGTCGAGCGAAAGCCTATGGGCGATGGTGAAGAGCCAGGCCTTGAGCCGGCCCTGCGGACGGTAGCTCCCGATGCCGCGCCAGACCCTCACGAAGACCTCCGCGAATGCGTCCTCGGCCGCGGCCCTCTCCCGCAGGCGATGGCAGAGGAAGCTGTAGATCGGCGTTTCATATTCCCGCACCAGCTCTTTGAACGCTTGGGGGTCCCCGGCTTTCAGTCTTCGGCAGAGTTCTTCTTCGCTGTCCACTCTAGCCCACCCGGCGTTCGAGAGCCCCTGCTGGATATAACGGCTGAGGGCCCGATTTTATTTTAACCCTTGAATAGCCCATGCAGACCCAAGCCGGTGAACCACAAGCCCGTCAGCCCGCAGGCGATGGCTCCGATGTCCTGCAGGCGCTTCATGAAGGCGAGCGGGACGATCGCGAACAGCGGCAGCATGTACAGGGTCGTGCCGATGAAGAAGGCCAGGAAGTACGAGGCCCCAGCTGAGGGGGACGCGAGCCGCAGGGCCTGCGCCAAGCCAGCCACGAAAGGCGGACACACGTTGACGCCCACGACAAAACCCAAGGCGAAGGGGAGGCGCTTGAGGCCCCGCGAGCGCAGGGCCCATGCGCAGAGCGAGAGCTGGGGGGCGGTCTTCAGCGCCATGATTGCCAGCATCAGGAGCCCGGAGAAGGCCATCGCCGCGTACAAGAGGCGGGGAGGCAGGCGGCCCGCGAATGCCGAGCCTATGGCTCCGGCAGCGAGCCCGAAAAGCAGGTAGGCCGCCAGGCGGCCGGCGATGAACTCTGCCAGGAGCAGGGCATTTCCTCTCCAAGTGCCCCGTCCGTCCGCCAGCATGAAGGGGACGAGCAGGGGCGCGCACGCGCTCAGGCAGTACGGCCCAGTCGAGAGGCCCAGGGAGAATCCTTCGGCCAGGAAGCGGGTCAAGCCGGCGGTTATTCTATAATTTTTACAATAATATATAATCTCATGATGCGCTTTTCGGCCTGGATTTCGCTGGAGCCGAGGTGAATCAGCGCATGAAACCGGCCTCGCGGGGATTCATTCGCCTGCTTTTCCCTCTGGCCCTGGGCGGTTTGCTTGCGTGCGGCTGCGCCACGGCGCCCTACCACTACGGGCGCAACCTCGAATCTCCGGGCTCGGCCTTGGAGCCGGGGGAACCTCAAGTGGAAAGGGGCAGGCCGCAATGGCTTCTGGACGGCCTCGGGCATTACGTTTCATCCCTCCCATCCAAACTGGTTCTCTGGAACTGGAAGATCGAGAACCATAACATCTCCCCGGAGACGGAGGAGAAGCTCAAACATTACTTGGAGGATAATGACCTGCGCAACGTGAAGGTCCGCTTGAACCAATACGCCCCGGGCTCGGAATGGCGCCGTCTCTTCCGCAATAGAACCGTGGGCGCCGGCTGGCGCTACACTCTGGGAATCCTGAGCGTCGCCATGTACTCAGCCTTCCCCGGAAGAGTTTTCGGCAGCCTCCTGCCCATGAGCGCCGGCGACCATTACAATCCTTACACGAACACCCTGCATGTCTATTCCGACCACCCGGCCATCGCTTTGCATGAGGCCGGTCATGCCAAGGACTTCGCCCCAAGAAAGCACAAGGGCACCTATGCCTTTCTCGGCGGGCTGCCCCTGCTCCCCCTCTACGTGGAAGCCCAAGCCTCAGGCGATGTTTTCGGGTACTACCGAGACAAGAGGGAAATCGAGGATGAGAAGAGCGGCTACAAGATCCTTTACCCCGCCTATTGCACTTACGCGGCCGGCGAGTCGCTGAGGTGGCCTTCCCTGTTCATGGTCGTGCCGACCTGGGTAAGCTACGCGGTTTCCGCCGGAGTCGTGATACCGGCCCACATCGTCGGCCGGGTCAAGGCGGCCCATTTAGGCGAACAGCCTGCCCCGGCCTCTGGCGAAGCGCCGCCCAAGCAAGGCCCTTGAAGGCGGCCTTCGATCCCGCGGCGCCGGCAATGCCGGAGAGGCACGCTCTCCAAGACGGCCCTGCAGCGCGCGCAGACCTCGTCGTCGGCGTCAAGGGGCCGCGCCGAAGACCAGGAAGTACTCCCGCGGCAGGAAATCGAGGCTCTTGAGGAGCACGAAGCCCGCCGACTGCATCTCGTCGATCACCTGCTCCTGCGCCAGGCGCGATCCCGGCTCCGGGCCCGGCGCGTCGACGTCCCGGCGGTATTCGAGGATCGCCACCCGACCGCCGGGCTTGAGGATCCTGCGGACATTCCTCATGTAGCTGATCCGGGCGTCGATTTCCTTGTAGACGCTTGAAAAGAACGCCAGGTCGCAGCAGGACTCGGGAAGCATCGTGTCGTGGAACCCTCCGCGGACCACCGAGACGTTCCCGAGGCCGCGCCGCCCCACCCGCTTGCCGAGCCGCTTGATCATGACCTCCTGCACGTCCGTAGCGTAGACGCGCCCGGAGGGCCCCACCGCGGCGGAGAACTTCTCGGTGAAGTAGCCGCCGCCGGCCCCGATGTCTGCCACCACGGCCGAGGGCGGCAGCTCCAGGGCGGTGATCACCTCGTCGGGCTTTTGCCACTTATCGCGCAATCCCCACTCCAGATAGAAGAGGTACATTGGGTTGAATACCCGGTGCCCCGCATAGTCCTTCATGACCGGAAGGCAGCCGCCGCCGGACAGCAGGAAGCCGATGAGGCAGCAGCGCCCGAGCCGGCGGCTAAATGGAAAACCTGCGGTTGAATATCGCATCGAGATCAATATTAGACAACACGCCATCGGCGGGTCAAATCCGGTTGGCCGCATGGAATGCAAAAATAGCTGGAATTAAGGTAAAATCAAACGTGGAAAGTTAAGAGGTTTCGCGGAGGAACGCAATATGATTCGGAACACGGCCGGCTGAGCCATGCAGGATCATGACCTTTCCGCCCTTGAGTCGGAACTCAAAGGACTGCTGATCGAGGCGCTGGAACTTCCGGACATCCAGCCCAAAGACATAGACAGCACGCAGCCTCTGTTCGTGGAGGGGCTCGGCCTCGATTCCATCGACGCTCTGGAACTGGCGATCGTGATCGGGAAGAAATACCGGATCCAGATGGACGGCGACGTCTCGATGAACATACACCATTTCGCAAGCGTGCGGAACCTGGCCGTGTTCGTCGCTGAGAACCGCCGCGACACGCCGAAGCCTCCGCTGGGTGGGTAGAGCAAGGGCATGGGCACCAAAGAACAGATAACTCAAAAGATCACCGACGTGTTCGTAAAGGAGTTTGGAATCGACAGGGAAGCCGTCAAGCCCGACGCCAAACTATTCGAGGATCTGGATCTCGACAGCATCGATGCCATCGACTTGGCGGTCAAGCTGGAGACCGAGACCGGGATCAAGCTGGTGGAATCCGAGCTGCGGTCCATCCGGACTGTCCAGGACGTCGTTGAAGTCATCTTCAAGAGGACTTAGAAGGCGGGGTAATGCCCGGGTTCCCTGAGGCCGGAGACGTTCCAGACTTTCCGGAGGCCGCCGCCGATGCGCCCCGGGCCGGGATTGCGCGCATGACTCAACGACTGCGCTTCTCGCGTCTGTCGGATCTTCTGACTCAGGAGCGCCCCCCGGACGGTTTGGTCGCCTTCGACCATGACCGGCCGGTGGATTGGCGCGGTTTCCGCGGCGCGGTCGCGGACATGTGCATCCGCCTCGGGGGAGAACGGAACGGCCGATGGCTGCTGGCCTGCGGATCGAGCTATTCTTTCGCGGTGGGGCTGTGCGCTCTGTGGCAGACTGACAACGTTGCTGTCCTGCCTCCCAACCTCCGGCCCGGCAGCATCGCGGAGTGCCTGGGGACTCTGGAGGGCGGGATCGGCGACATCGCGCCCCGGGCCACCGGACAGCGGTGGCTTAAGCCCGCGGCCGGAGGGACGGGCTCCTTCCACTGGCGGCGGCTGGACCCGTCCAGGAAGTGCGTCGAGTTGTTCACGTCCGGTTCGACCGGGGAGAGCAAGCGGGTCGTCAAGGCCGTGGCGCAGCTCGAAGAGGAAGTGGCCGTCTTGGAGCGGACTTTCGGAGAGCGCCTGGGGGCGTGTTCGGTGTTCGCCACCGTTTCCCATCAGCACATCTACGGCATGCTGTTCCGGCTGCTCTGGCCCCTATGCGCGGGGCGGCCTTTCCATGCCCAAACGTTCTTCTTCTGGGAGGAGATCTTCGCCGCGATGCGCCGACAAGCGGCCGGATGCATCATCAGCTCGCCGGTCCATCTGGACCGTATCGACCAGGCGTCGGATGTGCCGCCCGGGGGCCTGGGGTGCCGCGCGATCTTCTCCTCCGGATGTCTCCTGAAGCTCTCCTCGTCCGAAGCCGTCTTGGCGCGGACGGGCTGCGCGCCTATCGAGGTGTTCGGTTCCACCGAAACCGGCGGCGTAGGCTGGCGCCGGCAATGCGGCGAGGGGGCCGGCGCCGACTGGAGGCCTCTCGAAGGGGTGAGCGTCTCCATCGCGGGGGCCGGCGCCGGCCCGGACCAGCTGCAAGTGCGCTCGCCGTTCGCCGAGGCCGGCAAGGACTCCCCCGCCCAGATGATGGGGGATCGCGGCGCGGTCCTGGAGGACGGGCGGTTCCGGGTCTTCGGCCGCGTGGACCGGATCGCCAAGATCGCCGAGGAGAGGTTTTCGCTCGATGAGATGGAACGCCGGCTCCAGGCCCATCCCTGGGTGGCCCATGCGAGGTTGGTCATCCTTCAGGGCGCCGGGCGGCCCGCGCGCGATTTCGTGGGAGCGGTCGTGGTGCTGAAGGCGTCCGCTCAGCGGCAGCTCCTGAAGCCGGGGCGTCCCGAACTTCCGAACGGCGCATCGAACTTTCCAAACGGCTTAGGTTCGATCAGCCGAACCCTCCGGGAGCATCTGCGGCGACATTTCGAGCCCGTTACGCTGCCGAGACACTTCCGCTATGTGGACGCGTTCCCGATGGATGCCCAAGGCAAGACGACCGCGCCGGCGCTCAAGCGGCTCTTTCATCCACCCTACGACCCGGCGGTGACGCAGCCGGAGCGCCTGGAACGCGTCCGGACATCGGATAAGATCACGCTGCGCCTGCGCGTCCCTCCCGATCTGGGATATCTGGATGGGCATTTCCCGGAATTTCCGGTCGTGCCCGGCGTGGTCCAGACGAAATGGGCGTGGATGGCGGCCTCCGAGCTTCTGGGCCGGGTCCCGGCCCTCAAAGAGATGGAGGCGGTGAAGTTCAGGGAACTGCTCCTGCCCGGACGCGAGTTCTCGCTGCGTGTGGTTGTGAAGCGGACCGGGGGCGAGGAGAAGCTCTTCTATGAGTTCGCCGACGGGGACGTCCTGTTCTCCTCGGGCCGGTTCATTCTCGGAGAACCGTCCCCGCAGGCCGCAGCGGGCGGCGCATGACTGAGCCTGGCGGAAGGGATGGCTGTGACCGGGCCATAAGGAGGCGGTCATGACCGCCACCCTGAGCGGCGAGCCGAGGTCGAAGTCGGCTGCGCAGACCCGCGCGGGCCAGGCGCCGCGATGGTACCATCTGGGAGAGAAGGGCTCCCGGTGGGGAATAACCTTCATGTTGTGGACCTACCGCCTCTGCGGCCGGCGCGTCGCTGCGGCGCTGCTCTATCCCATCGTGGCGTATTTCTTCCTGCGGCATGCCCGGGAACGCCGCGCTTCCCTGGATTATTTCCTGCGTCTGAGATTGGAGCACCCCGACTCGATGCCCGGCCCCGGAGCGCCCACCTGGCGGCACGTTTTCAGGCATTTCCTGGAGTTCGCGCGGATGATCCTGGACCGGCCGGCCATCATCAGCGGCGAGACCCGCGACTACGTGTTCTCCCGACATGGGCACGACCTGCTGGAACGTCTGGCGCGCGAGAAGCGGGGAGCGGTTCTGCTCGGCGCGCATCTGGGCAGCATCGACGTCATGCGGATCCTCGCGGAGAGGCTGGGGATCACCATCAACGCCCTGATGTTCCGCGGCAATTCCCGGAACATCTCCACCGAGCTCAAGCGGCTTCACAGCCAGGGGAACATCCGCATCGTGGAATACGCTCCCTCCAGCGTTGAGACGGTCTTCGAGCTCCTGCAATGCATCCGGCGAGGCGAATTGATCGCCATACACGGAGATCGGGTCGGACCCAAGAGCGGAGGGAGGCATGAGCGGACATCCTGGATCCCCTTCCTGGGGCGGGAGGCCGCCTTCCCCCAGGGCCCGTTGATCCTGGCGAGTCTGCTGGAGTGCCCGGTCATGCTGACCTTCGGGCTGCGGACCGGAGACCGGACATATGAACTCTACGCGGAGGAGTTTGCCGACCGCATCGTGCTGCCGCGCCGGTCGCGCGATGAGCGGCTCGACTATCTCCTGCGGCGGTATGCCCTGCGGCTGGAGTTCTACTGCCGCAAAGCGCCTTATCAGTGGTTCAATTTCTATGATTTCTGGGGTGGACGAACGTGAGTTCGGAGCGCGACGTCATCGCCGGCGGCGGGAGTTGGACGATAGAAGACATCCTGGCCTTGGCCACGGGGGGCGCCCGGGTGTCGCTCTCCGACGACCCGCAGTGGCGCGAGCGGGTGGACCGCGGGGTGGAGTTCGTCGACGACCTGTGGCGGGGGAACGCGAGCGTCTACGGGGTGAACACGGGGTACGGCTTTTCCCTGGACCGCAGGATCCCCAACGCGCTCGTGGAGGAGCTGCCGCGGCAAATAACGCGGTATCACGGCTGCGGGCTGGGGCGGATGTTCGACGAGCCCGCGACCCGGGCCATCCTCGCGGCCAGGCTCGCCTCCCTCGCCCGGGGCTATTCCGGGGTGCGCTGGGTGCTCCTCGAGCGCCTGGCGGATTTCATCAACCGGCCGATCCTGCCCCTGATCCCGGAGGAAGGCTCGGTGGGCGCCAGCGGGGACCTGACGCCCCTGTCCTACGTGGCCGCGGCTTTGATCGGCGAACGCGATGTGGTCTATGAGGGCCGGCGCCGGAGCGCGGCCGACGTCCATCGGGAGATAGGGCGGCAGCCGCTGAAGCTCGCGCCCAAGGAAGGATTGGCAGTCATGAACGGGACGAGCGTGATGACCGCCCTGGCCTGCCTCGCCTTCGACCGGGCCTCCTACCTCGCTCGCTTGGCGAGCCGGATCACGGCCTTCGCCGCCATCGCCCTGAAGGGGAACCCGGGTCAGTTCGACGCGCGTCTCTTCGAGCTGAAGGGCCACCCGGGCCCGGCCCAGGTCGCGGCGTGGATCCGGACGGACCTGCAGCGCTGCCTCGACAAGGGCGGCGAAGCCGCTGGCCGCCGGCTTCAGGACAGCTACTCTATCCGATGCGCGCCTCACATCATCGGCGTGCTGGCGGACGCGATGCCCTGGATGCGCCGGCAGATCGAGACGGAGCTCAACAGCGTCAACGACAACCCTATCGTCGACGGCCCGAACCGGACGATCCTGCATGGGGGAAATTTCTACGGCGGGCATATCGCCTTCGTCATGGACTGCATGAAGACCGCTGTGGCGAACCTGGCTGACCTTATGGACCGCCAGATGGCGCTCCTGGTCGATCCGCGGACCAGCCACGGCCTGCCGCCGAACATTTCGGGGGCATCCGCCGAGCGGGCGCCCATCAATCACGGCTTCAAAGCCCTGCAGATCGGAACCTCCGCTTGGGCCGCCGAGGCCCTGAAGCTGGCCATGCCCGCCAGCGTCTTCTCGCGTTCGACCGAGTCCCATAACCAGGACAAGGTCAGCCTGGGGACCATCGCCGCCCGGGACTGTCTGCGCGTCCTCGATCTTTGCGAGCAGGTGGCGGTGGCCGCGCTGCTGGGCGCCCTGCAGGGGCTGGACATCCGGACCCGGAGGGCCGAGTTGGATCCGGGCCTGCTGTCGGAAGAGGCCCGCGAACTCAGCGCCGCGGTGCGCCGGAACGTCCCCTTCCTCGAAGAGGATCGCCCCATGGACGAGGATCTGCGCTGGCTCCTTGAGCAGGCGCGGGCCAAGTCCTGGAGGCTCTACGAGGGGGGGCGGCCGTGAGGCCCAGGACGGAAGCGACGGGGCGCGGCATCAGCCGCTTGTCCGCCCTTGGGATGGTGAACTCGCTGGGGTCGGACACCAGGACGATCTGGACCCGGCTGGCGCAAGGCGACCAGGGCTCCCTGGTCATGGACGAGGAACTCTTCCCCGGCCAGTCGGTCCGCGTCGGACGGGTGGACGCCGCGCTTCCCCAGGTGCCGGACGGCCTGAGGCGCTATCGCTGCCGCAACAATTCGCTCGCCCTGTGCGCGCTGCGGCAGATCGAGGCGGAGGTGCGCGCCGCGGTCCGGGAGCACGGGCCCGCCCGCGTCGGCGTGGTCATGGGCTCCAGCACATCGGGAGTCGCGGCCTCGGAGGCCGCCTATGCGTCGTGGCGGGAGACGGGGCTGGCGCCCGCGGATTACTCCTACTCCCAGCACGAGTTGGGCGGACTGGCGCTCTTCCTGGCCGAGTGCTGCGGGGTCTCGGGCCCGGCCTATACCCTCTCGACCGCCTGTTCCTCCAGCGCCAAGGTCTTCTCCTGCGCGCAGGCGCTGCTGGAGATGGGGCTCTGCGACGCGGTCATGACGGGGGGCGCGGATTCCCTATGCCGGCTGACCGTCCAGGGCTTCGGCTCCCTGCAGGCGACTTCGCAGTCGCCGTGCAACTCCATGAGCCGCAACCGCCGCGGGTTCAACGTCGGGGAGGGGGCGGCGCTGTTCCTTCTAACCCGAGCCGAAGGCGGGATCCAGCTCCTGGGCGTCGGAGAGTCCTCCGACGCCCACCATATGTCCGCCCCCGATCCGGAAGGGGTCGGCGCGGCGGCGGCCATGGCCGCCGCGCTGGCGGACGCGGGCTTGGAGGCCGGCGCCATCGACTACATCAACCTACATGGGACGGGGACGGAGCTCAACGACAAGATGGAGAGCAAGGCGGTCTCACGGATACTGCCCGGAGTGCCGGCGAGTTCGACCAAGCCGCTGATCGGGCATACGCTGGGGGCAGCCGGCGCCATGGAGGTCGGTTTCTGCTGGCTCGCCCTGGCCAGTCCCATCGACGGGAAGATCCTCCTGCCGCCCCATTGCTGGGACGGCGAGAAAGACTCGGCCCTCTGCGCGCTCGCCCTGACGAAGCCCGGCCAATTCCTCGAGACCGGCGCGGGACGCGCGTTCATGAGCAATTCGTTCGGCTTCGGCGGCAGCAACTGCTCAGTGGTCATAGGGAGGCAACGGTGGTAGCTGCGGGCGTCCCCCCGGTCTCAGTGCGTGAGTGGGCCGCCTGGGCGCCTGGTCTGAGCGATAAGTCGAAATGGCTCGGGTTCCTGAAGTCCCCCGGGGAAATCCCGCTCGACGGCGCCCCCGACGTGGGGTTCATCGCCCCCATGCTGGGCCGCCGCATGAGCCGCTTCAACCGCATGGCGCTCAACACCGCCTACTCGTGCTGCCGGGACGCGGGGGCGCCCTGCGACGCGGTGCGCCTGGTCGTCGCATCCCGGCATGGAGACATGGCGGTGATGGCGCGCCTCTTGAAGGCGCTCAGCGAGAAAGACACGCTCCTGCCTGCCGATTTCACCAATTCGGTGCATCACACCGCTGCCGGGTACTGGGGTCTCGTGGCGAAGAACCGCCAGGCCTCCCGGTCCATCGCCGGAGGCGAGGCCTCGTTCTGCTACGGTTTCCTGGACGCGGCCGGCATGTTGAGGCATGACCCGGCCCGGCCGGTCCTGCTCGTCGCCGTGGAGGACGTCCTCCCGGAACCGTTCAACGGACTGGTCGGAGGGCGCTGCATCCCGTATTCCGTGGCCCTGCTCCTGGAGGCCGAAGGGGAGCCGGGCTCAGGCCGGGTCGCCCTGGGATTCGGCGGGCCGGCAGGCGGAGACGGCGCAGGGTCGGACGGGACGATCGGGATACCCGCGCTGGACTTCCTGCGCTGGCACGTCGGCGGGCAGGACGCGCTTGAGATGCGCATCGGGCAAAGGCGCTGGCAATGGACACTCTTACACCCCCGGTAGAGGCAAGGGACGTCGTGCCGCATTCCGGCCGCATGGTGCTCTTGCGCCGCGTCATCAGCCATGACGCGCAGGGGACCGTCTGCGATGCGGTTCTCACCCCGGAGTCGATGTTCCTGGAGGACGGGGAAGTCCCGGCCTGGGTCGGCCTGGAATACATGGCGCAGGCCGTGGCCGCCCACGCCGGGATGGCCGACCGGGCCCGCGGCGTAGGGCCCAGTGTCGGCTTTCTGCTGGGTTCGCGGCGCGTCGACATCCGGACGCGGGGCTTCACCCCGGGGCAGACGCTGCACGTGTCGGCGCGGCGCGTCTGGGGGGAGGGGGAGTTGTTCGTCTTCGATTGTTCGGTTCAGGACGCCGTAACCCGGCGGACGCTCGTCGCCGCTCAGTTGAACCTGTATCGGCCCAAGGAGATCGAGCGGTTCCTTGAGGAGAGCGAGCTTTGAAGAGAAGAGTTCTGGTCACGGGCGCAAGCCGCGGCATCGGGCTCGCCACCGCCCTGCGCTTGGCGGCCGACGGATTCGATGTGGCGGTCAACTACAAGAGCAGCCAGGCCGCGGCGAACGAGGCTCTCGCGCGCATCCTGGCCGGCGGCGGTTCCGGGAGTCTCCTGCCCTTCGACGTCTGCGACCGCCCAGGGACGCGTCGTGCGCTGGCCGAAGACATCCAGCGCCGCGGCGTCTTCTGGGGCGTCGTGTGCAACGCCGGCGCCATCGCGGACGCGCCGTTCCCCGCGCTTACCGGCGAGCAATGGGACATAGTCCTGCGGACGAACCTCGACGGGTTCTTCAACGTCCTCTCGCCGCTCGCCATGGAAATGGTTCGCGCAAAGCAGGGCGGGCGCATCGTCGCCATGTCATCGCTGTCCGGGATCGCGGGCAACCGCGGCCAGGTCAACTACAGCGCGGCCAAGGCGGGGATCATCGGCGCGGCCAAGGCGCTCTCCAGGGAGCTGGGGAAGCGGCAGATCACCGTCAACTGCGTCGCACCGGGCCTCATCGAGACCGAGATGATCGATGGGCTGCCGCTGGATTCAATCGTGAAGGCCATCCCGCTGCATCGCGTGGGCCAGCCGGAGGAGGTGGCCGCCGCCGTCGCCTTCCTCTTCTCTCAAGGAGCGGCCTATATTACGGGCCAGTGCATCTCCGTGAACGGGGGCATGTTGTGACCAAACGGGTCGTCGTGACTGGGATGGCGGGGCTCTGCCCGCTCGGGCAGGATTGGCCGACGGTGCGGGAGAACCTGCGGGGGATGAAGTCCGGCATCGTCGCGATGCCGGATTGGGGCGGGGTCGAGGGCATGCTGACCCGGCTGGCAGGCCGGGTGGCGGATTTCGCCGCGCCGGACCACTACCCGCGCAAGAAGATCCGCACCATGGGACGGGTGGCCCTGATGGCGGCGCGCTCCACCGAGCTCGCGCTGATGGAAGCGAAGCTGCTGGATTCTCCCATCCTGAGCGACGGATCGACCGGGATCTCGTTCGGGTCCACCTCCGGCTCCCCGCCCGCGATGGAGGAATACTGCCGGCTGATCTATGTCAACAAGAGCGTCAAGGGCGTCTCGCCGGTCACCTACATCCAACTGATGAGCCACACCTGCGCCGCGAACCTCGGCCAGTTTTTCGGCATCAAGGGCCGGGTGATCCCCACCTGCTCGGCCTGCACGGCCGGGAGCCAGGGCATCGGGTACGCCTACGAGTCCGTGAAGTACGGCAAACAAGCCGTCATGGTGGGCGGCGGCGCGGAGGAACTCCATGTGATTGACGCCGTGGTGTTCGACATCATGTACGCCACCTCCACCAAGAACGAGACGCCTCATTGCGCGCCGCGGCCCTTCGACGTGGAACGGGACGGCCTGGTGGTGGGCGAAGGTTCGGCCACTCTGGTTCTGGAGGACTTTGACCATGCCAAAGCCCGAGGTGCGGCCATCCTCGCCGAGCTGGCAGGCTACGCCACCAACTGCGACGGGGTGCACATGACGAACCCCTCAAGCGAGGGGATGGAGCGGGCGATGCGCCTGGCCTTGGA
This sequence comes from Elusimicrobiota bacterium, assembly GCA_016212885.1. GTDB lineage: Bacteria > Elusimicrobiota > Elusimicrobia > UBA1565 > UBA1565 > UBA9639. The sequence continues at coordinate 26,960 of JACRDO010000162.1, read as the reverse complement.
GGATGCCCGGCTGGATCCTTCGGCCGTCGGCTATGTCAACGCGCACGGCACCGCTACGGAGCTCGGCGACATCGCGGAAAGCCAGGCCACGCAGCGGATATTCGGCGAGCGCCTGCCGATCAGCTCCTTGAAGAGCTACATGGGGCACACGCTGGGCGCGTGCGGCGCGCTGGAAGCCTGGATATCCGTCCATATGATGCGGGAGGGATGGGTCGCTCCCACGCTCAATCTGAAGAACGTGGATCCGCGCTGCGGGAAGCTGGACTACGTCATCGGCGCCCCCCGCGAGCTCCAGGTCGAGTACTTGATGACCAACAACTTCGCGTTCGGCGGCGTGAACACTTCTCTCATCTTCAAGAGATGGCATAAATGAGCGAAATTGTGTAGCATGGCGCGACACGCAGCCTCAGGCCTCGGCTCAGAGTGCTTATTAAAGGGAGAGCAAAATGAAAGCGATCAACAAAGCCTGGGCGATCTCCGCGCTCGCTCTGGCCGCATGTCTTGTTCCGTGCAGGGCGTTCGCGGGCGTGAACATGGTCTTCGACATCATGCCGGGGAACTTCCTGAACAGCAGTAATCTCACGGGCTTCAATGTCAGCAAGTCGTACTATGGGGGGTGGTATTCCTATAGCTATACGGATACGGTCAATAGCGGGATGAGCTGGTCCCCGACAACGAAGATCGGGGTGGGCATCGAGATGCCTTTCGCCTACCTGGACTTGACCGGCGGCGCCGGCGGATTCGTCGGGGCATTTTACGGGCCCCTCTATTTCGGCGATGCGGCGTTGAAGTTCAAGCTCGGCCGGGTCGTCACCCTCGGCCCGCATCTGAGCGTCGTGAACATCAGGCCCCAATGGACCGGGATATCATCCGATTCCGGCGACGTGAGCATCGAGCCCGGGACGGGCCCCATGCTTGGCGTGGTCTTCAATGTCGGGAAGACGTGTTCCTTCCAGGCGAGCTTGGACTATCTTGCCATGCCGCCCCTGAAGGTGACGACCCATCACGGCTGGGTCGCGAACCGCAATGAACTGGATTTCAGCGGCTTGATGGTCCAATTGGGCGTCGCCTTCAGGTTATTTAGGGGCGGGGATGGGGATTATTATTGAGCTGCGCGCGGTACGTCTGGCCAAAATGGGGAGGAGCCTTATCATGAATACAAGGACTTCATTCGGAAATCTGGTCCTGTCCGCGGCCGTTCTGTTGGGAGCGATGGTCTTGTCCGCCTGCGGGGGCAATCGGGCCCTCAGGGTGCAGGAAAAAGAGGTTCCCCTGACGCAGCGGTATTCGAAGCTCGTCTTCCAGGATTTCGAGATAGATCCGAAGCTCGCGACGGACTACCCCAAGGCGGTGTCTGAATGCGAGAGCTCCGCCATGTCGGCCTTGATATCAAAAAGGCTCTTCGATACGGTGACGAAGGCGAAGGCCGGCGCGAATTACAAAAATGCCCTCCTCCTGAAAGGCTCGGTCGTCAACATGAGGATCGTGAGCGGCGGCGCGCGGCTCTGGCTCGGGGCCATGGTGGGCAGTTCGGACATGAGCGTGCAGTTGACGCTCACCGATGCCGCCACCGGAGAGGTGGTGCGCGAAAAGCTGCTCTCGACGGCCAACAATGCCATGGGCGCCGCGTGGACGATGGGCAGCAGCGACCGCACATTGCCCTCCGACATGGGAAGGATCATCGCCGAGTATATTGGCGCGATCATTCCGTAGGGCGCGCGCATCAGAAAGAGGCCGGGCGCTATGATCGCCGTATGGCTGGTCCTCGCCGCCCTAAGCCTCCCCGCCCCGTTGGGTTCGCAGGAGTCCGCGATCTCCTGCGACCTTCAGCACGTCCTGATGGCCGGCAGGGGCATCCGGGGGCTCGCGTTCGGCCCCGCCGGCGGGCTCGTGTCCATCGGGGACGACAAAACGATATCCGTCTGGGACCTCGATAAGGGGACCCGGCTTGCCGCCCTCCAGGGGCACCGAAGCCGTGTCCGCGCCGCGGCGATCGCTCCCGACGGGCGGACGCTGGCCACGGGAGCCGACGACCGGACCGTCATGCTCTGGGAGGTCGCGAGCGGACGGGCCGTCCAGTCGATCACGGGGCTCTCCAAATCGGTCGGGGCCGTGGCCTTCAGCCCGGACGGCGCGACCGTCGCCTCAGGGGACGACGGCGGGACCATCGAGCTCTGGAACGTCAAGTTCGGCAAGAGCCAGGGCCGGCTGACGGGCCATGAGGGGAAGATCCTCGCGCTGACCTTCACTCCGGACGGCCAGGGCCTCATCTCGGCGAGCGGCGACAAGACGGTCCGCCTGTGGGATGTGGCCGGGAGGAAGGAGCGCAGGACCCTGAGCGAGTCCGCGAGCCGGTACGGGGAGGTCGTTTCCGTCGCCTTCTCGGCGGGGTCCGACATCTTCGCGATGGGACTCACCGAAGTCAAGAGCCGGGAAGGCAGCCGGCGCGCGCGCGCCGGAGCGCCCGTCTGGAGCCACCTCGTGAAGCTGCGCAGCGCCTCGACCGGCGAGGAGCTCGCCGTCTTCTCCGGCCACATGCAGGAGGTCGTCTCCGTCGCCTTGGACGACGGCGGACGTTTGGCCGCGTCGGGCGGCCCGGACAAAACCGTTCACCTCTGGGACGTCGGCCGGAAGGCGGAGATCACGGCCCTCCCGCAGGACTCGGCGGTCGTCTCGGTCGCGCTCAGCCGCGACGGGCAGTGGCTTGCGGCGGCGGGCAATGACGGAAAGATCTCCGCCTGGCGGATTCGCGGCCTGCCCCCGCCCGCCGCCGTCGCATCGGCCGCGAGGCAGCGCGCCGACGCGCCGCGCGCGGAGGAGCGTCCGGCGCCGCCGGCGCCCTCACCCGTCCTTGCGGCATACAAGGCCGCCCCGCGCGAAGACGACTTCGCGTTGGTGATCGGGATAGAGGGCTACTCGACCATCCCCAAGGCTGATTTCGCGGAGCGGGACGCGGGGGCCGTCCTCTCCCATATCGAGGCGCTGGGCGTCCCGCGGCGCAACATCATCCACCTCGCCGGCGCGCAGGCGGGCTTCGCGTCGTTCAAGAAGTACCTCGAGTCCTGGCTGCCGCGCAACGTGAAGCCCTCGAGCCGCGTGTTCTTCTATTACTCCGGGCACGGCGCGCCGGACCCGAAGACGGGGGAGGCCTTCCTGGTCCCCTGGGACGGGGACCCGGGCTTCCTCTCGGACACAGCCTACCCGGTCAAGCGGCTCTACAACGCTCTGGCCGCGCTCCAGGCGGGTGAGGTCGTGATCTTGCTCGACGCCTGCTTCTCGGGCGCGGGCGGCCGGTCCGTGCTGGCCCAAGGCGCGCGGCCGCTCGTCACCCGGGTGGACATCGAGAAGAGGCACGGCGGCAAGCTGTCCCTCCTGACGGCGGCCTCGGCCGACGAGATCACGACGACCTACAAGGAGGCGTCCCACGGGATATTCACCTACTTCCTCCTCAAGGGATTGAATGGCGAGGCCAAGGATGCGTCGGGCCGGATCACCACCAAGAGCCTCTTCGAGTACCTGCAGCCCCGCGTACAGGACGAAGCCCGCCGCCAGAACCGGGAGCAGACCCCCACCTTCGACTCCGATCTCACCGTCACCCTCCGGTAGGAGACCCAAGCTGCGCACAGATATGCTAATATCCGCCGCAGGATTGTAATGTATTATAGGAGGGTGCAATGACGACGAAGAAGACCGTCGGGCTCTTGCTGCTCGTGGCCACGATGACGGCGCCGTTCGTCCCGGCGTCGGCCTTGGACGATTTCATATCGAAAGGGAACCTGGAACTCAGCCTCCTGGGCTCCTACTCGAAGACATCTCCCAGTCAGGGGGGGTCATCGAGCCAGTCGCTTCTGGGAGGCGGGGTCGGGTACTTCATCACGCAGCCCCTCGAGGTCGGCACCGCGTTCTTCGTGACGGGGATGAAATCCGGCGGCACTACCCTGACCTACACCTCAGTGGCGCCGTTCGTGAAATGGCACTTCTTCCCGAACCCGAAGGTCGTCCCGTACGTGGGGACGGGATTTACCGTCGGAGGCATCACGATGACGGGCACGGATTCCATCGGCATCGTCGGCTTCGGGTTCAACGGCGGGGCGGACTTCTTCGTCAAGGAGCGCATCGCGATCGGCCCGGAACTGCGGTGGGACCACACCGCGATGTCGAGCGCCTACATCGACTATAGCGCCAACGTCGTTACGCTGCTCGCGCAGGTCAAGGTCTTCTTCTTCTAAGACTTCTGCGGGGGAGGAGCATCTCCCACAGGGGGCCCGTGTAGCCCATCTTGTGGAAGGCCATGACATGGCCGTCCAGGGAGTCGGGGGGGAATACGCAGCGGCGCACCCCTGCGAAGGCCTCGGTCAAAGCGCGCTCGAGCCATTCCCGGTCTACGCCCGGGGATACATAGTAGGCCGGGTCCAGGAGCCCCTGGCCGGGAGCGATGACGCCCTCCTTGACCGCGAGCCGAGCCAGCGGCGTATCGGGCAGGATGCGGATTCCCATGAAGATGACGGCCACGCAGTCTTTGAGCCCCAGGACGTTCCGTATGCCCTCCCGCACGGTTTCCGGCGTCTCGCCGGGGCCTCCGAACATGAAGTAGTGGGCCGCAGCGACCCCGTGGCGCGCGAGGAGGTCGTTGCATTCCCTGACCTCGCGGAATGTGAAATCCTTCCCGAGCCTGAGGAGCGTCGTGTCGCACGCGGCGTCCGCGCCGATCTCGGCCGCCGCGAAGCCCGTGCGCTTCATGCGCGCGACGGTCTCATCGTCGAGGCCGCCAGGCTTAAAGAAGCCGGTCCAGGGCATGCAGACGCCTCGGCGCTCCATCTCCGCGACGACTGCGAGATAGGTCTTTTCGTCGTCGTTGAAGACCGAGTCCACGAAGAAGATGTGCTTCGCCTGGTGCCGGTCGCGCAGGCGCACGATGTCGTCCACGACGGACCGGGGCTCCCTCGCGCGCAGGCGCGCGCCTTCGAGCAGGGGATAGGTGCAGTACACGCACCGGGAGGCGCAGCCCCTCTTGGTCTGGACCGAGGCGATGCGGCCCCTGCTCAGGTAGAACGGGAGCAGGCTCTCGTCGTAGAGCGCCGGGCCGATCCGGCCGCCGGGGATCCAGCCGTCCGAGCGGATGATGGGCTCCGCGGGGAACGTCCCCGCCTGGGCGTTGCGCGCGAACTCGACCGCCAGGGCCTCCCCCTCTCCGACGATGCCGTAATCCGCCCCGACCTCCCGCAGGATGAGCTCCGGCATCAGCGAGAACCCGGCGCCGCCGAGCAGCACCCGCGCGTCCGTGGCCTCCCGGACCTTGGCAACGACGGCCCGGATGTTCCGGATGTAGTGCTGTTCGTTCAGGAGGTTGACGTTGTCGATGTTGCGCACCGAGAGCCCGACGAGGCCTGGCTTGAACCGCCGGACCTCGCGCGCCACGGCGTCGAGACCGGGGCCCAGCTGCAGGAGATCGAGCTGCCGGACCTCGTGGCCGGCGTCCTGCAGGGCCGCGGCGATCATGCCCATGCCGAGGGGGTAGACCGGATAGGGGGACAGCGTCAGGTTCGGCGAGATCAGCAGGATCTTCATTGCGCGACGGCGGCGCTTCGCCTCCCATCCCGCTGAGAGCAGCTGCGGCCGGCGATACGTCCCCTCGCCCCGTTCCTTCCCGACGACCTTCATGAAGAGCTTGGCCATCGCCAGGTTCTGGCTGTTGTTCGGGTAAAAGGCGTCCCAGGCGTAGTGGTAGAGCTCCTGGAGCTTCGCCGGGGACATCCGCGCCGGCTGGAACACAACCTCCCCGCCGGTGTAGCGCCGCCAGTCGTCGCTCAGGATGCGGCCCGCCTTTGCCAGGGCTTCGCGGGCCGGGGTGTGCGGGAACGGCGTCAGGACGGTGAACTCGGCCAGGTCCAGCTCGATATCGAGCAGGAAGTCGACGAGCCGTTTGATGTCGTCCTCGTCCTGCTCGTCAAGGCCGAGCAGGATCGTCCCTTCGACGCCGATGCCGCGCTCCTTCAGGCGCTTGACGCGGCTGCGGATGCGCTCGGAGACGTCGAATATCGCCTGGTAGACATACCAGCAGCCCGCTCGGGCCGCAAGGTCCAGGATCTCGTCGTCGTCCTTGATGGGATGGCAGATCCAATGCTTCTTGAGCGGGGCCAGGGCCTGGAACAGGTTCTTCTCCCACTGGTCGTTCTGGGCCATCGAGTTGTCCACGAAGAATAGACGGTTGTTGTCGATGGATTCGACTTCCCGGAGCACCTGGTCGATCGGCCGCGGCCTGAATGAGCGGCCGCCCAGGAATCTCGCGCAGCAGGGGTAGCAGTCGAACCGGCAGCCGCGCGAGGCGTGGAGGAGGTCGACCATCTGCACGCCGCGGTAGTTGTACAGCTTCCGGTTGAGTATGTCCCGCCGCGCCGGCCCCACCATCCTTATGTCGGGAAAATCGTGCTGGAAGTCATACGCCTTCTTGAGGCTCTTGCGCTTCATGTCTGCGATGACCTCTCCGAAGCGGCCTTCGGTCTCTCCCAGGAAGACCGAATCCGCATGCTGCAGGGTCTGCGCGGCATGCAGCATGGTCCCGATGCCGCCGAAGATGACGGGGACGCCCTGCGCGCGGAAGCGGTCCGCGATCTCCCAACCCCGCGGCATCTGGCAGGTCAGCAGGCAGGAGATGGCTATGAGGTCGGCCTGGTCGTCGAAGTCGATGGCCTCCAGGTTCTCATCGGTGAAGACGAGTTCGTCTTCGGCGGGCACGGTGGCTGCGAAGCAGACCGGGCCGTGCGGCGGCAGATGAAACTCCGTCTGCCGCGCCAGTTTCGGCCACTTCGGATAGATGAGCTTGATCTTCATGCCGGATCGCGCGGATGTTTGGCTCGTCGTTGACGGACGAGTTTTTAGTTTAACAAAATGGGTCATTAAGAGATAGCCTGCCGGGGGCAAGGCAGGGTTTGACGGCAGAAGAACGGTTGTGTAACATCATGAACCATGAAGGCCCTGCTCGCAATCCTGCTGGTCATTCTTCCCGCGACGGCGCATCCAGGCATCGTCGAGGACATCCAGAAGCAGTTGACCCCCTTCACCGTCCTGCGGGGACGCTTCCAACAGGTCAAAACCATCAAAATCATCAAGAGGCCCCTGCGTTCCTCGGGCGATTTCGTGCTGGCGAAGGACAAGGGCGCGCTCTGGCGCACGCTCAAGCCGGCGCTCAGCGCCATAAAGATCACTGCCGTCGAGGTCGCGCAGATCAAGGACGGCAAAGTGGGCTTCCGGATGCGGGCCGAGGACCAGCCGGCTCTCCGGTTGATCAGCAAGGTCCTCTTCGCGGTCTTCTCCGCGGACGTGGGCGAGCTCAAGCGGCATTTCGACATCACGGGGCCGCCGCTGGTCGAGGGCCGCTGGAAGGCCGAGCTGAAGCCCAAGGAGGCCCTGGTGGCCAAGGTCGTCGCCCAGATCCGCCTGCAGGGCGGCAAGACCCTGGAAAAGATCGAGATATCGGAAGCCAACGGCGACCGCACCGTGATCGATTTCAGCGACGTGAAGCTGGGCGCGGAGTTGAGCGGAGCCGAGAGCGCGTCTTTTGAATAGGCCGCGGATACTCCCCTTCATCCTCGCGGCCTTGACCGCCCTGGCCGGGGGGCTCCTGCTTTGGAGTCGCGCCCGCGGCACGGGCTATGAGACGGACCTCATGGCCCTGCTGCCCACCGACAGCCGGCGCCCGCTGGTGAGTCAGGCGGTCGGGCGCATGGCCGAGGCCGGGTCCCGCCGTGTTGTGGTGCTGCTGCGGCACCGGGACATAGAGGCGGCCGGCCGGGCCGCGGATGCCTGTTCCGACGCGCTCAAGGGCCGGGCCGGCATCGCGCACGTCATGTCCCGGCTGGAGGCTGACGTCTTCGGCGCGGCCCGGGATTTCTATCTCCCTTGGCGCTACCGCCTGCTCACCCCGGCCCAGCGCGAGCGTCTGCGCCAGGAGCCCGATTCGGCCCTGCTCTCACGCGCCACGCAGAGCCTCTACAGCCCGATCGGGCCGCCGCGCCTGGCCCCGCTGGAATCCGATCCCTTCGGCTTGTTCACCGAGAACCTGCTGGAAGCGGCGTCCCGGAGCTCCCTGAGCGCAACCGGAGACCGGCTCACGATCCCGGAGGGGGGCGGCGCATGGGTGGTCGTGTTCGTGGAGCTGTCCGGCCATCCAGCCTCCATCGCCGAGCAGCAGGCTCTCTCGAACGCGCTCGACGCCGCCGTGCGCGCGGCGAAGCAGGCGGGCGCCGAGGATGTCCTGCGCGCCGGATTCGTCCTGCACAGCGCCCGAGCCTCCCGGCAGGCCCAGCGTGAGATGTCCACAATCGCCGTGGGCTCGCTGCTCGGGATCGTCCTCCTGATGCTCCTGACGTTCGGCTCCTTCAAGCCCCTGGCCCTCGTCATGCTTCCCATCGGCGTCGGCTGTCTCCTCGCCATGGGCCTGAGCCGGATGTTCTTCGAACGTCTGCATCTTCTGACTTTCGTCTTCGGAACGAGCGTCATCGGCGTGGCCGTGGACTACGGCATCCTTTACGTATCGGGCTGCGCCGATCCAACCCGGGTCTGGGACGCCGGGGCGCGGATTAAGGGCATCCTGCCGACGCTGGGGATGGCACTGACGACGAGCCTGGTCGGCTATGCGGTACTGGCGGCCCTGCCGTTCCCCATCCTCAGGGAGATGGCTGTCTTCAGCATCCTGGGCCTGGGCGGCGCGTGGCTGAGCGTCGCGGCTTGGCTGCCCGGGCTCAGCCGCCGCATGCCCGATGTCCATCTAGGACCCCTGCCCGGTTTTCTCGAGCGGGCGCATGCCCGTTGGCCGAGCCTGGACCGCGGCTGGGGCATGATGGCGGCGATCGCGGGGCTGCTGGGCCTGTCCTTCTGGGGCATGACCCGGCTGCGCCCGGACGACGATGTGCGCCGGCTCTTCATCCCTTCCTCGGAGCTGATGCGCGAACAGGAACGCGTGGAAAGGCTCATGCGCCTGCCGGGGGCCGGCCAATTCTTCCTGCTGAGCGCGCCCGACGAGCAGACCCTGCTCGAGCGCTCGGAGACCTTGGCCGAGGGCCTCGAGGCGGCCCGGCGGCAAGGGCATATCGCGGACTTCCAGTCCGTCTCGCAGTTCGTGCCTTCGCTGCGACGGCAGGAAGCCGATCGCGCGCTGATGTGGCGGCGGATATACCGGGACGGCGCCTTGGCGTCCAAGCTGTTCGGCGGCCTGGGTTCGCCCGAGGCGGCCCTGCTGGCCCGCCGCCAGGCCGAGGTTCCGCCGCCAGCGCCCCTGACGCCCCGGACATGGCTGGATTCGCCGCTGTCGGAGCCTTTCCGTTCGCTGTGGATGGGGCGGACCGCGGAGGGCTGGTCTGCGGCGGTCACTCTCAGCGGTGTCGGCGGGCCGCGGTCCGTAGAGGCGCTCAAGGAACTGGCGGGGCGCCAGCCGGGGACGGTCTTCGTGGACCACCTCTTCGACCTTTCGAAGATGATGCGGGGCTTGCGCATCGGCATCGGCCGGCTTCTGGTCCTGGGCCATCTGCTGGTGGCCGCCTGCCTCTTCGCGACGTACCGGCGCCGGACATGGAGGGTGGTCGCCCCCACGATGCTCGCGTCGCTCTATACGCTCGGCATTTTCGGCCTGACCGGGCAGAACTCGAACCTGTTCTGCATCCTGGGGCTGGCCCTCGTTCTGAGCACGGGGATCGATTATGGGATATTCCTCCAGGACCGCCGCGCCGGCGACCACCGGGTCGCCCTGCTGAGTTCCTCGCTGGCCGCCATGACCACGCTGCTGTCCTTCGGGCTGCTGGCGCTCAGCCGGACCCCGGCTCTGCACACATTCGGCCTCAGCATGCTCCTGGGCATCGGTTTGTCGTGGCTGCTGGGGCCGTGCTTCCGGGGGAACGAGACTTCATGAAAGGGAACAACGCCTTCGTTCTGCTCGGCTTGGCGCTGCTTCTGCCCGGCTGCGACGCGACCGCCAGGCGCCGGCTCGACCCCGGGCTCTTCCTCCTTGCGCCGTCCGAAGCCGGCTTCGAGGCGAGCATGACCCAGGAGGTGTCCTTCGAGAGAGGAACGACGCGTTTCGACAGCACCGCCCTCGTGGAGGTTTCCACGACCGAGGTGGTGCTGGTCGGATTGAGTCCCTTCGGCACCCGCATGCTCTCCCTGAGATGGGACGGCGAGAAGCTCATCGAAGAGCGGGACCGCTCCATCCCCAAGGGGCTTGCGCTGAAGCTCATCCTGCGCGACGTCCAGCTCGCCTCCTGGCCGGCCGCCGCGGTCCAAGCCGCGCTCCCAGGTCCGGCCTGGAATCTTCAGGACACGGGCTCCGAACGGACCCTGCTCAAGGACGGAGAGGCGGTGGTGCGCATCCGCTACGGCGGCGCGGACCGGCTCCATAGCGACCTGGAGTTCGAGCACCTCGGCTTGGGGTACCGCATGAAGATCCACACTCTGCAGGAAAGCGAGGAGGGGGAATAGATGATGGGATCGGCCGTCCGCAAGAGATATCTGTTGATCCCCGGCAACAACTCGCTCTCGCACGTCGTCAAATGCCTGGCGGTCGGCGAAGCGCTCGCAAAGCGAGGCCAGGAGGCGCAGGTCGCCGTCGGCAGCAATCATTCGCTCTTCCTCCGCCAGCTCGCCATCGAACATCTGATCCTGCCCGACATCCAGGAGTCCGACGAATCCGTGTTCCCGTCCGTGGAGTGGTTCCGGCGGCCCCGGACGATAATTGACTGCATCCGGGCGGAAGTCGATCTGCTGAGGGCGCACCGGCCGGACCGCGTTCTCGGGGTGTTCCGCTTCACGCTCAAGGCTTCGGCTCGGATCGCCGGGATCCCCTATGATTCCCTCATCTGCGGGTGCATGACGCCCGATTCCGAGGAGGTCCTGGGATACGACGCCGGCGATCCCGGCCGGGAGGCGCAGCGGGCCGATCTCGAAGGCTTTTACCGCTACGCGGGGGCCAAGGTCGGGGATGCGGCCGCGGCCTGCGGCCTGCCGAGCAGCCGCGGCGATATCCGGCACATGCTCAAGGGAGAGCGGACGTTCCTGTGGGATTTCCCGGAGTTCGCGCCCCTGCCGCGAAGACCGGACCTCTTCCATGTGGGACCGATCGCCTGGAACCGCTGGCCCTATGACGCGTTCGACCCACAAGCCCGGCTCGATGGCGGCCGCCCGCTCGCGGTCGCGGCGTTCGGCACTTGTACGAAATGCCTGCCTTCCATAAGGAGGATCATCAAGGTCCTGGTCGACCGGGGGTACCGTGTGGCGCTGGCCGCGGGCGGACAGAAGGAATTCCTCGCCGTCATGCCGGACGATCCGCGGGTCATCGCCTATTCGTTCGCGCCGCTCCCGGCGATATGGCCAAGCGCATCCGTGCTGGTCACGCACGGCGGGCAGATGACCGTGTTCGAAGCCCTGCAGTACGAGGTCCCCGTGGTCGTGATGCCTTTCCAGCCGGAACAGGCGCACAACGGCGTCTGTCTGGAACGTCTGGGCTGCGGAGCGCGCCTGATCGCGTCTCAGCTCTTCCAAGGCCATCCGGGCGTCTACGCCAAAGCCCTCGACCGCATGAGCGACGAGGAGATAGGGTCGAAGATATCCCGCATCGTGCGGGATCCCTCGATCAAGACCCGCCTGGCGGAGATCGGCAGGACCATCCGGCGATACCGGGGGGCGGAGACGATCGCCGGCCTATTGGAGGCGCGCTGACATGTCCGCCGGCATCGTCCTGGTGCACGGCTTCTCGGGCTCGCCCGACGACCTCTTGCCGCTGTCGCGGAAGTTGGCGGCGGTCCACGGGGATGATTCGGTCACCCGGCTCCGTCTGCCAGGCCACGGCGGCGGCCAGACCCCGTCCTTCGATCAGGCCGGCTTCATCAAGGCGATCGCCGATGCCGTCGAGGGATACCGGCGGGAAGGACGCGCCCTCGTCCTCCTGGGGCATTCCACGGGCGGCATCCTGGCGCTCGAGGCGCTCGCGGACTCGGCCTTCAAGCCCGCCCTGTTGATCCTCGCGTCCGTGCCGAAGACGATCGGTCCCTCGCACCTCGAACGCTGGGCCAGGCACCGGCCCAAGAGAAGCGGCATCTCCTTCCTCTCCGTCGCGCAGATGGTCTCGCTGATCAACGCCGTAGGCTCCCGACGCGCCGCGGGGAAGTTCCCCGTCGTCGTCCTGCACGGCGCTGACGACGACCTGGTCCCGAGCGAAGAGGCTTTCGCCTGGGCTCGGGACGGGTTCGAGCGGCCTGGACGCGCTGCGATCGTCCCGTCCGCCGGACACGATCTGTTCCGGGGGGAGAACCATGCGTTGGCCGTGGACCTGGTCATTCGCGCCGTTGCGGACGCAGTGCACGCGCAGACGCCCGATGAAGAACGCGCCCTGGGGGCTCTCGCCGCGGTCGAGCCCGACGCGGCGCGGTTCCTGACGCTTTCTCCGTCGTCTTGCCGGCACATGGCGCGCTGTCCGAGCGCGCAGAGGGCCGCCGGCATGCGGCCGGGATTGACGCCCGTCGCGGATAACGAACCGGTCTTCGCCAATGTCGAGATCACGACCCGCTGCAATCTCCGCTGCGCCTACTGCGCGCGCACTCTCGCGGCCGGGCCGGAGGGCGTGGACATGGACCGTGAGACGTTCGGCAGGGTCCTAGGCCTGTTGCCGCATGCGTACCGTATAACGCTGGTGGGCCTGGGCGAACCGCTCCTGCATCCGCAGGTCGTGGATCTGGTGGCCGCGGCTGCGGCGCAGGGACGCAGGACATCGCTCGTGACCAATGCCATGCTCTTGGAGCCGTCCCTGGCGCGCGGACTCCTGCAGGCCGGCCTGGAGTCCATTACCTTCAGCATCGACGCGCCGGACCCGCGCAGCGCGTCGGAGGTTCGGCCGGGCACCGACCTGGAGCGGGTGATCAAGAACATCAAAGCCTTCGTCTCAGCGTCGCGAGGCTCGCGCCCGATATCCACCGCGGTGTTCTCCGCGGTGTCCGCGGCGACCGTGCCGTATTTCGAAGAGTTGCTCGATTTGATCGCCGGGCTCGGCGTGCAGGGGCTGATGCTGACGGACCTCAATTTCGCGGCCAATGAGCCGAAAACGTTGTGGCGCAACCATAACAGGCGCGTTTCCGCCGCGATCCGCCGCGGAATCTCGAGAGCGTTCCGGGCGGGCATGCCCGTGCTGTCCGTGCGCGGGATCGAGGAGTTCGGCCTCTGGAAGCGCTACGATGAATTCCTGCTCCTGCCGCCGAGCCAGCTCTACAGCCGCTCGAGCCGGCACGCCTGGTGCTTCTCCCCTTGGCAGACGGTCCCGATCGGCGTGCGCGGCGATGTGACTCTCTGCGATTGCCAGCCGAATGTCCCGATCGGGAACCTCCTGAGGCGACCCTTCGCGGAGATCTGGAACGCTCAGACCATGACCGAGCATCGCAGCCGCATGCTCGGAGCGGACCCGCCCGAGGCCTGCAGGGGATGCCCCCGGTTTTGAATCCAACTCCGTCACCGTGACCCTGGCGCCCTGAGAGGCGCAGGCAGCAGCACGAAGCCCGGCCGGGAATTTTGCTATCCTTGCCAAGTGAGCGTCGGGTCCGGGCCAAGAGGGCGCGAGGAACGCAGGCGCTCGATGATCTGCCCGCTGGCGCCCGCTCATCTCGTCGCGCTGGGCGCTCTGCAGCTCTTCGCGCTGCTGCTCCCCTTCAACGTCAAGCTGGCGTTTGTGCCGCTGCTGGCGGCCATCCTTCTGTCCTTTCTGGCCTCGTTCCTTCCGAGATTCAGCTTCTATCTGCCCATCATCACCCGGGGTCATGGGCGGCGGGGCGTGGCCCTCACCTTCGACGACGGCCCGGATCCGCAGGTGACCCCGCTCCTGCTCGACCTTCTGGAAAGGCACGGCGTGCGCGCGACCTTCTTCATGACCGGCGTCAATGCCGAACGCTACCCCGACATCGTGCGGGACATACTCGCCCGCGGCCACTCAATCGGCAACCACTCCTACAGCCACTCCCCGTTCCTGATGATCAAGGGCAGGTCCGTCCTGGAGGCGGAGGTGAGTTCCGCTCAGCGCGTATTGAAGCGGTTCGGCGTCACGCCGCGCGCCTTCAGGCCTCCCGTAGGAATCACGAGCCCGCATCTCTGGCGGGTCCTGCTCCAGGAGGGTCTCTATTGCGTCAATTTCAGCTGCCGCGCCTTCGACATGGGCAACCGGCGGGTCGTCGGACTCTCAGCCCATCTGCTGGCCAAGGCGGCCCCTGGGGACATCATTCTGCTTCACGACGTCCCGCCGCGGACGGGCAACGTCGCGGCGCTCCTGGGGGAGTTCGCGGCGCTGCTCGCCGGACTCCGGGCGAAGGGGTTGGAGATACTCCCCCTCGACCGGCTCATCGGCAAAGAGGTGATGCGGACGGGCGAGCCGGCGCCGGGCCCGGACGCGGCGGAACTATTCTACGACGGCTTGGCCGGCGCCTACGACCGCGAGCAGTTCGACTCAGGCGTGTCCATCGCGCGGCGCAAGGAGCTGGAGCTGTTCACCGCCCGCGTCCCCGAGCTCTTCACCGGGGCCGACCGGGTCCTGGAGCTGGGCGCCGGCACGGGTATCTTCACGCTTCCGATCGCGCGACGCTGCCGCGAGATCGTGGCCGTGGACATCTCCCGCAACATGCTCCGCATCCTGCAGCAGAAGTCAGCGGCGGCGGGACTCTCCAACATCAAGACCGTCGCCGGGGACTTGGAAGACATCGAACTGGAGGGGACATTCCCCGTAGTCTGCGCCTTCTCATGCTTCGAATACGTCTTTGACCTCCCCGCCCTGCTCCGGCGCCTGGCCGGGCATGTGGAGCCGGGCGGCACCCTCTATTTCATCACCGCCCGGCGTTCCCTGATCCGGCTGTTTGCGCGGATCGGCAACGCCATGCGGCAGGGGATCTGGCTGAAGGCCTACACCGGCGGGGAGATCGAATCAATGCTGCGGGCCGCCGGGTTCGAACCGCGGGAGATCACCACGCATCTCTTCAAGTCCTGGTTCTCCGGCGGGATCCTGCTGGAGGTGGCGGCCCGCCGGGACGATCACGCGCCCGAGTCCGTCCCGGCGACGGCGGGGACGGCGGGCGCGGCCCAGGCGGGAGCTCTCCCGCCGAAGACCCTGCTGGTGATACCGGTCTACAACCATGCCCGGATGGTCCGGGGCGTCGTCGAACGGGCTCTGGCCGAGGGGTACCCGGTCATGGTCGTGGATGATGCGAGCACGGACGGAAGCCTCGATGCCGTGGCCGGCCTTCCCATCGAGCGCCGCCGGCTCTCGGTCAACCGGGGAAAGGGGGCCGCCATCCTTGCGGGCGCGGCCGCCGCAAAGCAGCTCGGTTATGACGCCATCCTGACCATCGATGCGGACGGCCAGCACGACCCCGCCGATGGGCGGCGCCTTCTGGAGATTGCCGCGTCCAACTGGCCCGCCGTCATCATCGGCGCCAGGCGCATGGAATCGGGCAACGCGCCCCGGTCCAGCGTTTTCGGAAGGGATTTCTCCAATTTCTGGGTCAGGATCGAGTGCGGGCAGACCATCCCGGACACACAGAGCGGCTATCGTCTCTATCCCGTCGGATACCTGACCTCGGGAGAATTCATCTCCGAGCGCTATCCGTTCGAGGTGGAGGTCTTAGTCCGCGCGGTGTGGGCCGGACTCCCGGTCGTCTCGACTCCGGTCTCAGTCTGCTATCCGGCTGGGGACGGACGGGCGTCCCACTTCCATCCGCTAAAGGACAATCTGCGCCTGAGCTGCCTCCATGCATGGCTGGTGGCCCGTCCCCTGCTCCCCTGGCCGCATCGCTGCATGTACGGGGCGGCGGAGAAAACGAGCATCGTGCCCAAGTTCACGAGCCCACTCCAGTTCTTCCGGCGCATCAGCCAGGAGCACGCCGGCGCGGGCGAGCTCGCCGCGGCGGTCTGGGTCGGCATCTGCATCGGCGCGCTTCCCATCATCCCGTTCGGCCTGGCGACGATCCTCTACGCGAACCACAAGCTCCACCTAAACAAGCTCGCAGGGATCGGCGCCAGCAACGTATGCGTCGCCCCGTTCATGCCGCTCCTTTGCATCGAGGCGGGCCATCTCTTCCTCTTCGGCAGGTTCTGGACCGACTTCAACCGCCAGACCCTGCTGGGGGAAGTCCATCATCGGCTATGGGAGTGGTTCCTCGGCGCCCTGGTCGTCGGGCCGGTTGTCGGAACCTTCGCGGCGTTCCTCACCTACTGCCTGGTCCGTAGGCTGCGGACGCGCGGTTGCGACTCCGTGTAGCGCTGGGTCGTCCGGGTGTACCGGAGGAAGCCGGACAGGCCGCGGAGGAAGCGCAGCCAACTGTCCGGCGAGCGCCACAGCATGGCGACATAGCCCCAGAGCACCTTCGGCCGCGCGAAGTGGGCGCGGTAGAAAGCCTTGAACCGCTCCTCCAGACGGTCGCGGCTCATCCCTTTGGGGACGAAGAGGAAGTGCATGCAGTCCATCTTCTCCCAATCTTCGTCGAACTCCCCCAGTTCATGGATATGCTCGTAGATCGGCGAGCCGGGGAAAGGGGTGAACTTCGCCAGATTGAAATCGTCGATGGGCAGCGAGAACACGTAGTCCATGCTCCGGCGGATGCTCCCTTCCGTCTCCCCCGGCAGTCCGATCATCAGCAGGCCCTTTGTCCGGATCCCCGCCTGCTTGATGAGCCGTATCTTCTCGGCCAGGAGGTCCAGATGGACGTTCTGGCGGTGCTGCGCCAGGAGCCGCTCATCGCCGCTTTCGATGCCCAGGCTCATCATCCAGCAGCCGGCCGCCTTCATCAGCCGAAGCATGTCCAGGTCGATGTGTTCGGCCCGCGCGGCGCAGTTGAAGGTCATATCCAAGGGGCGCTCGATCATCAGCCCCGCGAACTCCTCCACCCGGGCGCGGTTGAAGGTGAACTGGTCGTCGTAGAAATTGATATGGCGGATTCCGAAGCGCTCCTTCAGGTAGCGCAGGTGTGCGTAGAGGTATTCGGCGGAGTTGCAGCGGAAACCGCGGCGGAAGACGGAGCGGTCGCAATAGGAGCAGGCGTAGGGGCAGCCTCGGCTCGAGATGCAGCTGGTGTTGGGGACCCGCGGGTAGTTGAAGATGGGGAGCCGATAGGCGTCGGGAAACCCGGGGAGCTTCTCGTAAGCCGGGAAGGGGAGGGTGTCCAGGGCGATCCCGCCGTCCCGGTGGCCCGTGAACCGGATGTTTCGGGCATCCCCGTCCCGGTAGACGAGCCCTTTGATCCCGGCGGGATCGTCGGCCCCCCGTTGGACCAGCTCCGTCAGGGTCGCCTCACCCTCGCCGATCACGGCGAAATCGACGGCTGGGAAATCCCGGAGGGCCTGCTCTTTCATGGCGGAGACATGCACCCCGCCGAAAACGTTCTTGATGCCCGGCAGCGCCTGCTGGGCCAACTCGGCGATGCGCACGCCGTCGTGGAAGCTGGACGTGGTGCAGCTCAGTCCGATGAAGGCCGGCTGTTCGGCCAGGAGATGGCCGCGGATCCGGCTGTCCGAATCCGGCCGCGCGTAGCAGTCGATTATATCGGCGCGGATCCCCCGTTGGCCGAGATAGGCCGCCATGCTGGCCAGCCCCAGCGGGGGCATGATGTTGGCGAGGCGCGATATGTCCGTGCCCGCGGCATCCGCGCGGTAGCCGAGGGGATGGACCAGGAGGATCTTGTTCTTGTCCAGCATTTGGGTCCGAGAGGACGGCATAATTGTACCCTTTTAGCGGCTCCCCAAGCTCCCACGGGCGGACGAACGGTCGCGTTTGAATTATGTTAAAATCCGCTTTCAGCGAGGCGGATATCCGGACATCAGGCGACTGGCTATCCCAGGTGATTGATAGACTCGAGATGGGCTGGCGAGTTTTCGCAAAAGTCCTGTCCTTCGCGATGTTCGGCATAGGCAGCCTGATGCTGAGCTTCGGCGTGTTCCCGGCCTGCCGGATGTTCCCCGGGACGAGGGACCAGAAGGCCGACCGCATCCAGAGGGCGATTCATCATTCCTTCCGGTTCTTCATATGGTTCATGCATTTCGTGCGCGTGACCGAGAAGCCGCGCTTCGAGAACCTGGGGCATCTCAACGGCTGCGCGCCCGCCCTCGTCATAGCGAACCACCCCACCCTCATCGACGTCGTCGCCCTCATCTCCTGCATGCCGCGCGTCGACTGCGTCGTCAAGAAGGATCTCTGGAACAACTTTTTCATGCGCGGCATCGTGCGGTCCGCGGGCTACATGCCGAATGACGGGGGGGCGGGCATCGTCGAGGAAGGGGTCCTCCGCATCAAACGCGGGCGCTCGATCCTCCTCTTCCCCGAGGGGACCCGGTCGCCGAGGGGCGGATTGGGCCCGTTCAGCCGCGGCTTCGCCCAGATCGCGGCGCGGGCGGGCTGCCCCATGCTGCCGGTCACGATCCGGTGCGATCCCCCGAGTCTGATGAAGGGCGAGGGCCTCTGCGAGGTCTCGCCTCGGCGGCCTCAATGGGTCTTTTCGTTCGACAAGCCTATGCAGGTTCACGAATTCTTCGAACCTACGGACAGCCCGACGATCGCGGCGAGAAAGCTGAGCGCCGCCGTCCGCCGATACTACGAGAAGAAACTGAATCTGGGGGGTGGCGATTAGGGTGTGAAAAACGCGCGAAGGAGCAGGATCCCTGCCATAATTGTCTCTTTATTCCCGCAGGAGTCCGGCCCGATCTTCCGGCGCCTCATGTGCGGCGGGGAAGGCGGCCGGCCCATCCTCGCGCGCCGGCGATGACCGCAGCTTATCCCCGCGGCCGCCTCCTCGCCGGGACCCTCGGACTGTTGGTCGCTTTCTCCGCCCTGGCCCGCGGGGCCCACGACCTTTGGGCAGCGACGCTCGTCTACCTGGCGGCTCTGGCCATTCTCGCGGGGCTCATCTTGCGCTCCGCATATTCCTCGGGCCGGGACTTCCCGGCCGATTTCCTGGCCCCCATTGGAGGCGTCGCGGCAGCTTTCTCCCTCTCGTTTTTCGGCTCCGTGCACCCGGCCGAGTCGCGGCTGGGCTGGATGGACTGGCTCGCGGCTTCGGCGGTCTTCCTCGCGGCGCTGAGCGCGTTCCGCGCCGAGGAAGCGGCCGACGTATTCCTTTCGGCCGTCGTGCCGGTCTTTTGGCTGGAGCTGCCCCTGATCCTCCGCCAGAGATGCGAACACGTGCACTTCCTTGCGGCGCAGGCGCCCGGGACCCTCGTCAACTCGACCTTGCTTGCGGCCTTCCTGATCTTTTGGTTCCCCCCGCTTCTGAGCCGCGTCATGGACAGAGGGCGCGCACGCTCCCGCTGGTTCTGGGCCTCCGGCCTGCTCTGCGTCCTGCTGAGCCTGCTATTGCTCAACAGCATCTGGGCTGTGCTCTGCCTCGTGCTGAGCCTGCCCCTGCTGGCCGGCCCACGAAGCTTTGCAGAGCGTGTCCGCAGCCGCCCGAAACAGGCGGCAGGGGCCGCCGTTCTTCTTCTCGCCGGAGGCTGCGCCCTGGTCGCCTGGAAGCTCCTCCACGCCATGGACATGGACGGCGCGCCGGTCCCTCTGGGAGAGTCGCTTTCGCGCCTGTCCTGGTGGCTGAGCGGGCTGAGGATGTTCGCGGACCATCCGTGGCTCGGGGTCGGGACAGGGAACTTCCCGAGCGCCTACCTGGCCTACAAGACCGGAGCGGTCCAGCACACCCTTTACGCCCACAGCTCCATCGTGGGATTGCTCGCCGAGACCGGACTGCTGGGGTTCTTGAGCGCGCTGGCGCTCGTCGCCTGGCTGTTGGCGCGCATCCGCTCGCGATGGGACTGGGCCGAAAGCCGGTGGCCTTTCCTGCTGGGGCTCCTGCTGTTCCTGGCCTACGGGCTCATCAGCCTGAGCATGGAATACCTCGTCAACCTTCTGACCGCGGCGGCCTTCATGGGCATTGCGGCGGCGCCGACGATCAAGACAGGCCTCAAGCCGCCCAAAGCTGCCGCGGTCTTCCTGGCGGTTTTGGCCTTGGCGGCTGTGCCCTGGCTGGTTTCGCCGCTTCTGGCGAGCCGCAAGTGCGTCCACGGCGAGGAACTGCTGGCTTCAGGCTCCTTGGAAGGCGCGATGGCGGAGTTCCGTTCCGCCGCGGGCATGGACCGCCGCTGCGTCGAAGCCCGGCGGGGCTTAGCCAAAGCTTATTTCATCCGCCACCGTTCTTCTCTCGACCCGAAGGACATTGAAGAGGCCGTCTCGCTTCAGCGAGCCGCGGCCGCTCTGGACCGGCTCAACGGCCGGCTGTGGGGCGAGCTGGGGGAGTTCCTGCTGATCCAGGGCAGGAAAGACGAAGCCGTCGAATGCCTTCGGAAAGCAGCCAAGCTCAACGCCTCTGACCGGAGGTTCGAGAGGCTCCTAGCTCACTTCGACGGCATGCAGGCCGCGGGGTTGGACTTGCAGGCCAGGTAGTTCAAGTAATCGTCGTACCAGCTGTCGCTGTCCTCCTGCGCGTCTATCCCCGCGTCTGCCCGGAGCTGCTGGAGTATTTGAAAAGCCGCGGCATTTTTCTACAGCTTCGTTAGGTGGCCTTGGGAAAGGATTGCTATACTACTTAAGGCAACATGGAGGTATACAGATGACGGTAGAAGCCAAAAAGGTTCTCAAAGGAGCGTTGACCTTGCCCCCTATAGAGCGGGCGGAGCTAGTGGAACAGATTCTCTCAAGCTTCGAGTTCCCTTCACGGGGGGACATTGACGCTTTGTGGGAGAAAGAGGCAGAGGCCCGTATCAACGCCTATGATCAAAAGACAATCAAGGCGACGCCTGCCAGTAAGGTGTTCGACAAAATCGATAAACGAAGAACTCCATGAATGTCGACTTCCTTCAACCGGCTGAGGCTGAGTTTGTCGATGCCATAACCTACTACAACCTGCAAAGCGAAGGGTTGGGCTATGAATTTGCCGCTGAGGTCAAAAGAACGCTCGGACGGATTATTCAGTATCCGGATGCTTGGTCTCTACTATCGGAACGTACTCGTCGATGTCGCACCAACAGGTTTCCCTATGGGATTATTTACCAAGTCAGGAAAGAAACGATTCTCATCGTGGCGGTCATGCATCTCCACAAACATCCAGACTCATGGAAATCCCGACTCAAGACGCCAGAAAAATGATGAGTAGCACCACCTAACCCCGCGCTTCTGCTGACCGGCGCTCGCACGCTTGCGCCGGCAGCAGAGCGTCACGTTGATATACTCGCGCGGAATCGTGGCCATCGACTGAGGCCAGGAGGTAAAGAGGGGAACAGGACAGCTTAAGAAGCAGCGAAGAGAAAACAACAGCTGAAGCTATCACGACTGGGCACGGCAAAACGGACATGACGGCCAAGAAGGAACAGCAAGAATGGCGGAGATCGGATTCGGCCTCTCATCGCTCATCAAAGCGGTGCAATCGCGAAGTCTATTCGCGGCGATCCTATCGTGTGCGTCTTTTGCTAGTCTGGCAATCATGATCTTCCTCTGCGTTATTACTGGAGGAATCACACTTCGGTGAGGTGGGAAGTGACTGAGCGGGATCGCCGAACATCGGATTCAGCCGTTGAGGAAAACTAATGCGCAAACCCCAAATCCGCGAAGCCGCCGAAATCGACCTCCCCGTGATCCTCGCCGTCTACCGCAGCGCCGGCCTGGATTTCGCCGTGGACAGGAAAAGCCTCGCGTGATGGAGCCCCTCGATCTGCCTCAATACGCGCCCAAACCCGTCCGCGTGTTCGGGGCGTGCCTGTCAGCGGTCACCGCCACGCCGATCGTATTCCCCGGCCCGGACGCCCTGCAGGCCATCCTCCTCCTCGGCCTCATCTTCGGCCTCCCGGGCTTCTTCATGGCGTTCGGCGCTCGAGGCTTCAGGCTCCTGGGGCCTGGGCAGCCCGCCAAGCGCTGGTGGGGCATCCGCCTGCCGTTCCTGCCGCCGCTTAAGGTCTATTTCACCCAGGTCGACCTGAAGGGCTTCGACCGGGTAAGCTACCGGGAAGGCGGTTCCTCCAACAGCCATCCAGTGGAGCTCAGCGGCGAGGAGGGCTGCGTGGAGGTCGTGGACTGCGGCTCGATGCTCGAAGCCCGGATCCATGCGCGCCAGGCCGCGCGCGCATTGAGCCTCCCTCTCGCGGAGCAGACCGCTTCCGGCGAGAAGCGCACTCCGCCGGAAGAGCTCGGCCTCTCCCTGCGCGAGCGCCTGCTCAAGAGCAAGGCCGCCCCGCGCGAGCCCCAGGCGCCGCCCAACAGCCGGCTGCGGGTCTCGGTCACGGGCGCCGGGGTCCAGGTCCTCCTGCCGCGGCCTCCCGTCGAGGTTTCAGCCAAGGCGTACGCGGTCATCGGAGTGCTCGTCGTGGGCTCGCTGGCTGGCTGCGTGGCGCTATACCCCGGAGGCGCGCGGGCTCTGGCGAGAGCCGCGCTCAAGGAGACCTGGTCCTTGTACTTCGCCGGTTTCGCCGCGCTGTTCGGAGGCTTGATGCAGCTGCCGCTGCTGATCGCCCTCGGGCGCGAAGACCGCGTGTTGGTCTCGACGGGAGAGCTCCAGGAGGCGAAAGTCATGGATTTCGGCATCGCGCGCCAGGCCCGGGAAGCGGTGACGAGGCTCTCCAAGACCGACACGATCGCCGGGACGGCCCAGTGTCCCCGGAGCAGGAGCAGGGTTTGGTCTGCCGCGAGACGGACATCTACGCGCTCGGTGTGAGCCTCTACCAGGCCCTGAGCGGCGCCCTGCCTTTCGAGGGGACCCCGAGCGCGATGCTGCTCTCCAAGATCGCCGGCAAGTTCGACCGCCCCTCCATCCGCGTTTCCGGCCACCCGGCCGGGCTGGATGCGTTCACTAAGAAGGCCCTTGCGCCGAACCCGAAGGCGCGCTGGCATACGGCTTCGGAATTCCTCTGCGCGCTGGAAAGCCTTCGAAGCGCCTAGCGCGACAGAAAAGCCTTGCATTCTTAACAATCGCCTGCTATAAACATGGACGCCGGATTCCGCGGCCGCGCCGTCCGCCGAGAAGGAGAATAAGCCCGTGCGCCGGTCCATCATCGCAGTTTCGGCTTTAGCCGTCTTCCTGGTCCCGGCCCTTTCGAGCGCCGCCCTCTCCGGGAGAGGAAAAAGACCGCCCTCCGAGGACGGCGCTTCCCCAAACGCCGATGAGCGCCAGCGCCTGGAAGCCCTGGTCGGCGAGCACGTCAAGCAGCTGCGCCTCCAAGGGCGCATCGCGAGCGATGAGCGCACGGCTTGGTCCGTCTACGACTTGACGACCGGGGAGATGCTCGTCGAAATCAACGCGGACGTCCCCCTGCAGGCCGCCAGCCTGATCAAGCCCTTCCTGGCGCTCGCCTTCATGCATGAGGTCCAGAAAGGCCGGCTCCGGTACACCCCGCAGAGCCGCATCCAGCTTGAGCGCATGATCCAGTTGTCGGACAACCCTTCCGCCAACTGGATCCTGCGGCGCCTCGGCGGCCCGGCCGCGGCGGAGCGCCTGCTTAAGAAGCATTACCCCGGCATCCTGCAGGACATCGACCTCGTCGAGTACATCCCCCGCGGCGGCAGGACCTACCGCAACAAGGCCTCTGTGCGGGACTACAGCCGGTTCCTTTTCGCGCTCTGGAAGGACCAGCTTCCCGGCTCCGCCGAGATCAAGCGCATCATGGCCCTGCCCAAACGCGACCGCCTCCGCACCAGGACGGAACTGCCGGAGGACACCGAGGTCTACGGCAAGACCGGCAGCACGAGCCGGCTCTGCGGCGACATCGGGGTCCTCTCAGCCAAGGACCCGGAGGGACGCCAGTACGCCTACACGATCATCGGGATCATCGAGAAGAAGCGTCCCGCCCGCCACTACCTGCGCTGGCTGAGGTCCAGGGGCGACGTGATACGGGAGATATCGAGCCTCGTCTACCGGGGCGTGGGCGCGCTGCACGGCTTCGCCGCCGCACCTTGAAATCCCCTAGAAACAGCCGTAGCTGTCGATCTCAGGCCAAGCCGTGGGCTCCGGATGCTTTCCCTTGGGGCACTGCTTGACGCACTTGTAAGGCTGGAACGCGTTGGACGTGGGAACGATGAAGCACGCGTCGGGCTTCAAGCAGGCGAAGTAGCCGCCGCCTTCCGGCATCGCGACCGGATATTTGGCGGTGTTTTTGGAGCACTTCCCCGCGCACTTGAAAGGCGCCTTCCGGCCGCCGGTGGCGACGACGTAGCAGGGCATGCAGATGGAACTTCCCTGCTCCGGCCAATTCGACAATTCCGGATAGGTATATTTGGGACATTTCGAGAGGCACTTGTAGGGCTCAAACGCGTTGTTTGAAGGGACCACGAAGCGGCAGACGGGCGTCTTCTGGCTCGTTTCTTCCTTCCCCTTGGCGATTACAGAGACCAGGAGGACGGCTGCAAAAATACCGACAACGGAAAAAATCCGAGAGCGCATGATCCCTCCCACGGAAACCATTTCCTTCAGATAGAGACGCCTAATCCCCCCAGTATGGGCTCGATCATAAAATCTATCCTGGGCCTTTGGACCTAGGCCAAAAATAGGCCCTGCCTCCCGGCGAAGCGGCGGAAGGCCGGTTAGGGCTCGCGGTCTTTGTGTGCTAGAATCATGTTGTGCAGAGCCCTCCATTCCTCAGCCCGAGCAGGCCATGAGGCGCCCTCTCGGCTCCTTGGGCGTTGCTCTCTTCCTCCTGGCGGTCTGCGCCGCTGAGGCTAGGGCGAAGCCCAATCCGCGGAAAAGCGATACCGACCAAATCATCATTAAGTTCCGAAACAGGCAGATGTCGACCGCCTCGGTTCTAGGACCGGCGCACGTAAAGAACCTTAGCTCCGCGGCCGGCGTTGAAGTCAGGCATTTGCGCCGCATGTCCGGGGAGGCGCAGGTGCTCAAGCTGCCGAGCCGCATGCCCATCGAACAGGTCGAAGCCATCGTAAAGCGCTTGAGCGCGGACCCTGATGTGGAGTACGTGGAACCCGACTGGATTCTCTGGCGGATGCTGGAGCCGACGGCCGACCCGAGGTATAACGATCAATGGCACCTGAAGCCTCCCACAGTCGGCAGCTACGGGGCGAACCTGCCTGGAGCCTGGGATATCACCACAGGCGCATCGGACATCGTGGTCGCGGTGCTCGACAGCGGGATCGTGCCGCACGCAGATTTCGCAGGGCGCATCGTGCAAGGATATGATTTCGTACGGGACCCCGCCTGCGACCTCGACGGCCCGTACCAGGTAGGCATCGACACCGACCCTTCCGACCCTGGGCCTCCCACACAAGGCCTATACGGTTTTTATTGGCATGGCACCTTGTCGGCAGGCATCATCGGCGCGGTTGTCAACAACAGCACCGGCATCGCAGGCATCAACTGGGTTTCCAAGATCCAGCCGGTCCGCGTGATAGGGGGCGGCGACTGCGGCGTCTACGAGTCTGATGATATCGATGGAATGCGCTGGGCCGCAGGTTTGCCTGTCGACGGTGCGCCGACCAACCCCTATCCAGCCAAAGTCCTAAATATCAGCTTGGGCGGCACCGCCCCGTGCGCTCTGACGCTGCAGACCGCCGTCAATGAAATAACGGCTAAAGGGGCCGTCATCATCACGGCAGCAGGGAATGAGAACCAGCCTGCAGGCTATGTCGCACCCGGGAACTGCAAGGGCGTCATCGACGTGGCGGCCACCGACAAAGCCGGGAATAAAGCCGACTACAGCAATTCCGGCGCGACCGTCGCTGTTTCAGCCCCCGGAGGCGAGCTGGCCTATTTCAATGATCCAAACGGCATATTGACGACAAATAACTATTCCAAGGTTAGTACGCCAACCCCCACCACCCCAGGGGACACATATGACACAGCCGAGGGCACCAGCGAATCGGCGCCCGTCGTCGCCGGGGTCGCATCGCTTATGCTGTCCGTCAAGCCCACCCTCACGCCGGCCCAGGTGCGCAATATCCTCATGGCCACCGCGACTCCTTTTCCGGACACATCCGACTGCAACGTCACGACATGCGGCGCCGGGATCGTGAACGCCGCGGCCGCCGTGGCCATGGCCGCCTCGGTCCAGCCGCTGCACGCCGACGACATCGCCCCGAGCCTGTCCCGGTTCTACCTTAAGGGCTGCGACGGCAACTACGCCGAGACCACCGTTTCCTCCACCGGCACGCCGGACTTCATCATCACGGCCATCGACACGGGCACGGCGGCCACGGGCCTGAGGATCGGGAGCGGGACGCACGTCGGCGGCACGGCGGCGATGTCGTCTACGGTCCTCCTCCTGCACTTCGACGCCGGAGCCGTGAACATCGACTCCACGGTCTATCACAACCCGGTGGCCATCGGCAACCACGTGGGCTCCGTGGACCACGACCCGACGGCCGCCTTCGGCAAAGCGCTCAACTGGACAACGGACGGCTCGAACGACCAAGTCACGGTCTTTGCTTCAGATGACCTCAACAGCGTGAAGCACCAGCTCACGTTCCAGGCTTGGGTCCGTCCCACCGACGTCAGCGCGGAGAGGATCATCTTCCAATGGGCCGACAGTTCCGGCGCGGGGCCGACCCTGCGCCTGCGCACGGACGGGAGCCTCTACGCGAACCTGAAATCCACCGACAACGCGAGCCACGAGTTCTGGACATCGTCGAACGCGCTCCCGACCGGCAAATGGAGCCTCGTCACCCTCACGCACGGCAGCGTGAGCTCACTCAAGTACGGGAAGATATACGCTTCCACCTCCGCGGACACCGCCGCCGTCCTGATCGCCTCGGCCTCCTACCAGACCAACGCTCCCCTCAAGACGAGCGGCAATCTCTACCTTGGGCGCAACGGCATCACCGGCGCCAGCTGGCGCGGCGACATGGACGAAGTCCGCCTCCTCAACCGCGCCATGCCCGATGAGGCTGAGGCGGTGGCCGGCGACTACTATGCGGGGCAGTTCCATTACACGGTGATGGGCTCGACCGGGCCGTTCATTGTCCGGCATATCACCGG
>JACRDO010000020.1 GCA_016212885.1 Elusimicrobiota bacterium | reverse complement strand
AAGGACTGTTGCTCGGCTGACGGGAAAAAGCATTCCGGACAGGTCCCGATCGGAAAGGGGAAATGCGGGTGTCCTAAAGGGTTGGTTCTAAACTCGAATGATCGCTGCGAGTGCCCCGGGAACCAGATCAAGGGGAAAGACGGGAGGTGCGGCTGCGGTACTCATGGTCTGATTCTGAACTCCGCCGGGATGTGCGTTTGCCCGAAAGGCCAGGTTCCGGTGAAACCACCCTGGTGGAATATTCTTGGCTCAGAGACCTGCATGCCTGGTTGCGCAGGCACGGCATACGACCTGAAGAAGGACTGCTGCGATGCGGGCGGGAATCTGCATCCAGGGCAAGTCTCGAATGGGAAAGGGAAGTGCAGTCCGGGCTGCGGAGGCAAGCCGTATGACCCGGACAAGGACTGCTGCGATAAGCTCGGGAATTTTCATCAAGGGGAAGCGCCGGTTTGGTGGGGGTTGAGTTGCAGCAAGGAGGCGTGGCAGGACAAAAAGGATGAGGCGGCGATTAAGGAATGGGAGGATGGAACCTCAGGCGAATCCGCACATGTCATCTGTGGGAAATATGGAAGCTTTTCCTATGAACTAAGGGGGTGGACTGGATCGCCTTGTGGCATGCAAGAATGCGTCAAGAAACACGAGATGACCCACGTCTCTGATTACAAACAAAATTTCCCGGGGGCGTGTTCGGGGGAAAATGCCAGCGAACTACCTGATATCCCATCAGATAAATGGCCGAAATTCAAAAAGATTACAGAATGTCGAGCGCATACAACTGAAATATCGTGCATTAATCAAAAGTTATCAGCGGCTCCATTAAACTCATGCAAGAATTTCTTAAAGACATGGCGAAAGAAAGCTGAAGATAAGAAGAAATTTACTTATGGATGCGTTGGCAACGAATGAACAATATAATCAAAGCAAGCCAATTATCTTTCCTAGTACTGCTTGGAAGCTTAATTGCCCTTTCAGGTTGCAAGCGGGTTAAGCATGGAAGTTGCCGCGACCTAAGAAAAGATGATCCCAGGCTACTGCAGATAGCGACGAAATATATGTCTGGCAAGCGCGACATGCGCTTATACGAATTGAAAGGTGTATCCGAAGATACTGACCATTGGACATTATTTTTTCTTGGCAAAGAACAACGGGTTGGAAATGATTTCGATGTTGAGATAGACCGGTTAACTTGCAAAGCAACTCATATGTACCCCGGGAAATAGTCATGCAATTTCCTGTCGGAAAAAATTTACAGTCCCGCCTACCTCAGCCTTGACTACGTCCTTTACGCCAACAATATCCTCACCGAAGCCCCGGTCAATTTCACCCTGGTTGCCGGAAATAAAACAGCTTTCGTAACTGCTCAGGTCCTTTGACGCACCTCTGACTGACTTCTCGCGCAAGATTTTTCTGGACTCACTCGCGTCCTCTGTCCAGGTGGGAATGCCTCTAGACTCTTAAAGGCTTTGTCGAGTTTATTATTTGGATCCTTGGGAGAAGAAATTTGTGAAGTAGCAGCAGCTTTCTTGATCTTCATAGCCATTGTATCTTGATTTCTCCATCTACTTCCTTGAACTCCTTGTCCCCCGTCACCAGCTCGGCCTTCTCGCGCTTGGCGAGAGCCGCGGCGAAGCAGTCGGCATAGGACATCTTCTTGTCCGCCTTGAACTCAGCGGCGATGCGCGTGATCTCCCGGTCCGCGGGCGCCACCTCAATAGGCAGGGTGTCCAATGTCCGCATCGTCTCTTCGGCGGCCCCTTTCCCGGCTGTCCGGCAAGCGATGTAGTACACTTCGCCCCAATTGACGGCGCTCAGCAGCAGGGGCCTTTCCTTATCTCTTGCATGCTTTATCAGCTCGGCGACTTTCTCCGCTCCGGGTTCGTTCTCCAGAAATGCCAGGACGCTGTAGGAATCAAGAACATGCCGGGCGCTCACAGCTTACGCTCCCGTTCTTTCTCGGCTAGCAGGGCTTTCAGGGCCTGTCCGCTGCTGCCGAGCGAACCGCGCAGATGATCGATATAGTCATCCGTCACCGGCTTGAGGACTATCTCCTCTCCCCGCTCGATGAAGCATACCCGGGTCCCCTTCTTGATCCGATACCTGTGGCGTATCCTGGAGGGGATGACGACTTGGCCTTTGGTCGTGACTATGCCGGTTTCCATAAGTATGGTATGCCTCCTACCTTGTTAAACATAGTATAACATCCAACATAAAGTAAGTCAAGTGGATATCAGTATTACCCATCGTAGCGGGGCCGGCGCCGAAAAAGGAATTCGACCAAATAGCTGAAGCCCTCGCGAGGCGAAAGAAAGATGCCGTCTTGAGCATCCGAGTGAACAGCCAAGACTTGGAGAGCATCAAGAGAAAGGCGGAGCGCATGGGAATCCCCTATCAGACCTTCGTTGCGGAGCTCATCCATCGATACGCAGCCTGATTTTAAACGCATTTAAACCCACAATTTCCCGCCTCCCCCGTTTAATCGAGATGTCCGTCATTTGACGCAAATAAAAAACTTGCTAGAATGGCATGGCTTAAAAATGACGGGGGCGCGGTAGCTCAGCGGTTAGAGCGGGCGTTTCATAAGCGCTAGGTCGCTGGTTCGATCCCAGCCCGCGCCAGGCTTTCGTTAATCCTAAGGAACGAACAAGGAGCCAAGTAAGAATGGCCGAAACACTGGTCGTCGTCAGCAAGATCAAGAAGATGGTCAAGGAGAAGGAGCTTCGCACCGGCGTGGACTACATCGAAGCCCTTTCCGCGAAAGTCAGCCAGATCGTTCAAGCCTCCGTTGACAAGGTCAAGGCGGAGAGCAAGAAGAAGACCCTCGGGGCGGAAGACCTGGTCTAACCATCGATCCAAAGCGCCGCTGCTGCGGCGCCGATTTCAAGACTCGTCCATGCGCGATGCCATGCCCGGGCTGAGGCCGGGCGCGAATGTTCCACGCCTCTTGAGAGAGAAGACGCCATGATGAGCGACTACGCCACGATCTTCGCCTTCGTCCTGGTGGACGTCCTCTTCGCCGTCGTGATGATGGTCGCGGCCCAGCTGCTCCGTCCCTCTGTGCCGGACCCGCTCAAGAACACGACCTACGAGTGCGGCATGGAGGCGGTGGGGACGACCGAGGTCAAGACGAACGTCCGCTTCTACCTCTTCGCCCTCCTCTTCGTCATCTTCGACGTGGAGATCCTCTTCGTCTACCCGTGGGCCGTCGTGGTGGGGGGCCGGGAGGGGGGGCCGGTCGCTTTGCTCGAGATGTTCGTGTTCCTGGGGGTCCTCTTCTTCGGCCTCGTCTACGCCTGGCGCAAGGGCGCCCTGGCCTGGGAGTTCGGGGAGAGCTGATGGGCATCGTCCTGGACAAGTTCGCCGACGCCTGCGAGGTCCTGCCCGGCGGGGGCGTGGTCCTGAGCACCGCGGACGCGATCATCAACTGGAGCCGGAAGTCCTCGGTCTGGCCGGTGACCTTCGGGCTGGCCTGCTGCGCCATCGAGATGATGGCGGCCTACGCCTCGCGCTTCGACTTCGACCGCTTCGGCATCATCCCCAGGCCCAGCCCGCGGCAGGCGGACCTCATGATCGTCGCGGGCACGGTCGTCAAGAAGATGGCGGACCCCATCATCCAGATCTACCGCCAGATGCCGGAGCCCCGCTTCGTCATCTCCATGGGCTCCTGCGCCAACTGCGGGGGGCCCTTCCACGATTCCTATTCCGTGCTCAAGGGCGTGGACAAGATCATCCCGGTCGACGTGTACGTGGCGGGCTGCCCGCCTAGGCCGGAATCGCTCTATTTCGCGGTGATGAAGCTGCAGGAGAAAATCCAGCGGATGAACCTGAAGACCACGCGCGGCGCCTCGCTTAAGCAGGAGAAAGGCAGCCGGGACCTGGGGGCGCGATGACCGAGCATAATGCGCAGGAAATGGTTGCATCCGGGTCCGTTGGAGAGCAACCATGAGCGTCGAAGAGGTTCTGGCGCGCCTGTTCTCGCAGTTCCCGAAGGCCGACAAAGCCGCGGCGGCAGTGAGGGACTATCCCACAGTCCAGTTGAAAGAACCCTCTGATCTGGTTCCCGCGGTCCAGCTGCTCAAAGAGGAGTTCGGCTTCGCCTACCTCGATATGGTCACGGCCGTGGACTGGAAGGGGCCCGTGGACATGCGGGGATATCTCCAGGAGCCGAACCCGAACATCTTCCGGCCTTCCGGCGCCCCTCCGAGGGAGTCCGCCAAGCCGGCTCCGGGCTTGGCCCGGGACGCGATGACCGTAGTCTACGCCTTGAGCAGCCTCTCCGAGGGGCTGAAGATCTTCCTCAAGATCGACGTGCCGCGGGAAGGGGCCAAGCTGCCGAGCCTCACCGGCCTATTCAACTCAGCCGACTGGCAGGAACGGGAGGCCTTCGACCTCCTCGGGATATCCTTCGAGGGCCACCCCAACCTCAAGAAGATCCTGACCCCGGATTTCCTCGAGGGCCATCCCCTGCGCAAGGACTACGTGCACGTCAAGGACCGGTTCGACGTATCGAACCCTCCAGACGACGTGGGTTCGATACGTCCAAATCTACGACGTTTGGGAGATTTGGACGCATGAAGACGGCCGCTCCACCAACGCGCTCCTCGCTCAAGACGGACCAGCTTTTCGTCAACCTCGGCCCCCAGCATCCGAGCACGCACGGCGTGCTTCGGGTCGGGCTGACCATCGAAGGCGAGGTCATCGTCAAGGCCGAGCCGGACATCGGGTTTCTGCACCGCGGCGTGGAGAAGCTCGCCGAGATACGCACCTACGCGCAGGAAGTGGTCCTCAGCGACCGGTTGGACTACTGCTCCGCGATGACCAACAACCTCGCCTACTGCCTGGCGGTGGAGAGGCTCATCGGGGCGCAGGCCCCGCCCCGGGCCGACGCCTTGCGGGTCATCCACTGCGAGCTCAACCGGATCGCGAGCCACCTCATCCTCCTGGGCACCTACGGCATCGACATCGGCGCCTTCACCCCGTTCCTGCACGCCTTCCGCGAGCGCGAGATGGTCTTAGACCTCTTCGAGATGTCCTCCGGGGCCCGCCTGACCTACAACTACATCCGCATCGGCGGCGTGATGCGGGACGCCTCGGCGGACTGGGCCGCCAAGGCGCGGGAGTTCCTGGCCTACTTCAAACCGCGCCTGGACGATTACGACGAGCTCCTGTCCTACAACCCGATCTTCCTGGACCGCACCAAGGGCGTGGGCGTCATCCCGGCGAAGAAGGCGGTGTCCTGGGGACTCTCGGGCCCGAATCTGCGGGCTTCCGGAGTGGCCTACGATGTCCGCAAATGCGAGCCGCACTGCGGCTACGAGAAATATCCGTTCAAGATCGTCCTCGGCCATGCCGGCGACTGCTTCGACCGCTACCACTGCCGGGTCCGGGAGATGCGCGAAGCGGTCAAGATCATCTCCGCCGCGCTCGACGGGCTTCCGGAGGGGGAGGTGCTCGCCAAGGTCCCGAAGGTCCTCAAGCCGGCCCCGGGCGAGGCTTACGCGCACGTGGAGGGATCCCGCGGGGACCTCGGCGTCTACGTGGTCTCGGACGGCACCGCGTCCCCCTACCGCCTGCACGTGAGGGCCCCGAGCTTCGTCAACCTCGCCATCCTCCAGGAGCTTTTCGTGGGCCAGAGGATCGCGGACGCCATCGCGATCCTGGGCTCCTTGGACATCGTGCTGGGCGAGGTGGACCGGTGATCCTGAAAGGCCGCGCCTGGCCCACCGAGCTCTGGGACGATCCCTGGAAGCTGCCACGCTACCGCCGCGGGGCCCGGATGCTCGCGGGCCTCTCTTTGGGAGCCCTCGCCGCGGCGGTCGGCGTCGGGGAGCTTGGGCCCTGGCTCAAATTCGCCGACGCGGAGCTGGCCTTTGCCTCCGCGGCCCTCGGCCTGCCGGATGAGGCCGTGGACGCGGCCTGGATCCTGGTGAAGGTCGCAGCCGTCGTAGCCGTCTTCGTGGCGGCCCCGGTGGTCATCGTCTGGTGGGAGCGCAAGATCTCCGCGCACATGCAGTCGCGCTTCGGACCCATGAGGACCGGGGGCTTCCACGGCTGGCTGCAGACCGTTGCGGACGGGATCAAGCTGCTTCTTAAGGAGAACATCACTCCGGCCCAGGCGGACTCGTGGGTCCATCGCCTGGCGCCGGCTGTGGCGCTGGTGCCGGCCCTGGTCTGCTTCGCCCCGGTCTCCTTCGGCCAGGCGCTCTGCGCGGCTGACATCGACATCGGGACCCTCTACGTGTTCGCGATGGCGGGGGTCTCGGTCATGGGGATCATGATGGCCGGCTGGGGCTCCGGGAACAAGTACTCCCTGCTCGGGGGGCTGCGCTCCGCGGCCCAGCTCGTGAGCTACGAGCTGCCGAGGACCTTCTCCGTCGTGCCGGTCATCATGTTCGCGGGCTCCCTCAATCTCACCCGGATCGTCGCGGCCCAGCAGGACTATTGGTTCGGCTTCCTTCCAAAGTGGTTCATCTTCTATCCGGTCGTGGGCCAGCTCGCCTTCGTCCTCTTCCTCATCGCCTCGGTCGCGGAGACGAACCGCACCCCCTTCGACATCCCGGAGGCCGAGTCCGAGCTCGTCTCAGGCTTCCACACCGAGTATTCCGGGATCAAGTTCTCGCTCTTCTTCATGGCGGAGTACGGCTATATGCTGCTCTCCTGCTTCCTGCTCGCCACCTTCTTCCTCGGCGGGGGCAGCGCGCCTCTGCCGTTCCTGAAGTTCATCCCGAGCTGGGCCTGGTTCTTCGGGAAATCCACCCTGCTCATCTTCTGCTTCCTCTGGTTCAGGTGGACATTCCCGCGCCTGAGGGTCGATAGGCTGATGGACTTCAACTGGAAGTTCCTCCTCCCCTGGAGCTTCGCGAACATCGCCTTTGCGGGGCTCTGCCTCCTGTTCTGATGACCGGCTACTTCCATTCCATCTGGATCGCGACAGCGGACATACTCAAGGGGATGCGCGTGACCCTGGTCACGATGCTCAAGCCGGCCGTCACGGTGCAGTACCCTGATGAGAAGCTCCTCCCCTTCGAGGCCTTCCGCGGCGCCCTGGCCTTCGATGCGGAGACCTGCATCGCCTGCGGGCTCTGCGCCAAGGCCTGCCCCTCGGAGTGCATCGCGCTGGAGAGCCTCAAAAACGAGGCGGGAAAGCGCGTCCCGAAGCTCGACTGGTACTCGGTGGACTTCGGCAAGTGCAACTTCTGCCGGCTCTGCGAGGAGGCCTGCCCCACGAAGCCCAAGTCGGTCCGTCACTCCCTGGACTACGAGCTCGTCTTCGACGACCGCGGCCAGATGACGCGCTTCTGGAAAAAAGGCTTCCCGGCGATGGGAAGGGTTTTCGACCCGCAGCGAAAGGAGTTCGTGGACCCCGAAGGGCATCTTCGCGTCCAAGGGGGGGAGGCGTGAGCGCGCTCGTCTTCTACTCCCTCTCCGCGGTGGTCCTCATCTCGGCCCTCGGGGTCGTGCTCCTTAAAAACACCCTTCACTCGGCCCTGCTGCTCGGCCTCTGCCTGGCCGGCGTGGCGGGCGTCTTCGCCTCGCTCGGAGCGGATTTCCTCTTCTCGAGCCAGCTGCTCATCTACGTCGGCGGCATCGCTGTCCTCCTCCTCTTCGTGGTCATGCTCTCGGGCAGGTCTTCCGAGCTGAAGCTCCGGCAGGTCAACGACCAGTGGCTGGCGGCCCTGCTCATCTGCGCCGTGACCTTCCTGGGCATGCGGCGCTACATCTTCGAGGCCGGGACCGCGGTTTTGACCGCATCTCCCCAGCCCACGACGGCCGCGCTTGGGAAGCTGCTCCTGGGCGAGTACGCGGTCCCTTTCGAGGCGGTCTCGCTGATCCTGATCGCGGCCCTCGTGGGCGCGGTCGTCTTCTCGAAGGCGCGGGAGAGGAAGCCGTGACCCTCGCCCATTACCTGGCCTTGAGCGCGGCCCTGTTCCTCATCGGCCTCTTCGGCGCGCTGACCCGGCGCAACATCATCGGCATCCTCATGGGCATCGAGCTGATGTTCAACGCGGCGAACATCAACCTCGCGGCCTTCAACCGCTTCCTGCACCCGGAGGGGATCGTCGGCAGCGCCGTGGCCCTCTTCGTCATCGCCGTGGCCGCGGCTGAGATCGTGGTGGGGCTCGCGCTGGTGCTGGCGATCTACCGTTCGCAGAACACCGTCTACGCGGAGGATATCAGCCTGCTCAAAGGCTGACGCGCATGATCAAGCACGTCCACTGGATCGCCCTCCTCCCGCTGATCGCCTCGGTCGTCATCCTCCTGGGCAGCCGGGATAACACCGAAAAGAGCCGCCTGCCGCTCTTGGGCGTCGCGGTCATGGGTTGGTGCCTGCTCCATTCGCTCCTAATCCTGGCCGGGGTCCTCTCCGGCAGGGCCGAGGTTCCCTTCTACCGCACCCTCCCGTGGTTTGAGTTCGGGGGCTTCGAGATGACGCTCGGGGTGCTCATCGACGGGACAGCGGCCTTCATGCTGGTCGTCGTGACGCTGGTGAGCTTCCTGGTCCAGGTCTACTCGCTGGGCTACATGCACGCAGACCCGCGGTTCAAGCGCTACTTCGCCTACCTGTCCTTCTTCTCGGCCAGCATGCTGGGGCTCGTGATCTCGTCCAACCTCATGGCCCTCTTCGCCTGCTGGGAGCTCGTGGGGGTCTCCTCCTACCTGCTGATCGGCTTCTGGTTCGAGGGTGACGCGCCGGCCTACGCGGGCAAGAAGGCCTTTATCACGACGAAGCTGGGGGACCTGGGCTTCTTCGTTGGGCTCCTGCTCCTCTTCGCCTACGCCCAGACCTTCGACCTGAAAATGCTGCCCCTGCATTTCCAGATGGGGCCCGGGCACATGCCCGCATGGGTCCCCACCGCGGTCGGGGTGCTTCTGCTCTGCGGCGCGGCCGGGAAATCGGCCCAGGTCCCGCTCTTTGTATGGCTGCCGGACGCCATGGAGGGCCCTACCCCGGTCTCCGCGCTCATCCACGCCGCGACCATGGTGGCCGCCGGCGTCTACCTCGTGGCGCGCACCTACTTCATCTACCAGGCGGCACCGATGGCCCTGGAGGCCGTGGCCTGGGTCGGCCTCATCACGGCCGCCCTCGCCGCGACCATGGCCGTCGCGGCCTACGACATCAAGCGCGTCCTGGCTTTCTCGACCGTCAGCCAGCTCGGCTTCATGATGCTGGGCTTGGGCGTCGGCGGCTATACCTCGGGGCTCTTCCACCTGACGACCCACGGCTGCTTCAAGGCCCTGCTCTTCCTCTGCGCCGGGTCCGTGATCCACGCGGTCCATACCAACGACATGCGCCAGATGGGGGGCCTTTCCAAGAAGATGCCGGAGACCTTCATCACGATGCTGATCGGCGCTTTTGCCATTGCCGGCTTCCCCTTTCTTTCGGGCTGGTTCTCCAAGGAAGCCATCCTCCACGACGTCTACCGCTTCAGCCCGGCCATGTGGTGCGCGGCGCTTGCGACAGCGGCCCTGACGGCGTTCTACATGTTCCGCCTCGTCTTCCTGACCTTCTTGGGCATTTCGCGCGACCACCCGCGCTGGGAGCACGCCGGCGAGTCCCCTCCGGTCATGACCGTGCCTCTGTGGATCCTCGCGGCGCTCTCGATCTTCGCAGGGCTGGCTCTGGAGCACAACGGCATTTTCGCAGGTGCGGTCTGCTTTGGACCCGCCGCGGCCGCGGAAGGCGCCGAAGCCGTAGCCCACGCCCCGAATTGGCTCGCCTGGGGGGCCGTGGGGGCCTTCGCTCTCGGCCTCGCCGCGGCATGGCGCCTCTACGGCACGGGCGACTTGAGCCTGGCTTCCTCCCTCAAGCGCAGCTTGGCAGGCGTCTTCGACATCCTGGAGGACCGCTACGGCTTCGACCGCTTCTTCCTCGCGCTCGTGCGCGCCTCCGATTCGCTCGCAGCCGCCCTCTATTGGTTCGACTCCAACATCATCGACGCGATCTTCGTGGACGGATGGGCCTTGGCGACTCGCGCGCTCGCCGAGGTTCAGCGCTTCTTCGACGACTTCTTCGTGGACGGCGCGGTCGACGGGGTGGGCGCGCTCACGCGCGACGGAGGCTTGGGACTGAGCCGCCTCATGGCGGGAAAGGTCCAGGAGTACCTGCTCTTCGTGGCGCTGGCCGTGAGCCTTTTTGCGACGTTCATCATGACGAGGTGACCCAGCTATGCCGATCCTGAGCCTTACGACCTTCCTGCCGCTCCTCGGCGGCATCCTCATCCTGTTCATCCCCAAGGAGAGGAAGGACGCCATCCGCTGGGTCGGCGTCGGGTCCACGGTCGCCGCTTTCCTGGCCTCGGTGTACGCCCTGACCCTCTTCGACCCGGGCCTGGCCTCGCCGGCCCCGCTGACCCTGCAGATGGTCGAGAAGCTCTCCTGGATCCCTTCCTTCGGGATCCACTACTTCATGGGCGTCGACGGCCTCTCCCTGCCCATAGTCCTGCTGACGACCCTGCTTTCGATGGCCGCGGCGATCTACTCGATGAACATCGAAGAGCGGGTCAAGGAATACTATTTCTGGTTCCTCCTGCTCGAGGTCGGCATGACCGGCGTCTTCTGCGCCCTGGACATGTTCCTCTTCTACGTTTTCTGGGAGATCACCCTGGTCCCGATGTATTTCCTCATCGGGATCTGGGGCGGGCCCAAGAAGGAGTACGCCGCCATCAAGTTCTTCCTCTTCACCCTGTTCGGGAGCGTGTTCATGCTCCTGGGCATGCTCGCGCTCTACTTCGCCTCGAACCCGCACACTTTCGACATGGTCGAGCTCGCCCGCTCCCACGCCGTGTTCGGCCGCGAGTTCCAGATCATCGTGTTCCTGGCCTTCTACCTCGGCTTCGCGGTGAAGGTCCCGGCTTTCCCGTTCCACACCTGGCTGCCGCTCGCCCATGTGGAGGCGCCCACGGGGGTCAGCGTCCTCCTGGCGGGAGTCCTCCTGAAGATGGGGGTCTACGGCCTCCTGCGGGTCTGCTACGTCATCCTGCCGGCCGGATTCGAGTGGTTCCTGCCGTTTTTGGTCATCATCGCGTTCATCAACATCGTCTACGGCGCGCTCTGCGCCATGGCCCAGACCGACATGAAGAAGATGGTGGCCTACTCCTCGATCAACCACATGGGCTACGCCCTGCTCGGCATGGCGGCCATATCGCCCACCGGCTTCAACGGGGCCGCGATGCAGATGATCACGCACGGCCTGATCACCGGGGCCCTGTTCATCCTCGTGGGCGTGATCTACGACCGCGCCCACACGCGCGACATCTCCGCCTTCGGCGGGCTCGGCGCCAAGGTGCCGGTGTACGCGGGCATCATGTCGCTCACCTGCTTCGCCTCCCTCGGCCTGCCGGGGCTGGCGGGCTTCGTCTCCGAGTTCCTCTGCTTCCTCGGAGCGTTCCCGGCGTGGAAGCTCTATACCGCGCTGTCGGTATCCGGGATCCTCATCACCGCGGCCTTCTTCCTGAGGATGCTCCAGAAGGTGTTCATGGGGCCCCTCAACGAGAAGTGGGCGGGGCTTGGCGACATGAACGCGCGGGAGCTCGTCAGCGTCCTGCCGCTCACGGTCCTGACGATATTCCTGGGGCTCTGGCCGAGGCTGATCCTGGACATCATGAACCCGACCTTGACCGCGATGACGAAGCTCTTCCCCAGCCTGTTCCAATCGGTCCGCTGATGGAGAACCTGCGCCTTCTCATCCCGGAGATTGTCTTAAGCGCCATGGCTCTGCTGCTGATGCTCGCGGAGCTGTTCATCCCCAGGCGCCACTCCCGCATCCTCCTCCACCTGGCCCTCCTGGCGTCAGCCGCCGCGCTCGGGACCCTCGGCCTCGCGGCCTCCAACCCCGCCGTCTACCAGGGGGCGGGGTCCCTCTGGGTCGTGGACCCCATGAGCCTGTTCTTCAAGGTCATCGTGCTGGCCGCGACGATCCTGGTGCTGATGCTCGCCGTTGACGCGCGCAGGGATGACGACGCGCACCTGGGCAGCTTCGCCGGGCTCATCCTGCTCGCCTCGGCCGGGATGATGCTCCTTGTCTCCGCCGTGGACCTGCTGATGGTCTTCCTCTCTTTGGAGCTCATCTCCATCTCCTCCTTCATCCTGGTCGGCTTCGAGCGCGGGGACATCAAGTCGGCCGAGGGCGCCCTCAAGTACTACCTCATCGGCGCCTTCTCTTCGGCCCTGATGGTGTTCGGGATCTCGCTCTTCTACGGCGCCACAGGCACCACGCACCTGCTCAAGCCCGTTCCCCAGTTCGGCTACGCCTCCTCCGCGCTCTTCCTGCTCTCAACCCTGATGATGCTGGCCGGCTTCGGCTTCAAGATATCCATGGCGCCGTTCCATCTCTGGGTCCCGGACGCCTACGAGGCCGCGCCCACGCCGATTACGACGTTCTTATCGATCGCGCCGAAGGCCGCGGGCCTGGCGATGATGCTGCGCGTCTTCACCAAGCTCATCCCGCACCCGGCCCTGGAGATGACGGCGCTGTTCTCGTTTTTGGCGATGCTGACGATGACGGTCGGGAACCTGACGGCCATCCGGCAGAACAACATCAAGCGCCTGCTGGCCTACTCCTCCATCGCGCAGGCCGGCTACATGCTCATCGGCTTCGTGACGGCCGACGCCTTCGGACGGGAGGGGGTCCTCCTCTACGCCCTGGCCTACCTCTTCATGAACGCCGGGGCCTTCGCCGTCGCCATCGCGATCGGCAACGAGGAAGGCTACGAACTGGAGGCCTACGACGGGCTTGCCCAGCGGTCTTTGGGCCTGGCCGTGGTGATGGCCTTCTTCCTGCTCTCGCTGGCCGGCATCCCGCCGCTGGCGGGCTTCGTCGGCAAGTTCTACCTCTTCGGCGCGGCCGTGCAGTCCGGCTTCTACGGGCTCGCGGTCGTAGCGGTGCTCAACAGCGTGGTGTCCGTCTATTACTACATGCGCGTGACCTACCACATGTTCTTCCTGCCCCCGCGCGCCACCGCTCCCGCTCAGATGGGCCTCTACCTCTACTCGGGCCTGGCGCTCGCCGCGGTCGCGGTCATCCTGATCGGCGTCTATCCGGAGCCGTTCCTCTCGGTGGTGAAGTCATCGGCTGAAATGATTCCCTAAATGTGGATCCTGCTGTCGCTGTGGTTCTTGATCGCGGCGGCGGCCGAGGCCCGGGCCGGGCTGTCCTTCGTCCAGGTCATCGAAGCGCAGACGAGCGGGGGCCAAGACGGCCTGTTCGGCAAGAGCTGGGTGGAGCTCTCGGGCGGGAAGATGAGGATCGTGTCGGGCTACGCCCGCAAGCTGGGCCCCGGGGGAGAGGCCGAGGAGCCCCAGCGGATCATCCAGCTCATCGACCTCTCTAAGCGCGAGCGCCTGCTCCTCTGGCCTGAGACGAAGTCCTTCGCACGCGTTCCTTTGGGGGCCGTTGATTACGCCGCCGGCCTCGAGGCGAAGCTCCGGCGCGGCGCCCCGGACGGCAAGATCGAGCTGCAGGGCCTCGAGGCGCGCAGGACCTCGGGGAGGCGCAGGCTCTTGGGCGCGGAGTGCGTGCACTACCGCCTGTACGCCGAGATGACCGTGGAGCAAGCCGGCGGACGAAAGCTTCCCGCCCGGATGCGCCAGGACGTCTGGGTCGTCCCGGTCTCCAGCCGGCTCGCCCAGCCCTTCCTGGATCTGGCCGCTTTCGAGAACGCGTACCGGGGGGCGACCGGGGGCGCCCTTTCTCCGATCGATTACGAGCGCTACCAGGTCCGCGAGGCCGCGGCGCATCTGCGGGTGCCTCCCGCGCAGGTGCAGGCCGTGGTGGAGAAGGCTCGCGGCCGCCTGCGCGAGCTCGACGGCTACCCGGCCGCCTCCTCGGTGGCGTGGTGGCTGGGGGAGGTCTCGACGGAGGCTGCTCATCCTATGGCGGAATCCCCGAAGTCGCCGCCCCGGCAGAAGCCTTCGTTCCGCGTGATCGACTGGCACCGCTCGGAGCGCGACATCAACCGGATGTATGAGAAGACGCGCTCGGAGTTCGGGGCCTTCCCGATGGGGTCCATCCTGAGTCGGGAGGCTCCGAGGGTCGAAGGGGCCCCGCCCACAGCCTACCCCGCGGCTCGCGACGATCTGCATCGGGAGCTGATCCTCCTGCTGGGCCAGCTCGCGGAGGAAGAGCGGGCAGCGGCTCCCGCGGGAAAAGGGGTCCCGAAGGGGCCGCCGTACTATCAGATCTACGCCCAACTGCACGGCCTGGAGGCGTCCAGGGCCGTGCCTGAGAAGGACCTCTCCCTGCCGGCCGGCTACAAGGAGCGAAAAACCCCCTGAGCGGTCCTGCGTTTGGTATAATCGGCCCAGATACATGCCCCCGGAAACCGACAATCTGAAGCTCGAGGAGATGTTCCTGGAAGACCAGCACGATCGGGAAAGGGTCTACGAGACGGCCGAAGATGTCGCCAAGCTCAAAGAGCGCGACGCCGGGCGCCGCAAGCGCGTCTACGTGATGATGGACCTCGGCGAGATCCGCACGATGAAGGACCTCTACCGCGCCGCGGTCATCCTTCAGCACGGGCATGACCCCGCCGATTTCCTGACCGCACACCGGCTCTCCACCGTCTCGGCGGTCATGGGCCATAAGACCGCCCGCTGGCTCCTGGCCGCGACCTTAGACCGCTACCTCATGGCGGTCGGCCAGCCGCAGGTCTACGGGACCCAGTTCGAATACGGCGCGCTGGAGAGGCGCTACCAGCTCAAGCTCCCCATCTCGGACACGATCTTCCTGGATTTCGAGAAGGAGATGCTCGGAGTGCCCTCCGTCGGCGAGCGCCTCAAGCAGCTGAACTCCCAGTTCAAGAAATGAGAATGTTTGGAGCGGTCGCAGTCCTCGCTGCGGCTCTCTGGGCCGTCCCATGCCGAGGCGCGGGAAAGGAGATCGGCCTCAAGCCCCTTTTCTGGCTCGCTTACTCCGATTCGCGCACGTCGCTTCTCGCCTCGAACCTCCTTCTGGCCGCGGGCCAGGCGCGCCTCAAGCGCCTGGAGTGGACGTTCAAGTCCTTGGACCTCGAGGTTGCGCGGCGCCGCGCCCGGGAAGCCTATGAGAAGGTGTCCGGTGCGATCCTGGAGTTCCGGCCGCTCGCCGAGGCCGCTTCGCTCGCCAACGGGCCTTCCGCATCCGATGAGCGCAGGCTGAGGGACTCCCCCGAGGTGCGCCGCAAGGCCTCGGCGATCCCTCCGTCGGTCCCCGGGCAGATTGATGAGATTCTTTCGCTGAGAGGCGGCTACGACCCCTCGCAGGGCCGCAAGGCCCTCCAGCGGGCCAGGGCTTTGGCTGAAGAGCTCGAGAAGCGGCCGGGGCTGGGCAGGCCCGAGATGCTGGCCTCCCAGGCGCAGGCCCTGCGCATCGGGAAGGCCGCGGCCGCGGGCCTCTGCGCCGCGGCCAAGGCCCTTTCGCCCCGCGCCAAGCCCAAAGCTCAGGCCGACCTGGACGGCCTGCGCAGCGACTGCGAAGCCCTGCCGGTTGAGCTCGAAAGGCTCGAAATCTACTATCGGTTGAACGACACCTATGCCAAG
This sequence comes from Elusimicrobiota bacterium, assembly GCA_016212885.1. Classification (GTDB taxonomy): domain Bacteria; phylum Elusimicrobiota; class Elusimicrobia; order UBA1565; family UBA1565; genus UBA9639. Next base: position 1,067 of record JACRDO010000020.1, on the reverse strand, counting down.
AATCCGACGCTGTTTTGAGATCGCCCTGCTGGCCGCGCTGGCCGCCGGGCCCTCCTGGGCCAAGGACGAGGACTCCGACGAGCTCGCGGATTCGGAGATGCTTTCGGCCATGAAGGAGGCCGAGGCCAGTACGTTGGATTCGGCCCTGCAGCGCTCGGGCCGCGACGCCCAGACGAGCCTGGAGTACGCCGAGGCCTTCCTGTACGCCTCCGGGCGCAACATCCGCGTGGCGCTCAAAGAGGTTCGCTCAGGCGCCAAGCGTCAGGAAGGCCTCGAAGAAGATGTGGACGCGCTCCTGCTGTCCTCGCAGATGTTCGACGCGAAGTCGAAGGCTTTCCGCCTCAAGGCCTCTTCGGCCGCCCTGTCCGCGGGCCAGGGCGACGAGGAGGCCCTGTCCTCGCGGAGGGCCAGCTACCGCTCGAAGGACCGCTCTCGCGACCTGACCCTCTCCGAGGGCCTGCTCGAGAAGGCCGCGGCCCGGTTCAAGCGGCCGGCCGAGCTGGGCAAGGCGGAGAGCGAGCTGATCGAGGCGCTCCAAGGGTGCATCTCCGAGAGCCGGGGAGCGGCCGAGGCCCTCAAGCGCGCGGGCGTGCGCGCGGCTGGGCAGAAGAAGAAGGCCCCGAACCAAGTCGCACAGCTGATCGAGCGGCTCGAGGAAGACGGGGAAGGCCTCGCGCAGGAAGTCCGCCTGCTGGAGAGCGCTCTCAAGATGCGGGCCTTAGACGAGCAGTCCTTCGCCGCGGAAGCGCGCTAGCGCGGCCGGGTATTGAGGGCCCTTTACAAGTTGCGGCGAGCCGCGGCGCTTTTGGGATCGGCTTCAATGGCTGGGCTGCTCCAGTGCGCCGTGATGGCCGGCATCTTCCTGCTCCCGATCAAGGAACGGTTCTTGAAAGAGACCGCAAGGGCACGCTGAAGACCGGGTATGGGCCTTTGGGCCCAAATCCGATGATAGGTCCTTTGGCCCTGGGCATGCAGGGCGAATGACCCGTATACTATTTTTCGTGACCGCTGTGCCGCTTCTTCGCAGGGCCGGAAGCTCCAGCATTCTCCGGGGCCTTGTTGTATTT
>JACRDO010000161.1 GCA_016212885.1 Elusimicrobiota bacterium | reverse complement strand
CGGCAGAAGATCGTGCGCCTCATCGTCAAGGAGGTCGTGGTTGGCCCCGAGGTGGTGACCATCAAGCATTCCATCCCGGTCGTCCAGAATCCCACAAATACGAATGACCCAAGCTATCAATTGTGTACAGATCGTCAACGCCATCGCTCACCGGGACTACGGCTTGCGCGGCACCCCGGTGGAGGTCCACCACTACGACGACCGCCTGGAAGTGGTCTCCCCTGGAAGCCTTGTCCCGCCGATCACCCTGGACATCCTGCGCAAGGGAGCCGGCGGCCACGCCTCGCGCAACCCCCTCATCGTCCGCGTCATGGTCATAGTCGGGCTGATGCGGGAGGTGGGCGAGGGCGTGCCCAGGATGTTCGAGGTCATGGAAGGCAACGGCCTGCACAAGCCGGAGTTTTCGGAGAAGCCGCACGGCTTCATAACGGTCTCCCTGCGCAATTCCATGGCATGGGATGAAGGGACTCGCGCTTGGCTGGCCGGATTTAAAGACAAGAAGCTGAGCCGGAACCAAATGCGCCTTCTTGCCATGGCTCGACAGCAGGAGGACCGTTTCACGAGCGCCCAATACCAAAAGCTCGCGGCGCTCGACATCTATACCGCATCCCAAGACATCAAGGAATTGATACGCAAAGGCTTGATCCGTCTTGAGAAGAAGGGCGGACGGGTGTATCGGCTGGCCCAGGAAGAGTTGGGAACACTTCCCGAGGATTTTCAACGCCTAGCCGAAGTGCTGGCGGGGAAAGGGCGCCTCACCAACAGTGATCTCCGCCTCATCTGGGGTCTCGACAGGCAATCCGCCCTCCGGCGAGTCAAGAGCCTGGTGGAATCGGGCTGGCTTGTGGCCAAGGGAAACCGGCGGGGGCGGTATTACGCGGCCGGGCCCAAGACCGGGTAATGCGACAGCCTCGTATACTTTTGTCGCATATGAGGGTGTCGCATAACTATCCGGCGGAAGCGCCTGCAAGCCAAATTTAGTCGATAATCACAATAAAACTGCGACTTTTAGGCTGGGCGCGTCAGGTGTTAAGATTTCGATACGGGACAGTATAAGGCCCGAATCGGACCTTGCGAAGACCGAGCCCCGCCGCTATAATTGAGTTGAGGCTGAACCTATGACCGCAAATCCTCGCATCGTTTCCGATCCCAACGTCTGCGGAGGCGATCCCTGCGTGAAAGGGACCCGCATACCGGCCCATATCATCCTGACTCACCTGGCTGCCGGCGATTCGTGGGAGACGGTGCTAAGCCAATTTCCAAAGCTGGCCGCTGGGGATATCCGGGCCTGCCTGGAATCGACGCCGCTTACCTGACCACTGAAAAATCCGTTCCGGCATGAAAGTTCTGCCGGACGAGCTAGACTGAAAAACGCAGCGCGGCTTGATGTGCCGCGTTCTCAAGGACATCGCGAAGCCGGATTGGAGGCTTATTTTTTTCCATCGAGGACCGGCGCGAGCAGCCAGGACAAGGCGATGGTCCCGAAGGTGCCGGTGAGGATGAGCCAGCTCCAGCCGAGCGGGAGGATTTTCAGCTCGCTGAGCAGAAGCCTGGTATTAAACAATACTACAAGGGGTTATCCTGCCTCCGAGCAGCTGCGAACCCACTGGAGGTTGTTTTTTACCCCGCGCAATCGTTGCATTTATCCCCACGTGGATATTGCAAATATCCCCACGGTCGGGTATCATATATCCTGAAGATAGTCCGGACCCCGGCCTTGCGATTGCGGGACTTTCGGAGCGCATCGCGACTGGAGGATGGCCCGGACTGCTTGATCGGAGTTTGGATGAGTCTCTACAGGCCGTCCGGGACTATCTCGAAGAGATTTGCCGCGTCGCGGGGCGCGTCGGCGAACGGCGCCATGACCCCGAAAGGGTGGGCCGCTTGCTGCGTTCGCTGGCCCGAAACCAAGCGACCTACGCGTCGGTGACAACGCTTGCAGCCGATACGGGTGGGGGTGAAGGGCCCATCAAGGAGGAGACGGCGCAAGAATATCTCGCTACGCTCGGCCGGCTGATGATCATCGAGGACCTTCTTCCTTGGGCTCCCCATCTACGTTCAAAATCCAGAGTGAGAAGCGCTCCAAAGCGCCTCTTTGTTGACCCGTCCTTGGCTGTGGCCGCTCTCCGCGCGACCCCTGAGCGCCTCTTGCAGGACCTCAATCTCCTGGGCTTCCTTTACGAGGCGCTCGTTATTCGCGACCTGCGGGTCTATGCCCGGGCCGCCGATGCACAAGTGCTCCAATATCGGGACAATACCGGCCTGGAGGTGGACGCCATTGTGGAAACGGCCGACGGCCGCTGGGCCGCCTTCGAGATAAAGCTGGGCTCCGGGATGGCCGATGAGGGAGCGGCGAATCTGCTCAAGTTTTCGCAGCGCGTGGATGTCGCCAAGCGCGGCAAGCCGAGCGCGCTCGCGGTGATCGTCGGCTCGGGCTACGGCTATGTGCGCCCTGATGGTGTCGCGGTAATCCCTGTCGGCGCTCTAGGCGCGTAGGCTCGCCGGCGTAGTGGCTCACCTGTTCCGGACAGTCAAGCAATATCTGCAGGATTAGAGCCTGCTCACGAACGCCTACGCCTCCATCGCATCGGGAGGGGTCCTAAAGTCTCTTCGGGGCGAGGCGTACGACCTCGTATCCGGAAGCTTTTTCAATGGCGCTGAGGTCGGCGCAAATCGCCGCGAGATCGCCCCCGAACTTCCGGGTGTGCTCCAGGTGGGGAAGAAATCCTTCTTCAAAGTCATATCCAACACGGCTGACGAGCGCCTGCGGTTCCAAATCGCAACGCGCAAGGGAAGGATCACTGAATCCCTCATTCAGTTGGAATTGTATTTGAACGGCGCGTGGCAGCCGGTGGCCCGGTGCGATAATTCGCACGGTTTTGCGCATCGCGATGTGTTGGACCCCGACGGCAATGAGGTGGAAAAGAGCGCGCTGAAGCTGGAGACCTTCGAGCAGGTATTGGAATACGGGGAACAAGATTTGAGAGACCGCGCGGACTGGTACGCGGGAAAATACCTGAGGATGAGGGCATCCCGATGAGAGCCGAAGACAGGGAAAGGATGAGAAGGGACATCTCGGAAGCCTTCGATTTCGTGCGCTTCCTCATCAAGCATCCTGAAATGCTCAAGAAAATCAAGAACGGCGCCGAGATAAGCATCGTGCCTGAAGCCGCCCGCCGATCCGGCCGTCCCAAGGCAGGCAGGAGAATCCAGTTCTTCGCGGCCGAAACGGTCTATCATAGTCTCTGAATCGTCCGGCCCGGTCCCGCCGGCCTTGATTTTGAGCGGCCGGCCTGCTGTCAAATTTTGGTCAATGGCCCTTGATTCGGGGGCGGGCTTCTGTTAACCTATAATCGTTCCCATGACCCGATGCAGAGAGGTTGAGTCCGACATCACGAGGGCCGTGCGCTCGGTTCGCCAAAAGGCCAGGTGATTTTTCGGATGCAGCGGGGCGTCGGCCGGCGCGTCCCTGTCGGAAGGCCGCAGACCGAACAGGACGCGGACGACCTCGCCTACTGGCTCTCGCGTCCTCCGGAGGAGCGCGTCGAGGCTGTCGGCTACTTGACGCGCCGCCTATACTTCCTCCAGCACGGCCAGGACCTGCCGCGGCTCGACAAGACGCTCGGCCGCAGGGTGCGCCGGCATGACGCCTGAACAGAACGTCCACGACGACTTCCTGGATTTCCTCAAGGCTTTCAACGACCACCAGGTGGAATATCTGGTCATAGGAGGCCACGCCGTCGGCTTCCACGGCCGGCCGCGCGACACGGGCGACATGGACATTCTCATCAAGCCGACCGCCGAGAACGCGGAGCGCGTGGTCAAGGCGGTCACGGCCTTCGGCGCCGGCGATATCGGCTACACGAAAGAGGATTATCTCTCCGGGGACTTCATCCAATTCGGCGTTGCGCCGGTGCGCATAGACGTCACCGCCACTTTCGCCGGGGTTGGCCAGGCCGAACTTTGGCGAGATGCGGTCCAAGGAAGCCTCGGCGGGGTTCCCGTTAAATTCCCATCGAAGGAGTCCCTGCTCGAAAACAAGCGCCATGCCGGCCGCGACAAAGATTTGCGCGATGTCGAAGCGCTGAACGCAAAACGCGCGAAGGATTAGAGGCGCTCAGGCCCGCATGAGGGCCCGGGCTTTTTCCAGGAAGGCCTGCGCAAGAGCAGGGAACCGGAGCACGGACTTATAGACTTTCTTGGCGGTTCCCTCGTGATAAGTGTGGGAAGTCTGGTTCCTGGCTTTGAGCATCTCAAGCCATTTCTCGGGCGCGTCCGTATAGCCGAGCTTGTAAGCCGACTTGACGGCGCTCCGGGGGCTGGGGCAGTCGAGCCCTTCCCTTTCGGCGAGCAACTTCATGACCTTCCAGGCGAGCTCGAAGGTGTATTCGAACCTCTGAATCGACGCGTCCCGATCCCTCACCGGGTCCCGGGACGGGTTGCGGATCACGTCCTCCAGGGTCTTAAGAGCCTTCCTCAGGCCCTTGATCGCCAGGGCAATCCGTTCTTCGGAACGTTCCATAGATCCACCTTCTGTAAAGCCACCCTCCGGAAATCCTGCGAGACCGCGGTGAAGTCCACGAGCTCCACGTCCACCGGCAGGCCCTCAAGCTCCTCCTCCATCTTGGCAAGCGTGCCGTAGGATATCGGCCTACGGCCCCATAGCCCCACGTCATAGTCGGAGTATCTCTTGCCCCTGCCTTCGGCCATGGAACCGAACAGGAAAACGGCCAACGACTCCAGAGGCAGGTATCTGCCCACCGCGGCCATCACGGCCGTCTTTATCCCTTCTTTCGTCACTCAGACCAGATTAACAGAAATCCGGGGTGATTTCAACTAAGCTGCATGGGATGCTTATTTCAGGCGGGTCGCAGGAAGGCGTTTGAGACGCTGATTCTGGGGATCCACTTCGATTCCGACCGATTCCAGAGCCGTGACCCCAAGGATGGGCTCTATGTCGTCCCGCCCAAAAATGACCGTGCTCCCCACAAACTCGCCCATGAATTCCAATCGCGCGACGGCCACGTCCATCGCGACTTCCGTTCCGTCCGCGAGCTCATAGGTCCTCTTGCCTTCGGGCTTGATTCCTATCTCCCGCAAACGGTTGCCGGGCACCATCGAATCAATGGCCCCGGTATCCACCAAAAAGAGTCCCTCCCAGCGTTTCTCGGGATCGCCAGGGCTGCTGACGGCGACGGTTACATGAGTGGCGCCCATCTTCTGATTTCCATCTAAATTATACTATTTTTATCCAGGACCGGCGCGAGCAGCCAGGACAAGGCGATGGTTCCAAAAGTGCCGGTGAGGATGAGCCAGCTCCAGCCGAGCGGGAGGATCTTCAGCTCGCTGAGCAGGAGCAGGGCGAGGTTCGCCAGCCCCATGACGGCCATCGCGGCCACGTTGGCCTTGTTGGCGCGGCGCTTGCTCAGCAGGCCCAGCAGGAACACGCCCAGGAGGGAGCCGTAGGTCACGCCCCCGATCTTGAAGGCGAGCCAGAGCATCTTGTCGAAGTAGCTGAAGCCGTAGGCGACGGCCGCAAGCAGCAGCCCGAAGAAGACCACGCAGATACGCGAAACGAGGAGGTAATGCTTCTCGTCCGCGTTGAGCCGGATGAGCGGCCGGTAGAGGTCCGTCACGAAGGAGGCGCTCAAGGAGGCGAGCGGGGAATCGATGGAGGCCATGATGACGGCCGCCAGCACCCCTCCGCGCAGGAGCGCGGGCATGGCCTGCGTCGCGAAATGCGGGTAGATGTCGTCCGGCCTCGCCGGCATGGGCAGGGCCGGATGCTGTGCGTAGTAGGCGAAGAGGCAGGTGCCGACCGCCATGTAGAGGGCGAGCACGATGAAGGAGCCCGCGATCGTGAGCAGCATCGTCTTCTGGCTCTCGCGCCGGGTCTCGACGGTGAGGAGCCTCTGCATGAGCTCCTGGTCCGTGCCGAAGGCCGCCATGGAGCCGAAGAACCCGTTGAGGAGCGCGATCCAGAGGATGTTCGGGTCCGAGAAGAACTTCCTGAGGAATTCCGGCTCCCCCCAGGACGGCCCGAGGTTGACCAGGCTCAGCCGCCCGGCGGAGCCGGCCGCGGCCAGGACCCCGGAAAACCCGCCGTCAATGGAGTAGAGCAGGAACAGCACGGTCGCTATGCCCGAGATGAGGAACACCGCGGCCTGAAACACGTTCGTCCAGACCACGGCCTTGATCCCGCCGTAGCTGATGTACGCCGTGCTCACCCCCATGAAGATGAGGATGACCGGGATGAGGGGCCAGTGGAGGATCACCGAGACAGCTGCGCAGGCCGCCATCAGCCGCACGCCCGAGGCGAGGAGCCGGGTTACGAAGAAGAAGAGCGAGGCCATGGCCTGCGTCTGCCGCCCGAAGCGATGGTGCAGGAATTCATAGATGGTGGTGCAGTCGTAGCGGTAGAAGGCCGGGATGAACAGGAAGGCGATCACGACCCGGGAGGCCGCGGACCCGGCGAAGAACTGAAGGTACTGCCAGTTCTCCCGGAACGCGGTCGCCGGAACGCCGATGATCGTCATGGCGCTGATCTCGGTGGCGACGAAGGAGAGCATGGCGGCCCAAGCGGGGATGCGCCGGCCGCCCAGGAAGAAGTCGGAGGTCGTCTCCTCCTTGCGGCCGGACCAGAGGCCGAAGGCGAAGAGCGCGGCGAAGCACGCTGCGACCAGGAGGAAATCCGGCCAGGTCAGGCTGCCCGAGATGAGCGAAGCGAATCGAGGGCTTGTAGACATATTCTACATCTCGCGCGGCTTGTATTATGCGACATGGCGCTTGGGGCCCGCAACGAAATAAAAATGTCCATTTATTCGGCTATAATCTTCCCATGCTTCTCCTGGCGGCTCTCCTTTGGCTGTGCCCGGGGGCCGCGGTTCTTGCGGGAGAAGCCCTCGCGCAGGTCTCCTCCGGCACTCGGGCCGTGGTCCCGCTCGACGAAGCCGATACGCCTTTCGACGTGTCCGCCACGCCCTTGGACCACATGGATTTTCTGCTTCTCACCCAGAGCGGTTATCGCATCGAGGACTCCCGGATCTACTCCTCCAGCTCCACGGAGCCTGTCGGGCGCGTGGATCTCTCGTACATCCTGGAAAATCTGCGCAGCCGGCGGCGGCTCAAAGCCCTCCTCGAGCTGGAAATGATCTTCAACAGGAATTTCAACAGGGAGCTCCCGAGCAACGAACGCGAGGCTGTCCGCCGCATCGCCAGGGAACACTGGGCCCTTTTCCCGCGCAGCACGCGCGAGCAGATGAAGCCCTACTTCTATCTGCACGAACTCGAGCAGATGAGCGGCGAGATGTCGATCGGGCCTGCGGCCCAAGCCGCCGTACCTTCTGCCGTTGCCGCGCAGCCAACCGCGGTTTCCACAGTCTCCGCGCCCTCTATTTCGCCGTTCGCGGCCATGGCCCCCTTGCTTCCGCTCGGTGTGGCGCAGCAGGCCAAAAGCGCTCCGGCTGAGCCGACTCCGGTTCCGGCCCAGCCGGCGGCGGTGCTGCCAACTCCGGCCCCCGGCGTCATTGAGCCTGCCGCAGTTCCCCCAGCTCCGGTCCCAAGCCCGGTTCAGCCGGCCGCAGCCCCCCCGGCTTCGATCCCTGCCCCAGCGATTGCGCCGACAAGTGTTCCAGTCGAGCCGGCTCCGGCCCCGGTCCAACCAGCCGCGGTCCTTCCGGATCCGGTTCCCGCGCCGGTCCAGCCCGCGGCGGCTCCTGCAGCTCCGGCTCCTGCGTTTGCGGCTGCGCCCCAGTTTACTTACCGGGAACCCGTCTCCTTCAGCTCGGAAGCCTTTCTGGCGTACATCGAGACCGCGCCCTACGGCCGCGACGTCAAGCCGCTCCTTCAACTCCTGGCAGCGTATGGACGGGATCCGGAACGGAGAATCGCGCTGGGGCTGGTTCAAGGTTTGATGCCCCATATCGTCCTCGATTCGATTCAGGCGGGCGCCTCGGCCCGCGGCGTGAGAGCCCCGGCGCCGGGCAAGCTGGAGATCGCGCTCAACGACGGCCCTGTGCTCCTCCGCCGGCGCAAACTCTTCTCCACCCGGACGATCCTGCTGCCGGATTCCCCCCAGTTCTACCGCGAGCGCGGCCTTGCCCAGCGGACCCAAGCCGCCTTCGTCAGAGAGAACGCCTCCGAGTCGGAGGCCGACGAGGACGAGGGCCGGACGCGGATTTACCGCGACGGATCCAGGCGGCTGCGCCTGTCGCAGGAACAGCTCGCCGGCGAGCTCCTGGCCGCTCTCCTCGACGCCGACGCGCTCCTGCGCGGCTGGAAGCCGGACCTCCACGCCCGCCTGCGGTCTGAAACGGCCCGCTTCAGGTTCTACCGCGCGCTCGCCAAGGAAACGGAGAAGGAGCCCGCCCTGGACAGGAACCTTTCCGCCGCCTACCGGGAATGGCTGGAGCGGCCCGAGGATTTCATCGACTTCATGTTCCAGACCTGGGGCCTCGCGCAGAACAAGGCCCGGGAGATCGCCCTCTTGGAATCCGCCGGGGTCCTGTCGGCCCCGGAGGCTGAGAAAGCCCGCAAGAGCATCCCGAAGAACGCCCCTGAAGGAGCCGGCGTCACGGAGATCCAGGTTGAATCGCCGCAGGTCCGGCAGGCATGGCTGGAGATCGACCGCTTGGCGAGGGAGGAGCGATGAGCCGCTCCGGCTTCATCGCCGCTCTTGTCCTCTGCGCCGCCCTCCCGCAAGCGGCCCTCGCCCAAGGGGGCGGCGGCCAAGGAGCCGCCGTCCCCGGAGGGCGGCCTTTCTCCTTTCCCGGAGGGGGCCCGCCGAAACCCTATGTCTCCTACATGCCTCCGAGCGGCGGCTTCGTCTGCGACGTCCCGAACGGGTGGTCCGCGCTGGAGGAGTCCTCGCCGCACGGCATGTCGACGCATTTCTTCGGCCCGCGCCGCGGCCTGATCCGCCCCGCATTTCATGTGCATCTCCTCGTGAAGGAGGCGCTGGGATTCCTGCCGTTCTCCGAGGCCCTCAAGCGCGCGCGCTCCTCTTCGTCCGCGGCCAAGCGCGAGGTCACCTCGCAGCAGGCCTGGCGCGTCTGCGACCGGCCATCGCGGATGTTCGAGGCGCGGGAGCGGCGGCTGATCCCCCCGGACGCCCTGCCGGCCGAGAGCGCCATGCTGCACCATTTCTACGCATTCGTCCCGGCCGGGGAGGACTACTTCATCGTCAAGCTGACCGTTGACGAGGACGAGTTCCAGGACTACCGGAGCGAGTTCCGCCGCTTCCTGAAGTCCTTCCAGATTCTCGGCCATCGCTGAGACTCGGGGACAATAGCAGAATCTATCAACCAATGGTTGTCCAGCCCGGTTTCCGGGGCAAGGGCCGTTGACCCCGGCCATGGGAACCGCGCTTTTCACTTCGGCGACACGGAAAAGGCGCAGGAGCTTTCGGCCAACTCCTCCCCCAACGGCGCGAATTGCTTGCGCAAGCCTCGCACCAACTCAGGCGAGGCCGGGCCCAAGTCCACAAAAGGACCGCCTTGGCCGGCCCTTACGGCCGACGCCGGCAGGGGCGCGCGGCTTGCCACCGCCTTGATCATCTCCGCGCCGAACTGCTCAGCCGCCCGGAAAGAGAAGGGCATCCCCCTGGCGGGGACGCGAAGGAGCTGCCCGGCGCGCACCACGGCGTCGGAGGCGTAGGCGTTCGGGAAGATGAGGCGCGCGCGGCCCTCGGCGTTGGTGTGGTAGAGCCGGACATAGGCATCCCGGCTTGAGCGAAAGATCACGGTCAGTTCGTCGCCTTCGCGGTAGAGCCCCCCGCAGCCCCGGTCCACCCAGACTTCGGCTTGGAAATCGCCGCCGGAGGCCGCGGGCGCTTCCCAGGCCTTCCAGGCGCTCCCGAAAACTTCCTTATTCTCGGGATGCAGGGGCAGAAGCAGCGGCAGGCTGTCCCGGGCCAACAAGACGGAAGCCGCGGCCAGCTTCTCGGCGGAAGATGCCGACACCAGGCTCACCTGAAGGAGGAGCCCATCCGGGTTCTCGGTATAGGTCCCGGTCAGGATGGCGTCGACCGCCCACGCCTTGCCTTCGGCCGGGCCCGAGCAATCCTTGACGAGGCCGGTCATGCAGAGCCTGGTTTCCTCCAGGACGTCCTGGAGCTCCCGGCGCGAAATCTCGGCGAAGGCCTCGGACCGGGTCACGGCCAGGCTGAGTTGGGAAGCCAGATAGCCGCTGAACGGCCCTCCGGAGGGATCCTCCGCATGGGTGATGCGCCCGACGGCCACCTTCCAGCGTTCGTTGCGGGCGGGTGGCCGCTGCTTCGCCAGGCTGGAAACCGCGTCCTTGAAGGCTTTCTCCTGCAGTTTGCGCTCCTTTTCCAAGACAGCCAACTGCTCCTTGGCCGTCTTGTCCCCTCTTTGTGAAGCGAGCTCATATTGCCTGGCCGCCTCATCGAGCTTGCCCTCCATCCAGAGACGACGGCCGCGGATGGCGCGGCCGCCGATGGGATCGGGCTCGGCGGGCGCGGAACCAGCGGCCATGGCGCTGGCCGAACCTCGGATCACATGATACGTGTCCGCCTTGACCTGGAGGCTGGTTTCCGGCTCTATCCATACCTTTTCCCGCCTGGACCAATGATAGAAAGCCAGCCTGCCGCCGGCTCCGGTGCGCAGCTCATCGCCCGGGCCTAGAATTTGAAGGGGGGAGGCCGTCTGCTCGGCCCCGTCTGCGCGATGGACCCGGGCTTTCCCCCGAACCTCGATAACATCCGCTACGCCCCAACCCGCGTGGGCTGCATCCGCGAACAGGCAAAGCCCGATGATGAGAAGCGCCTTGCGCGCCGCCCCCTCCGGGAAAGGAGCACAACCGCCCTTCGAGGACGGCGCGCCCTGGCGCGCCGGCTCAGTTTTGGAAACCATCGAGCGCATAGACCTCCACGAGTCGGTTTTTCCCTTTGAGCTCGCAGCGGCCGAGGGAACGGCAGGCGAATCGGCCGTCCAATTTTTCACGGGTGCCGGAGCTGATGAGGATGGCGGAGCCGAAGCTCTTGTTGAGCCCTTCCAGCCGGGAAGCGATATTGACGTTGTCGCCCAGGGCCGTGAATTCCCTGTGCCGGACCGAGCCTATGTTTCCGACCACCGCGGCCCCGGTGTGGATGCCGACCCGGATGTGGAAAGGCAGGGGGAGGCGGTTTTTCCACTTCCGGGAAAAAACTTCGGAGCGCCGCGTCATGGCCAGCGCGGCGCGGGCCGCGCGGTCGGCGTGGTCTGTTTGCGGCAAGGGCGCCCCCCAGTAAGCCATGAGACCGTCGCCGATGAACTTGCCGACGGTGCCGTCCTCTTTGAATATGATCTCGACCATCTCGCTGAAGTATTCGTTCAATATCGCCACCAGGGTCCCGGGCGGCAGGAGCTCGCTCAACGTGGTGAAGTTCTCGATGTCCGAAAATAGGATGCTGAGCTCGAGGCTCTCCCCCCGAAGTACCGCCTGCGGAGGGGCGCCCAGCATGGTCTCGACGATCCGAGGCGAAACCTGCTCGGAAAAAAGCCTGTGCAGGAGGGCTCTTTGCCGGCGCTCCAAGGCATAGCGCCGCCCGTGGATGGAGAAAAAAGCCGCGGGCATCGCAAGCAGGGGTCCGGCAAGGTCCAGCTTGACGCCGTATCGCAGAAAGACTCCGTAGCTCACAAACACGTAGAGCGCCGTCGCCAAGCCCAGAAGGCCCGCGGACCCTCCCATGCCCAGGCCCAGGCTGGACCCGGCCATTAAAAGAGCCAAGGCCGAGGTAAAGACCGCGCCCCACCATGCGGGAGCTTCGCGCAAGGGAAATCCCGACAAGAGGGTGTTCAGCGCGTTGGCATGCACCTCGACGCCGGGCATGATGCGTGAAAGGGGCGTCAGGTGGATATCCTGCCCCTCGTTGCTCGTATCGCCGATGAGCACGACCCGTTCTTGGAAGGCCCGGGCGGGGACCCGTCCCCGCAGCACGTCCACAAGGGAATAGGCAGGGAAGGTCCCGCGTGGTCCCGCGTAGTCGATCAATGGTTCAGCGCCGGCGTCCGCCGAAGTAGCGGCCCGGCAATCCCCCCGCGCCCGGCGATATACCTGCAGGGCGAAAGAAGGACGGACCACTCCCGGGGCCTGCTCGAAGGCCAAGCGCTGCCTTCGTATGAAGCCGTCCGGATCGCGGGTGAGGTGGGCCACCCCCGCGTTCTCCAGGGAGCGCAGGAAGCTTGAGACCTCGAGCTTGGGATAGATGCGATAGGCGAAGATTGTGTTCTTGCGCAGGCGGATAAGCCGCTCGATTTTTCGGGCGCCTTCCCGGAACTCCGGGCCGGCGTACTCCCGAGGCTGGACCAAGTCGATGCCTACGGCGACGGCTCCGGCCTTATAGGCCCGCTCCGCCGCGTCGGCTACGCGGCGCAGATAGAAGGCGAAGGGTTCCCGCAGGGTTTCCAGGGTCTTTTCATCTATGGCGATGATGGCGATGTTTCCCGACGGAGGCCGCGGGCCCCGCCGGCGCAGGAAAACGTCGAGGCTCTTGGCTTCCAAAGAGCGCAGAGGGGGCGTTTTGGCCGCTCCCCAGGCCGCCGCGGAACAGAGAAACGCCAGGGCGAGGATGCCCAGCGGCCGGTTCTCGAAGACTCTCTCCATGGCGACCGGCCTTCCCGGGGATTACCTCGGGACCACCGCCAGGGGCCAGTTGTTATCGTAGTCGCCCGAGATGTGGGGATGCTGGTCTCCCTTGGTGTCAGACTTGACCTTGTCGAAAAGATAGTCGTACATCTCGCCGATAGTCACCTTTCCGTCCTTTTCTCCGTTCTGGACTCCATCCGCGGCCCCATTCAGGGCCTCCAGGAGATGGTAGGTGAAGATGCCGTGGCGCTTGGCCGGGTCCTCCGCGGAGAACTCGCGGTTGCGGCTGGCCGTAAGGACCGCGCGTCCCGATGTTTTGCGCGCCAGGGTGGAAAACGCCTCGTTCAACCGCTCGGTGTCGTCATCGCCGCGAAGCCGGGTCTGAGAACCTTCCTCCCCGGCTTGCGCCATGAGCCTGCGGGGCGTGCCGGCCACTCCGGAATGGCAGGCGTCCAACAACGCAAGCGTGTTCCGCGTGGGGATGAGATCCGTCAGCGCCTCCTGGAACTCGCTCATGCGGTAGGCGGTGGGATAGGGGTCGTCGTAGAGCGAGTTATGAGCCATGATGTAGCCGAAACCTCTCTTCATGACGCCGTGTCCCGCGAAGAAGATGACGGCGAAGTCGTCCGGCTTGGCGTCGTTGAAGAAGGACCCGAAAGCGCCCTTCATGGAAACCAGGTCCGCTTGAGCGTCGAGCAGGACCTTGGCGTGGATTTCGCGAAAGAGGCCCCGGCCGGCCTGGGCCGCGAAGAAATCCGAGACGGCCTTGGCGTCGTCTCCCGCGAAACGCAGACGATCGAGCTTGTCATCCTGATAGTCGTTGATGCCGATGGCGACGATCCACAAGTCGGGAAGTTCCCGCTGCGGGGCCGCTGGTTTGCGGACCACCATGACCTGGGCGTGCCCCGCGCGGCCGGCGCGGCCGGTCGCCTCGGCCATGATGATGTTCTGGCCCAAGACGAGAGGAACGTCTTCCTGGAACTGGAAACCGCCCGCGCAATTCGGGACCACGGCGAGACCGCGTTTGCGCCCTATCTCCTTCCCGTTGATTTTGAGCGACTCGATCTCGGCTTCCCCCTCCACGCAGCCCGCCGCTCGAACCTGGGCCTCGGAGGTTTCCTGACCCTGGCCGGGCTCCATGATGACGATCTTAAACGGCGCGGGCGGCTGGACGGGAAGCGGCTCGGGGGGCTTCGCCAAAGGCGGATTGCGCCAGCCGGAACGCGCGATGATTTTCTCCTGCAAGCCGGGACCGAAAGCAAGCCGCAGGCTCACGCGGTGGGATATGCCCAGGATATCATGCCGGAGGATGGCATAGTCCAAAGCCGGGGAATAGCCCGATTTCTTCCAGCTCAGGCTCGCTCCAAGTGTGGGGGACGCGCCGTCCCATCCGCCTCGCAGCGCCGCGGCGTCCAAGAAGGCGTACTCCAACCCGGTGCGGAACTCGACTCCAAGCTCTCCGCGCTTGATTATATCCGCGGAGACGAGCAAAGGACCCAGTGGGGCCGCGGCCCCAAGCCGGACAGTCCGGGGCAGCTTGTCCCTCCCGCCGTCCCTTGCCAGGCCCGCGGCCATGATGTTCTGGACCTGCAAGCCCGCTCTCACGCCGGCTTTGTCCTGGGCTCCGAAATCATAGAGCCCGCCAATGTCCATGTCCCATGCGCCGGCCGACTGGTCGTCCACCGTCCTCTGCAGGATTTTCTGCGTGGTCCCCAGGGTCAGCCCCCTCCGGGGACGTTCACCGGGATGCCACCCCAGCCCCAACAGGTAGGCCGTGCGGGTGTCCGTGATGTCTCCGGCGGGATTATTGAATGCATCGCGCCTCTCCGCTCCCGAAGCGTCGAAACGCAACATGGATATTCCGAGTCCGAAGGGCCTGGCGAAAGAGTGCGCCGCGGAGAACTCGCTGAGGCTTGCCCCTTCAAAGAGCGTGACTCGGCTCAAGGACAGCTCGCTGCGCGCCGGAGCGCCCAGCCCGGCCGGGTTCCAGAGCATGGAGCCCGGCCCCTCCGCCACCGCGGCATAGGCCCGGCCCATGCCCAAAGCCCTGGCCCCGGAGCCGAACTCCAGGAAGCTTCCCGGCACGCCTCCGTCGAATTTCTCGGCCCGCGCAGATGCTGCGATGAAAAGCGCCAGCGCCGCGAGGAGGGCATGTGCTAAAATCCCCTTAATGCCCCCGTGGCTCAAGGGATAGAGCGCTGGTCCGCTAAACTGGAGATCCGGGTTCGAATCCCGGCGGGGGCAGAAAAGTATTGACAAAACAGGGGAATCTGCTACACTATGTCTAGCGGACTGGCGCGGGAGTTGAAATCCCGGGTCTCCAGTGAGGGAGTCGGCGAAAGTTGACTCCCTTTCGTTTGCGCGGAATATTTTGGCGCTCATTCTATTTGGCCACGATCCGCGTCTTCCCCCTCTGGCCTCCCGCATCCACCACGCAGATGTACGTCCCGGCCTCAGTCATGCGGCCCGAACCCGTTCTTCCATCCCAGGCGACCTCGTTGGGCCCTGCCTTGCCGCCCGCATCCCCGGCGGCGAAGCTGCCGTCCCAAACCGGACTGCCGAAGGAATCGTAGATGCGTATGCGTACCGGCCCATCTTGTCCCAACGTGTACCTGATCCTGGTCGTCTGGCCCCGCAGCGGGGAGAATGGATTGGGGTAGTTGGAGAGCGAGAGCCCGCCGCTCGCCTGGAAGCCGAGTATCCTGAAAAGGGTGAAGTGGGTCACGCGGCCTGTAACGCGCTTGGCGGAGGTGTCCACGACCGAATTCGAGATCAGCTCCCAGGTTTGGGAGGCCTCGTTGTGGAAGAAAAGGCGCAGGGACCGCTCGTCTAAGCCGGCTACGTCCGATGCCGCGTAGGGAAGGGTCACTACGACCTCTTTGAGGAGCTGCCTGGTGCCGTCCGCGAGCTTGATGTCCCGCACGACCGGCGTGGACTTAAGCGAGGGGTCGCTGATTACGGCCGGCGGAGCCGGCGGCGTCGAGATGACGATCGCGGTATTCGCGAGCAGGGCCCCGGCTGGAATCTCAACCCGGGTGCCGTCCGCGGCCAATAGATCGTTTGGTTGATCCTTGCTGACCGCGGTCATCACGATGAACTTGTAGTGGGCGGCCTGGGTCCCGATGTTGCCGGCTCCATCCTTGGCCACCACGTGAAAATACCATGTCCCGTCCGCCAGCAAATTCGTCGTGATGCTCAGGCCGGCGGAGAACGTCCCGGTCAGGTTGTTGGGCACGGTGTCGGCCAAGCCGTCCACCGCGTAGTAGTAACCCGTGATTTGCGACATGTCGCCGGGCCCCGTCAACTGCATGAGGGCCGCGGCCACGGGTCTGGGGACGTCCGACTCGGGATGGGAGGGCGAGGCGAACGAAGGCGCGATGGGGCGGAGCAGATCGATGGTGATTCCGTCGCTCGATGCGGAGTAGGCGCCGCAGAGCCCCACCCCGTTTTTGGCGCAGACCCTGGCGTAGTAGGTCTGGCCGTTGACCGGGGTCGATCTGGTCCAGACAAGGACGTTCCCAACGTCCCCGTCGAAGTCCTCGCTCGCGCCCGGGCTGAAACCGACCTGAAGATGATAGCCCGCCATGCCGCTTTCCGGGTCCGCGGCCGAGCCCAATGTCCACCGAAAGACGAGGCTGTTCCCGTAGGCCCCGTCATCCGTGGGGGTGCTGGGACTTCCCAGGGGCGGAGTTATATCGGCAGGCGGGGCTAGAGTGGTCGTCGAGAGGATGGGACTGAAATCCGTGGAAACGCCGGCGTCGTTCCGCGCCCGCACCCGGAAGGAATAGTTCGTGCTCGCCGACAGGCCAAAGACGCTTGCCGTCGTCGCGGCGTAGCCGGCGCTGAAAGCGATGGGCGTAGAGAAGCGGGTCAGGAAACCATCGTCGGAAAAGGAGAGCTCGTAGGGCGTGCCGGAAGGATTGTTGTTCGCGCTCCAGGACAGGGTGATAGTATGGCTCGCGACCGCCGTCGCTTGCAGTCCTCCCGGCTTGGCGGCGAAAGTCACGACCGTCTGATCGGAGGACGGGGGCGAGGCGCCTCCGGCGCCGAAGGCGACGACTCGCCGCGCGTAGGAGGTGTTGGGCGTGCGCGCCATTTCGACCCAGGAGATCGTATTCGCCGGGAGGTCCCCGGAGAGGCTGTTGCCGGAAGAGTCTTTGACGCGGTAGCCCGTCTCGCCCGTTACATCGCTCCAGTTCCAAGAGATCGAACTTGTCCCAAGGACGCTTCCCGCGAAACCCGCCGGAGCGGCGGGCGGCGCGGGAGACGCCGCCAGGTTCGGGGTGGCCGAGTCCGCGTTGGAAGCCACTGTCCCGCCTGTGGCGACCGCGACGACGTAGCGGTAGCAGGTCGTTCCCGGAGAGAGGCCCGTCTCAGTGAAGGAGCCTTGGCCCGCCCCGATGGTCGCCGTTCCAGCGACCAGGACGTAGGGGCCGGTGGAGACCTGGGAGCCATAAATCGCGAAGCCCAGCTCGTTGGAGGAGTTGTCCGTCCATGACCAAGCGACCGAGGTCTGATAGATGGCCGACGCCTGGAAGCCTCCCGGGGCCTGGGCGCGGCCGCGCGCGTTTCCACCCATGGGCGGGGGAAGCCCGAGTCCGGTCAGGTGGGCGATCTTGAGCTGTCCGTCCGCGTAGGCGAAATGGATGTCGCCTGCCGCGTCGATTACGATGGACGGGTAGGCATCGGCAGCCACGGCCTGCGTGGACCAACTCACGCCGTTCGAGGAGGCATACTTCGTGGCAAGGTTGTAGCTCCCCCCCGAGTAGGCGATGTGCGGGTTCCCGGACCCGTCCAGGGCGAGCTTCCGCCAGACCGCGGGATCGTCCACCAGCTGGTTTGACCATGACGAGCCGTTGAAAGAGGCGTAATAGAGCGCGTGGTCGCTGCTGCCGTAAAGCCCGTGCGCGAGGCGGGGCCTCCCCGCGCCGTCCAGCGCCAGATTGGGCTCTGAACCGCCGTCGCCGTGCGGGAAACCGGGCGTCTGCACCGACCACGCGGCGCCGTCGAATTTGGCGTACCGGACGCCCAGGCCGGGCGAGCCGAAGCAAATCCGGTCCCGATAGGCGATGTGCGGGTTCTGCGCCGCATCCAAAGCCAGCGACGGCGCCCCGCCTTCGAAGCCCGCTGCGCTTAGAGCTTGGCTGCTCCAGGAATTGCCATCGGAGGTCGCGTAGTAGACGAGGTAATCCGAGCAGGTTCCTCCCTTCTGGTAGGCGACGCGCGGTTTGTTGAAAGCGTCCACGACCATCGTGCACAGCGCGCCGGTGTCCACCGTCTGCGGGCTGGTCCAGGCTGTTCCGGTGAAAGAGGAGTACTTCACGGTGTTGAGAACTCCGTCGCCGTAGCAAACATGGGGATTGCCCAGGGAGTCGATCGCCAAGTCGCTCACCCTGATGTTGGGGCCGGCGTCCACGATGGTCGGCGCGCCCCATGCCCCGCCCGTGCGTTTGATGTGCTTGACCTTGCGCGTCGCGCCGCTCAACTCGGTATAGGCGACGTGCAGATTATTCTGGGCGTCCACGGCGATAAGGGGCGGGACCGCGGCCTCGCCCGCGTCCACCGTCTCAATCGCGGCCGCGCCGGCCGCCTGCGAGAACCGCACCGCCCTGCTGTTCCCCTCCTCGGCGACCCAAAGATTTCCCGAGGAGTCCAGGGCCAAGCCCAGGGGCAGCCTGAGGCCGTTCTGCGTTGTCGCGGCCGCGCTGGAGATGAAGTCTGCCTGGCCGAGCACCAAGTCGGCGTTCATGCCGCTGGAGAAAGGCGGGCTAAACCGCAAAGCGCGGTTGTTGTTCCGGTCGAGCACCCAAGCCCGGCTGGCGGAGTCCAGCGACACCGCGTAAGACGCGTTGAGCCCGCTTTGGCTGAGCGCGGCAGTTTTGGAATTGAAGTCCGGTTGGCCGACGACCAAGTCCGCGCTCATCCCGCTCGCGAAAGGCGGCGTATAGCGGAGCGCCCGGTTGTTGCCGTAGTCCGCGACCCACAGCCGGCCCGATGCGTCTATCTTGACGTCAAGGGGGCTATCCAGTCCGGCGGCCGACAGGGCCGCCACTCCGGCGGTGAAGCCCGCTTGGCCGAGCACCAAGCCCGCGGCCATGCCGTTGGAGAAGGGCGGCGAAAACCGGAGGACACGGTTGTTCCCCTTGTCCGCCACCCACAGGTTCCCGCTCTCATCCACCGTCGCTCCGTATGGATTCTTCAGGCCGGCGCCGGTCGTTGCGAAGTTATTGGTCGTGAAGCTGCCCTGGCCCAGGACGAGGTTGGCGCTCATCCCTGTCGACAACGGCGGGCTGAAGCGCAGGACGCGGTGGTTGCCATAATCAACGGCCCAAAGGTTTCCAAAGGCGTCGAAAGCGAGATTGGTCGGGGTGTTGAGCTTGTTGGCCGCCAAACCCGGCGCGTTTGAGATGAAGTCCGCCTGGCCGAGGACCAGATCCGCGCTCATTCCGTTGGAGAAGGGCGGCGCAAACCGCAGGATCCGCTGGTTGCCCTCATCCGAGACCCAGAGGTTGCCTGAGGCGTCGAAGGCGATCCTGGGCCAGGTCAACTTGGCCGCGGAGACTCCGGAGGTTCGGGTGGTGAAGTCGCTCTGGCCGATGACGAGGGAGGCGTTCTGGCCTGTCGAAAAAGTTCCGGGAGGGGCGGGGGGCAGAGCCGGCGCCGGCACGGTCATAGTCGAGTCTAGGGCTGTGTAGTCGGACTGGGCGCCAAGGGCGTTCAGAGACGCCACTCTGGCGTAATAGATCACCCCCGGAAAAAGTCCGGTGAACGCGGCGCTGGTGTTCAGTGTCGAGGATGAAAAGACGGTCCCGGTGATTCCCGGAAGCGTGCTAATTTGGACGATATAGCCCGCGTTGGTGCCCGGACATGCGGTCCAGTTCGTGGTGAGCGCCGTGTTGCCCACGTTGGTAAACGTAGAAGAAACCGAAACCGGCTGGGAAGCCAGCGTCATGGCCGAGGCTACGGCTGAAGGCGACTCCCCGCCTGCATTGATGGCGGCGACATAGCGGTAGTATGTGGTGTTGGGCGTCAGGCCCGTTTCCGTATATGAGGTCTGGTTCGCGACTATGGTGGTGGTGCCAACGATAAGAGTGAACGGCCCGGTGGGACTTGCGCTGCCGTAGAGCCGGAACCCTAGTTCGTTGGTTGAGGTATCATTCCAAGTCCAAGTGAGAGAAGCGGCATACATCGTGCCGACTGTAAAAATTGTGGGGGTAGAAGGCGCAGGGATTTCAATCATGTCAGCGGATGTAGCATCAATTGGAGGGTTCGAGGTGCCGGTTACGTTTGCTGAAGCCAATGTGGCAATCCGGCCGGGAGAGCCGGCCCCGCCAGTCATACCCAGGTAGGCCGTTCCTCCTGAGCCGCCAACAGCCGAGACAATATTAGAACCAAGAGTGATTGTTCCTGCGGTTATAAAGCGAATAGAACCACCCGCACCACCACCACCGCCACCATTCCCTTTATTGCTACTGCAACCATCAGCGCCGTTACCACCTCCGCTCCCTATTGCGTTCATATTTCCGCCGTAAAGAGCAATGTTTCCACCGGCTACAAGGAATATTATGCCTCCGCCATAGCCGCCATTACCGCCCCAGGCAGGCGGGGATGCGCAGTTAGAGTTATAGCCACCGCCACCTCCTCCGCCGCCCATCACCAAGGTTTGAAGTGTCACGGTTGCTGCAGCACTTCCTCCCGTACCACCATTGCCACCGCCGGTCCCTCCAATAGATGCATTGCCGCCTCCGCCGCCTCCGCCGGCAGAACCAAGGTCGCCGGTGCTCCAACCTGCGCCTCCGCCATTGCCATTGGGTGTATTGTCATTTGAGGGAATATTCGGAGGGCCCGTCATGCCATATCCCTGCGAGGCCAAACCAGTGTGGCAACTATTTACTCCGCCCCCGCATCCTCCTTGAAATCCGTATCCCGACATAGAGATTGCTCCGCCCGTGTTGAGTGTAATACTGCCTGAAACAACCGCGACCAACACTCCACCCATTGTTCCATTCCAGACCGATGCGTACCAGTAACCTCCGGAATTGATTGTAACAGACGAATATTCCCCCACCTGGACAGCCTGGGCGCCCGTTGCGCCATAAGAGTTGGTCAAGGCGGCGCCCAACACCAGGAAGTTCCCGCTTACACTGGATACTCGCTTGAATTCATAGTTGCCGGCGCCTGTGCCCTGCATCTGGATGATGAAGATCATGTCTCCTGCGGCAAACTGCGTCCCATCCGCCACGCTGATGATGGTTTGTCCGGCCGAGACTGCAGCGGTCAAGTTGGACCGCCCCCAGAATACATCTTCAACTCTGGAAGTTGAGAGTATAAGCGCCCCGTCGCTTCCATCCCCGATAGGATAGGTTGTGGCATGCGCCAAGATCGGCGCGACCAGGATCGCGCCCAGGAGCAGCGCCAGGCAAAACGCGCCCGATTTCATCCTCCCTTGACACGGACCGGAGGACCTGTTAGGATATAAGTAGGATTTCTGAACTTCCTGACAGGAGGCTATCATGCGCGGAATGTTCCTAAGCCATCTGGGCAACAAGGCCCAGGTGACGCTGCCCAAGGCGGTCCGGCAGGCTTTGGGGCTTAAGGTCAAGGAGGATGTCGTAGGCTTCATCGTGGAAGGCAACCGCGTGGCCGTCACGCGCGTTGAGCCCCTGCCCTCCAGCGACCCGTTCACCGATGAGGAATGGAAGAAGATCCGCAAGCTGGCCGCCCGGGGTCCTGTGAGCGGCTTCTCCGGCTCGAAGGAATCCCTCAAAGAGCTTAAGGCCTGGCTGCGCCTGCCGTAAGACCCGTGCGCTTCGGAAAGACGGAATCCTTCCGCAAGACCCTCCGCGGGCTGTCCGCCCCGGAGGCCCTCCGACTTTTCAATGCCGTCCGCAAATTCGAAGCCGCGTGGGAAATCCGCAGCTTCCCCGCCGGCCTCGGGCTCAAGCACCTGCGGGACGACTTTTATGAGTTCCGCGCCGGCCTTCACGACCGGGTGCTCTTTCAACGCGCCGGGGACGCTATCCTGTACCTGCTCTACGGCAGCCACGACGCCATCCGCCGCTTCCTGAAGACGTTTTAGCCGAAGCTCCGTCTCCACCCTGACTACCCGTCGTATAGTTAGGGCGAAGCGCCCCCCCCGCGCGCCTTGCCGCAGGGGGCTGGGCGTGTTATACTCTGGATGGAGGCGCCCATGGCCCAGATGATCCGAGTCCCCTTTGAGGTGTTCGAGAAGCTTCAGGAAATCGTCATCCTGCTTGAGAACTCCGTTTCGCCCTACCGCCCCGAGTTCCTCGCCCGCATGTACCGGGCCAGAGCCAGCGATCTGGAGGGCAGGGGCAAGACGCTTCAAGCTATCCAGAGAAAGTTCGCCTCCTGATGCCTCGCTGCTTCGACGCATCCTTCCTTCCCGAGGCCGAGGAAGATATCGGGAAGCTGGATCCATACGTGCGTGTCCGATGCCTGCGCAAAATCGAATGGCTTTTGGAGCATCCTGAGCTGCTGGGAAAAAAGCCATTAAGGAATCTCCCCCACCCGCTCAGAGGACTCTGCAGCTATGCCGTGGGAGACTGGAGAGTCTTGTACTGGGTTTATCTCGAACATAGAATCAT
>JACRDO010000019.1 GCA_016212885.1 Elusimicrobiota bacterium | reverse complement strand
TTCCCCGGATTTGTCAAGCACTTTCGTCGGAATCATCCGGACATATCAGGAGTCCTGAACTTATCGGGCCCCGCCCGCCGTGCCTGGAGGCGGGTTTGGCCCTGGCCAGCGAACTCGGCCTCTTCATGAGTCTGGCGGACTCGGTCGCGTCCGTGCTCAAGACCTGCTGCCATTTTTAACCGGCCCTGCCTCATAGTGCTTTCGTTTCTTGCTTTCGCGCCTTCCCTCAGATCCCAGGAGGGGCACCGAGCCGGTCTGCGCCATAAACGGGTCCCCCGCTTCCGGCAACCCGAAACCGCGGCCCAACCCCCGCCGTAGCCCCATGGTTTCGGGTTTCCAGGGTAGCACCATTTAATGCTCGCCCGGCCCAGCGTCCTCGGGACCTTCGCCCTGGGTGGGCGGAGGCGTGAAATCAAATGAACAACGAAAGCGTGAAAGAAGCAGGCGGGAAGAACGGCAGCGGCTGGCATGGAGCGCAGATCGTCGCCGCGGCTCAGACGTTCCTGACTCTAGGCGGGCCGCAGGCCAGGCGAGAAATCCTTCACACCGCCCTGGAGCTGCATCGGCTCTTGGCGGCTGATGAGGCCTAAAATGGCAACTGACTTTGACGAGCTGGAAATGTCGCAGGAGGAAGCCCTATGGATCGCGGATGGGGTCGCCCACAGGCCCGACGGCACGTCGCAAGCCTTGGCCCGCCTCGACCGGGACCTTCGCAAGGCCCAGGCGCGGGTCGCCGCGTTGGGAGCATGCTTCGAGATCGTCCCACTGGAGGGGATGGTATATGATCCCTGAAATGTTCAGCGGCTGCACAACGGGCCAGCAGCCCGGACTCAGCCCTGGACCCTGCGCTTGTCGAGAATCTTCGCCACGTTGCCGATCAGGTCTGCGGGGTCGAAGGGCTTGGTGAGGAAGCCGTCCACCTGGACCGTAGCCGTAAAAAGGCGGCTCATGTCGTGCAGGGCCGAAACCACAAGGATGGGGATGCCGCGGGTGCGGGGGTTATTGCGGATGGCGGTGCCGACCGTATAGCCGTCCGATTTGGGCATCATGATGTCCAGGACCAGGAGGTCGGGGAGTTCGACGGACGCGTCGTTGGGCTGGATGCCCAGTTCCTTGAGCGTCTCCTGTCCCGACGCGCAAGTGGAGACCTTATGACCGGCCTTGTCCAGAATGGCTGCCATCATCTTGCGAACGTCCGCGTCGTCATCGACGACCAATACCTCAGCCATCGCGCCATGGTAGCACCTTCCCGGCGGGCCGTCAATTCGAACTGACCCTTTCGGTCCCCGGCTACTCTATGGCGGACTCGCTGCTAGGAGAACAGGGGCCGGGCGGCGAGGGTCTCCCGGACCAGGCCCTCCAGGAGCTGACGCACCGGCACGATATCCTTCACGCGCGAGACGTTGTGGCCGGCGAAGACCACGGCGTCGTCGAGGTCTCCCGCCACCGCGTTGAACAGGGCTTGGGCGATGCAGTAAGGCGCGGTGGCGGGGTTGCAGGTGCGCAGGCACTGGTAGCCGCACTTGAAGGGGACGCGCTCCCCCGCCAGCACGCGGTCGATGAAGCGGGTGCGGATGGCCCGGCCGGGCATGCCCACCGGACTCTCGATGATGACCACGTCCTCGGCGCGCGCCGAGATGTAGAGGTCCTTGAAGGCTTGGGCCACCGAGCACTCCGGGGTCGCCACGAGCCGGGTCGCTATCTGCACGCCGCGGGCACCCATGGCGAAGAACCGCGAGGCGTCCTTGCCGTCGAATATTCCTCCGGCGGCGATGACCGGCAGGTGGGCCCCGGTCTCCCGTTCGCAATCCCGAGCGACCTGCAGGACCTCGGCCACCTCGGCTTCCAGGCGCCCCGGCGCGCACGGCTGCAGTTCCTCGGGCTTGAACCCGAGGTGGCCGCCGGCCAGAGGCCCTTCCACGATGAACGCGTCCGGCCTGCGGTCGTAACGCTTCTTCCACGCCCGGATGATGATGGACGCGGCGCGGGCCGAGGAGACGATGGGGATGAGGCAGGCCCGCGAGCCTTCGGCGAGCTCCGGCAGGGACAGGGGCAGGCCGGCCCCGGAAGCGATGAAGTCCGCCCCGGCCGCGGTCGCGGTGCGGACCAAGTCGTCGAAATTGGATAGGGCGCCCAGCAGGTTGACGCCGACGACGCCCCTGGTCGCGACCTTGACCTTGCGTATCTCATCCTTGAGCGCGCGCCGCGAGGCGCCGGGGTAGTCCGCGTCGTTCTCGGCGGTGCCGTAGCCCAGGCCGACCCCCGCGATGGTTCCGGCCGCGCCGCACTCAGCCACGGCCCCGGCCAGGGTGGCCGTGGAGACCTGGACGCCCATCGCGCCCTGAATGATAGGGACGGGTATCTCCAACTCCCCGATGACCAGGGGCTCCAGACGATCGGCTATACGACCTCCTGCGCGGCAGCGATGTGCCGCGGCCAATGATCCTATTATAGCAGGTCGTAATCGGGGGCAGCGGCCATGACACCATGCCCATGCCATGAAGCGCTGGACAGACCTCAAATAAAAGTTATCTCATAATAGTAGTGCCAGTATCGTCATAGACGCATGGAGGCATCGTGAGAAGGAAGGGATTGCTATCCTCAATAATTCCCGGCCTCGGCCAGACCGGGGAGGAGAAAGCGAAGACAAGCAGCAAGCCGTGCATTGACTATCCGCAGGCCGGAGAGAAGGTCCACCGCGGCCACTACTCCATCCGCATCTCGAACGCCGATGGCGAATGCCATGTTTCCGTGGACGGAAGCGGCTGGCAAAGCTGCCGCGCGGACGGAGGCTTCTGCTGGTATGACTGGAGCCCGGGAGAGCCCGGGACCCACCGCATCGCGGTCAGAAGCCGCACGAACGGCAAGTGGAACAGGACTGAGACGACCTGCGAAGTAGAGTAGCTTCGCCGCTTCCCGTCTTGCTTTCCGCCTCGTCCTGAGGGGTCCGGGCTCCAAGTGCCGGGCGGAAGTTATTGCTGTCCCTTTCTGAGGACTTCCGGCGCGGAGGAGAATCCGTCTTCAACCTGCCAGCGCCTTCCACCCGGGCCGAGAGATTTTATCGGTATAGGTGTAGATAAAAGCCTGGCTGTCTGGGGCGGACAGGCCTGCGTCTACACAGCGGTACCAGACCTGGTGTTCCCTCTTCCAATGGGCGATGGCCGCGGGCGGTTTTTCTTTGTGTTGGTTCGCGATCTCATCCGCCGTCAGCGGCAGGATGGAGATGCCCACATAGAACTCCTTGAGGGTGTCGTTGACCGCCTCGAAGACGACCACCTGCTCCGGCGTGACTTGCTCAGCCATAGAGCCTCCCCGATAGGGTAGCGGTCATTGTGCCCGCAGTCAATAAGGCATTACATTTTTGCCAGAAATTTACCGACCGGACGCAGAGGCGACGCAACGGAACCCGATGTTGTCCGTCCTGGATTCCGAATCAGCCCAGAACCGGCTGGCCGCCCGGCTGCTGTTCGCCTGGTTGTTCCATGAGCCGCCCCGCAAAACTCGGCACCGGCTGGGCGGCGGACCTTGCGGGTCATGATCCGGACTGCTCTCGTAATAATGGCTGTCGTACCAGTCCACCATCCAGTGCCAGACATTGCCGGCCATGTCGTAGAGTCCGAACTGGTTGGGGTTTCTCATGCCCACGCGATGCGTCAGGCCGCCCGAGTTGGCGCTGTACCATGCGTAGTCGGCCAGGCGTCTGGCCTCGTCGCCGAAACTCCACTTCGTGTCAGTCCCGCCCCGCGCCGCCTTTTCCCATTCGGCTTCGGTGGGCAGCCTCTTGCCGGCCCAGAGGCAATAGGCCTGAGCTTCGTCCCAGGTTGCGCAATTGATGGGGTCTTTGCCCCGGGCTTCAACGCCGTAATTGCAGAGCTGGCCGGTCCCCGGCGTCGGGCATGCGCCCGCCTTGACGCATTTTTCGTATTCCTCGGACGTCACGGGGTATCGGTCCATATAGAAAGCTTCCAGCCGGACTTTATGGCGGGGATGTTCATCCATCGAGCCCAAGCCCTGGGGCGATCCCATCTGGAACTCGCCGGCCTGGACAAGAGCCATTCTCGGGGGAACAGGCTTCTTCCGCGGCGAAGCGGACTTCTGGCACCAAGCCGGGGACGCCAGCATCAGAATAACAGTGAGCAACTTGATTTTGGCTTGGAGGGACATGGGCCTTGTTCTCTTTGGACTGCAGGCGGCCTCCTGGGAGCGGCGCGTCAGGCGCGGCTTTCGCGCATCCTGGCCTGGTACTGCCGGACCACCTCCGCGAGTTCCGACTGCATGGCTTCCTTGATCCTCTGGAGTTCCGCCTGCTTCTTCTTGTAATCGCCGGCGAGGTTTTCGGCCTGCAAGGCGAGTTCTTCCTTGCGTTTGGAGACGGCCTGCGACTCTGAGAGGCGGCCCGCTTCCCAGGCTTCCCGCTCGGCGCGGAAACGCTCCTGCGCGGTCTCCAACTCGCGCTCCCGCTTGGAGTAGTGCTGCTCCAGGGCCGCGGCACGGGCCTGGAGCTCTGCCAGAGACTCTTCGTGCTTCCTTTTGAGCGCCTCGTTGCGCTGTTTGTACCCCGTCTCGAGCTCGGCCCGGCGGGTCTCCCACTCAGCCTCGATGGCCGCTTCCTTCTTCTGAAGATCCTCATAGAAGCTCTCCATCTTTTTGGCCCTGGCCTCATCCTGTTCGGCGCTGGAGGCCAGAAACTTCTCGTGGAACTCAAGATCGGTCGCCTCCTTTCCCGCGATCTCCTTGAGCAGTTCCTGGTTGCGTTTCTCCTTCTCAGCCACGGCAGCCTCTAGGACGGCGGCATGTTCACGCAAGGTTTTCAGCTCAACCAGCAGCGGCCGGATTTCGTCCGCGGAGGCCTGCTGCAGGTCCTTGGCCAGGGTCTCGCGCAGCTCATCCTGGTTCTTGCGCAGGGTGGAGATCATCTGCTCGGCGCGGTGCGCCTCGCCCTTGAATTCCTCGACGACGGCCTGCATGTCCAGAGCCGTCGGGGAATTCGCGTCCCATAGCCCGCGGCAGATGGTTTCCAGCCGCTGCCAGGTCTCATGCAAACGAATCTCGCCGTTGGCCGAATTCATATCGCCCTCCTATCCCGCAGACTTGGAACGATCAAGGATTTTCGCGACGCAGCCAATGAGCTCGTCTGGCGCGAAGGGTTTGTGCAAGAAGCCCTGGACTTCCACCGTGGCCGTGAAAAGCCGGCTCAACTCCCGCAGGGCCGAGACCGCCAGGATAGGGATAGCGCGGGTCCGAGGATGATTGCGGATGAGTTGTCCCACGAGGTAACCGTCCAATTTGGGCATCATGATGTCCAAGACGACTAGGTCGGGCGGTTCGATGGAGGCGTCTTCGGGTCTGATGCCCAACTTCTTAAGCGCTTCGCTTCCAGAGGAAGAAGTTGCAATCGTGTGGCCCGCCTTGGCCAGGATGGCGGCCATGAGCTTCAAGACGCTCGGCTCATCGTCTGCGATCAAGATGTGGGCCATATCTCGCGTGTCATGTCCGGTATACCGTGAATGAGGTGATCAGCAGAGCTGTTTGCCCAGACAAGTTCAGCGTTGTCTGGTCGAAGGGAAACTCATGGACGTACTCGGTGTTCTCAGGCGGCTTATGTTTGAAAATAAGGGCGGCTTCACATCGATCCAGGCCATCAGATGAGAACGCTCCGAAAGCGTAACAAAGTTCTTCGCCATGCCTGAGACGGCGTTCCCAATCTTTTTGCTTTTTGTGGGTGTAAAGGCAAGCTTGCACATCTTGCCTATCGCTGCCGATATATATGAGTTCCCTGATAGAGATAGAAACCTTTCCCGATTGCACGCTCGAGGTGCATGCATACACGCAATAGACACCCGATATGCTGGGCACGCTTTCGTTGTTTCGTTCCTTCCAATATCCGGAGAACGCGATTGAGAATGTTTGTGCTGGCATAGGTCTTGCTCCTGAAAAAGCCCATTCCTTCGCGCGGCGATCCTCAATCAGCATCCGGCCGGTTTTGGGAATCGCAGGGGCGGAGAGAGGGGGAAGACCGGCTGTATTTACATAGGGTAGTCCCGGCTTTCTTGGCCCGTCAATTCCTGGTACGTCGGCCAGGGTCAGTCGCTGTCAGCGGTTCATCCGGCCTTTGTGCGGAGGCCCGTGTCGTGGAATCCGTTGACCGGGAATATCTAAGGCAACAGGAAGGCTCCCGCACACTCTGCCGCCTCGCATGAGGCGGCCGCCGAGACACCAGTGCCGTGGATGAGTCTTTGGTCCTGATGCACAAGCATGCGGGAGCCAGCCAGAAACTAGCATTTCTGAGCGCCGGCGGTCCATGCTGTCAAAGGTGATAACCGGCGAAGCGGTACTCTCCAGCCTCAGGCCGTGAGAACTGATGTGCGCGGTTGAACACGGTGGATACCGCCGCGTCCGTGGACGGCGTGGACAACCCCGCGGGTTGACGCACCCCGACCACCGCCGCTTGGATTTTGCCCCCTGACGGGTGCGGACCGGTCCGCAACGCTCCACCCCGCATAAGGCCGCGGGGTCCGCAAACTCCACAGTACCCACCGCCCGGCGGCGGTGTTTCGCTCCGCTCTTCCGGCCCCTTCCCGTCTCTTGCTCCGCTGTTTCGGTTTTACAGTCGCACCTCTCCTCAAGGCCCCAGGAGCGAAGCCCGCCGCGCTGCGGCATAAACGGTGACCCCTTCCGGGAATCCGGCGCTTCGGCCCAACCCCCGCCGTAGCCCCAAAGCGCCGGACAGCCCGCTGCGCGGGGCCGCCAGCCCGGCCGCGCCGGGGGCGGTCCCCAGGTAGGGACCCACCATATAATCCTCGCGCCGGCGGTCTTCCTCGGGTCCTTTCGCCCTCCGGGTGGCGGAGGTGCGACATGAAAACCTGCAAGAGCTTCGCAGCAAGAGACGGGAAGGGGAAAGGCGCACGCACGGAGGCCGCGAGGGATACTCTGGACAGCCTGCTTCGAGGCAACGCCGATAAGGCCTACCAGTTCGCCTACAAGCTGGCTGGCAACGAGGACGAGGCCGAGGAGCTGGTCCAGCAGGCATCCTGCCAAGTCCTGCGGAACTGGGAGCACTACGACCCGCTGCAATCGTTCCAAAGCTGGTATCTGACCATGCTCAAGAGGCTGTTCCTCGACATCCGCAGGAGCTTGTCCTACCGGGGTACGGTGCCATTGAGCGTGAAGGTCGACAAGAAGGAAGGGCGCGAGTTGGCCGAGGTCCTGGCGGACGGGGAGCCGGGGCCCTTGGAGCAGTTGGAGCGCTCCGAACTGGCTGACGCGGCCCGGCAATCGCTGGAAGCCCTGGACGAGGAGCAGAAGGCCGTGCTGACCCTCTGCGACATCGAAGGCATGAGCTACGAGGACGCGGGTGAGAAGCTCGGGATTCCCACGGGGACCGTGCGCTCGCGGCTCTCTCGGGCGCGCGCTGCCCTGCGCCTGCGCTGGCTCCGCCGTCTGACCTGAATCAAGGAGAACGAACATGGAGAACATCACAACCGGTTGGGAAGATACGGAAATTATCCACGCCTACACGCGGACGCAGGCATTGGAGGACGGGGTCCTGGTGGACCTGGGCCAGTTGGCGCGGGAAGCCGGTTTCTGTTGGCCGCTGGCCGTTACGCGGGCCGTATGGGACGTGCTTGAGCCTTCCGAGGAACTCAAGACGGAGGGGCAAAGCTGGACCGGCCGGGCCTGGGACATGCTTTTCATTCTGCGGGTGTCGCTGCGGCAGTCGCGGGACGGGCGGGAAGCGCGCTTCGCGCCGCTCTCCGTCCGCAGGCCGGGCGGGGCTCCGGAGTTCGTGGCCTTGCGCGCGGTTAGCGGTCCCGGCGACGACGGCGAACCGGTCATAACGGTCATGATGGCCGATGAGGATTGACGGCCCGGCCAGGGGGGGAGGTCTCCGCGAGGAGGCCTCCCTCCAGCGGCAGGCGGTGGATAATGCCGAGGCTGTGGACGGCGTGGACAACCCTGCGGGTTGACGCACCCCGCCCACCGCCGCTTGGACACCGCGTGCGAGGAGAACTCCTTTCGCGCGGTGCCTGACGCGCCTATAAGCGCCAGGCATCGCCCCAGCGGGGGCGGATCGTTCCGCCGACGTTCCACCTCGCATGAAGCCGCGCGGTCCGCGATGCCCACACTCTCCACCGCCCGGCGGCGGTGTTTCGCTCAATGGCTGCCCGGATCGCGGCGCCCTGCCGGATTCGGAAACCGGCTGACCCGCCGCCGCGCGCTTCAGCCAGGCGCAATCTCGCGCGCGAAAGCCGCCGGCAGGCCGCCGAACCCCGCCGCGCGGGGCAGCGCTAGAGTTTGGAGTCGGCCACGGCGACCAGATTCCCGTCCGGATCCAGAAAATACGCGACGCGATCCCCCCAGGGCCTCGACGCCAACGCGCTGACCAGCACCGCCCCAGACTTCTGCAGTCTTAAGGAGGCGGCCTGCGCGTCCGCGACCCGGAAATACAGCTCGAATCGGAAACCTTTATCTCCTGGATGAACTCGGCCCCGTTCTCCGGCGATATGGCCGATCACGTCCCTGGCCAGGATGGCCAGGTGAGACTGTCCCGTCCCGAATTGGATGAAGTTCCCTTCATCGGCTTGGATGGGAAGCCCCACGACATCCCTGTAGAAGACTTTCAACCGTTCTACATCATCCGTCACAACGGCGGGCAAAAGACCTGTCACCATTAGTTCCCCCTGGCCGGCCGCGGCCGCCTTCGGCGTGCCGCTATCCGCACAAGCCGAGATTCCGAGCACGCCGCACAGAGACAAAGCGCGAAGGACCGTCTCCCCCTTCTTCACTTGGCCACCCCGGGGAGCAGATCGACGGTGACATCTTTCGCGCCGTCGTCTCCTGGGCGCATGTATTCGATTCGCTCCGGAGCGATGCGGACGAACGAGAGGTTCGGATCACTGGCTCCCTTCCAACGGTATTCCAGGCTGAAGGCGGCAGCATCGGCAATGCGCTTTCTTTCAGCGTAATCGTCGACCGGCTCCGCGCGGCCGCAGATCCTGAGATAGCCCGAATCGTCCCCCTTGCGAAACATCACGAGCGCCGCGACCTCGGGATGGGCCGCCATCTCCCCGGTTTTGCGCGTCCGGCGCTGGTCGCCACGTAAAAATGCCAGTCCATCTCCATCAGGGTGACGGGGCGTATCTCGGGCGCGAATCCTCGATCGGCATCGACTGTCGCGAGACAGGCGATGGCCCGGTGAAGATGAGGGAAGAAACTGCGGATTTCCGCTTCAAGTTCGGGTTTCATATGCCCAGACTCTAACTCTTTCGTCAGGCACGCGCTCGGAAAATATTGCGGTATTGCGTGGGCGATATCCCCGCGTGCCGCTGGAACGCCTTGTTGAACGCCGAGATGTCGGCGAACCCCACGTCGAACGCGATCTCGGTCACCGCTTGCGCGCCTGGCTGAAGCTTTTGCTTCGCAACGTCGATCCGGAGACGGTTGAGGTACTGGATCGGAGTGATGCCCGTCTTGTCGCGAAACGCGCGCACGAAATGGAACTTGCTGAGTCCGGCGCGGCTCGCGATCTGCTGCAGATCCAGATCTTGCGAGCCCATTTCGTCGCGGAGGATCGCCCGCGCGCGTGCCGCGAGACCCGGGTAGTAACCCCTTCTTCCCAGCGTTCGAAGCACAGCGCTCGCGCTGTGCTTGAGCCGGGTCGTGAGCTCGATCACCAGCTCGGTCAACGCGCAGTCGATCGCGACATGGGATGTGCCTGGGGCGGCGGCCGCGGCGAATAGGGCATCGAGGGCATGCCGAAGGGGCGGCGCGGGATGGAGCAACGCCTCATCGAAAACGAGCTCATCGGTGTTCATCCCAGCGTCCGCGAGGAGACTATCGACGAAGCCCGGATGAACGATCACCGCGCGCAAATCCCGCAGATCCGGGTTCGCGGAGCACTCCTCGACATGCCGTTCGCGCGCGTTGAACACCATGAGCGCGTCGTCCGCGACGACCCAGCTCCTGCCGCGAAAATGCCGTTGGTGGCGCGTGTCCCCGACGGCGAAACAAAGCTCGATGCCGGGATGCTCCGCTTGCGAATGTTCGTAGTACCCGGAGGTGTCGACCCGTAGCGTGGTGCAAAGACCGAAGTGGTCCCGCCGGTCCGGGTCACAAAAGCCGGATTTGCCCTTCCCCCATCTGGCGATCCTCCCGGCGATATTGCGGGGCGATGCGTTCATCGATCCGTCCGCTCCGCCATGCTCGAACCTAATGGGCCCAGTGAGACGCCACCTGCACGAGGCCGAAGGAGTTTCACTGCCCCTTCACCCGGCATCATCGCTTCCAACTCCTGTAGCCATGGCGGTAAGACTGAGTTTATAAAATTGCGACTCGACACTCTAGATTATCTACAGTTCAACATGCGCTGTGGTAGTGCGGGGCGGCGCAGGTTCTGGCAAGACCAGCATGCTCAAGGCCGTAAACGAAATGGGCAGGGCCAGAAGGACGGCATGCAATGGTTCATGGAGAATCTCGCCTAGGGCGGGAGAATGACCGCGGCCTGGAAAGGGGTCCTGAGCAGGCCATGGGCCGGGGCCTGGATTCCTCGCGGTTGCGCTTTCGAGGCGCCGATACGTTCGTTTTGCTTTGCCTGCGTAATCCAATATAATATGGCGCCGGTCGGTTCAGGAGTGAATTCATGATTTTCGGCAAGGTCCACATCCACACGACTGAGGTCCCTTTCCACCTCGTTGACGCGGGGCATGCCGTCTATCACGCCAACTACCTGATCCTTTTCGACCAAGCCCGAAGCCAGGCTCTACAGCAAGCCGGGTACTCGGCCGTGGACCTCTGGAACGACGGCTTCGCTCTGGCGCTCTACGAGAGCAACTCCCGATATTTCAGACCCGCCACCTACGGTCAGAAGATATCCATTATAACGACGACGGTGGGGGCCACGGGCACTTCCCTCAAGGTGC
>JACRDO010000160.1 GCA_016212885.1 Elusimicrobiota bacterium | reverse complement strand
GCCCCGACGGGGAGGCCCATCTTTGGCCGATTTCATCGTTGCTCCTCGCTCACATAGCTCAAGCTATGCTCCCTCGTCGCGCCTCGAACTCGGCTCAAATCTGGGCCTCCAAATTGTTCATATTATTCCTTTACGAGCCCTAAGTGCCGATCGAAGCGTTCCCTGATCCGCGCGAAGCGACTCCCGAAGGGATCGTCGCCGTTGGGGGGGACCTGCATCCCCGGAGCCTGGTGCTCGCCTATCGCTCCGGCATCTTCCCCTGGCCGCACCCGAACCTGCCGCTCCTCTGGTTCTGCCCGACAAGGCGCGCGATCCTGGAGTTCAAAGACCTGCATGTCGCGCGCAGCCTGGCCCAAGCCGACAAGCGGCTGGCTTTCGACTATACCGTGGATTCGGGCTTCCGTGAGGTCATCTCCGCCTGCGCGTCCGCGCAAAGGCCCGGCCAGGGGGGAACCTGGATCACGCCGGCGATGCGGGAGGCCTACCTCAGGCTGCACCGGCTCGGCCGCGCCCACAGCGTCGAGGTGCGGGAGGAAGGGCGGCTCGTAGGCGGCATCTACGGCGTGGACGCGGACGGCGCCTTCTCGGGCGAGAGCATGTTCTACCTCAAGCCCTATGCCTCCAAGCTCGCCTTGCTGAGGCTTATCGAGCATCTCGAATCCCGCGGCCTCGATTGGCTGGACATCCAGGTCATGACCCCGCACATGAAGGCCATGGGAGCCAAGGAGATCCCGCGGGAAGAATTCCTCGAAAAGCTCTCCCGAACCCGCGCGAAGGGCTTGAAGCTGTTCTAGGCTTATTTCTCAGGAAAGTCCGCGGTGCACGTCAGCCCGTCGCCGGAGCGCATAGTTGCGGTTTGGTTCAGGATGACGGCCGCTCCGGCTTGGCTGCGGTATTGGACCACGGCGAATCGGCTGGTGCGATAACCGCGAAGGCTGGTGATCTGGAACCTCGCGCCGCCTCCGGCCTTCTGGACCTGCTCGGCCAGGAAGAGACAGCTGGAGAGTCTTTTGGCCGCGGCTCGTGTTCCCCAGGCCTGCTCGCTCACGCTGATCTTCCTCCCCTTGGAAGGAGCCCGGGGCCTAGCCATGGGCTTGTACCACGACGCCAGGTGGGGAATCTGCTGGGCCGGCTGGCCTGCGGCGGCAGGGTCTTCCTCGTCGGCATTGGAGCGGAGGATGACCGAGAGCCGCTTGAGCCTGGAGCCTTCGCTCGTGGGCAGGTTCGAGAGCGGGTCATAGGACATCAGCGAGCCGCTGCCGTTGAGGTAGAGGGTGGAATCGGCCAGGGTCGCGGTCTCGATCCGGTCGAATCGGATGGAGGCGATCTCCAGTGACCTCGCGCTTCCCGCGCCTGCGACCACGTCCCCGACGCAGCCAAGCTCCCCGTTGGGGCCGCGCATGTAATGGATGTTCTCGAGCTGGAATTCTGAGTTGCAGGAAGGCTGCGCCACTGGGAGGGGCTTGCCGCGAGAGGCCGCTGCAGCCAGATAGGCGCTGAGGGCGCAGGAGACGAGGACCGACAAGCTCAGAGCGAGCCGTTTCAGGCGCATAGACGGATGCGCGCAGGATGTCCCTTCCCAGTCTATAGCCTGCGCGTATTGCTTTATGGAGCTGTTGCCGGGAGGTAAAAGGAAGGTAAAAAGGCCTCAGATAGCTCAAGCTATCCTCGTTCCTCGCGCCTAGCGCTTTCCTCAATCTCGGGCCTCCAGAAGTCAAGGGAATAATGGGACACTACACTAGCCTGCCCACTCGGCGGGCTTTTGGCCCAGGCCGAAATGCCAGCGCAGGAAAGCCGCGATGCGCCGGGAAGCCCTGCCGTCGCCGAATGGGTTCCTCGCCCGGCTCATCTTCAAGTACAGCTTGCGGTGGTCCAGCAGGCGGCAGGATTCGCGCACGATCCGGGCTGGATCCGTCCCCACGAGCCGCCCTCCTCCGGCTGAGAGGAGCTCGGGACGCTCCGTGGCCTCTCGCGCGACGAGCACGGGCTTGCGCAGGGCGGCCGCCTCCTCCTGGAGCCCTCCGGAGTCGGTCAGCAGGAATTCCGCGCGCCTCATGAGCCCGATAAACTCGAAATAGGGCAGCGGCTCGATCGCGCGGATGCGCGAGCGGCGCAATGACCGCGCCGCGACCCGGACATTGGGGTTCGGATGGACAGGAAACACGATGAGCGCGTCCTTGCGCCGTCCGGCCAGGGTCTTGAGCGCGCCGAGCATGCGCGCAAGCGGCTTCCCAAAGCTCTCGCGGCGGTGAAGGGTCGCGAGGATGACCCGCGCGGCGGGGGGGATCTCCTTGAGGATCCGCGGCGCCTTCGCCGGCCGGCTTTGGGCCCATTGGAGCGCGTCCACGATGGTGTTGCCGGTCACGAAGACGCCTTCCCGGATGCCTTCGCGCGAGAGGTTCGCCTTGGCCAGGCGGGTGGGGGCGAAACGGATGTCCGCGATGTGGTCGATCTTGACCCGGTTGAGCTCTTCGGGATAAGGGTTCGAGAAATCGAATGACCGGAGCCCGGCTTCGATATGCGCTGCCGGGATGCGCCGCAGGTAGGAGCAGAGGGCGGCCGCGAAAGCCGTGGTGGTGTCCCCCTGGACGAGGACCATGTCCGGCCTCTCCTTCTCCAAGACCCGCGGGAAGGCCCGCAGGACCCGCGCGATCACCTCTTCGGGCGCCTGGCCCGCGCGCATCATGTCCAGGTCACGGTCCGGGCGGAGGCCGAAGGCCTCGAGGGCCGAATCGAGCAGGGCCCGGTGCTGGGCCGTCGCGCAGGTCGAGACCCGCAGGCCGGCCTTGCGCAGCGCGGGCAGGACCGGAGCGAGCTTGATGACCTCGGGCCTGGTGCCGAAGACGACGAGGACCTTGGGGCGGGTCATGGCTGCTTGCGGGTCGCGGCGGCCAGCCGTCTGCGCTCGTAGAAGCCATAGAGGGAGAGATAGAGCGCGGGCGAGACGAGCGCGGCCGCCAGGGAAAGGGCCTTGAAGGCCGCGTAGCCCGGGGTCCGGCAGAGGGAGACGACCCGGACTAAGTCCGCGAGGGCCTCGATGAAGCGGCCCTCGAGCCTGCGGCCGAAGAATTCGAGCTCGGCCCGCTCGCGCTCGAGGCGGAATTGGAACTCCCGGGCCAGGGCGAGGCTGTTTTCCCGCAGGAAGGCTTCCCGGTGGGCGTCGAGCCTGCCCCGGACCACGAGGTAGGCGCTCAGGCGCTTGAGGTCCGAGCGGACCCCCGCGTACTGGTTTGCGCCGTGCAGACGGCGCAGGCCCAGGGTGCCTGGGAGATGGCGCATGGGCCCCAGCTTGAGCAGGCGCGGCTGGAGGTAGTCGTCTACGGCGGTGGTGATGTCCGCGGCAAGGGGCAGGAGCTTCTGCAGGGCCTCGCGCCGCACCGCCAGGCCGCTCATGCCCGTGAGCAATGTCCGCCCAGCCAGGAAATCCTCCAGGGTCCAGCGCATCGGCTCGGCTGGGGCGGGCGTTGGCAGGGGCCTGAGCTCCGAGTCGGCCTGCATGAGGCCGTGCTGGACAGCTGCCAGGTCCGGCTCGGCTTTGAGAGCCGCGGCGACAGCTGCGAGCTTACCCCTGTCCCAGACATCGTCCGTCTCGAGGAAGGCGATCCAGTCCCCCCGGCAGAGCGGAAGGACCTTATTGAGGGCCGCGGCCTGGCCCCCGTGGGCCGCCTCGATCCAGCGGACCTTGTCCAGGAAGGGCTTGATCCGGTCCCGGGAGTCGTCGGTCGAGCCGTCGTCCACGACGAGGATCTCCTCGGGCGGCTCGCTCTGGGAGAGGACCGAGCGGACAGCGTCCGGCAGGAACCGGCCGCAGTTGTAGTGGGTGAGGACCGCGCTCAGCATCGGAATCTGTTGGCATTTTATAAAATAACGCCTCCATCCAAGTTTGAGATAAAGATATAATCTCCTCCTAAAATCATGCGGGTCATCATCGTCGGCGCGACGGGACTTCTCGGCCACGCCCTGTTCCGGCATCTCTCTTGCCGCGCCGGCTGGGAGGTCTTCGCCACCACCTACGACATCTCCGTGCAGGGCTTTGAGCCGCTCGACGCCCTGGACGCCGGCGCCGTCGAGCGCGTTCTCGACCGTGTCCGGCCCGAGGCGGTCGTCTTCCCGGCCTCCAACCCATATGTAGACTACTGCGAGAAGCGCCCGGAGGAGACCCGGCGGCTCAACGTGGACGCCACGCTCGCGTGCGCACGCAAGGCCCTGGGGCGAGGCCTGCGCTTCGTGTTCTTCTCGACCGACTACGTCTTCGACGGAAAGAAGCTGGAAGGCTATCGCGAGGAGGACGAGCCCCGGCCCCTGAACGAGTACGGCCGCCAGAAGCTCGAGGTCGAGCGGGCCCTGTGTGCGGAAGGCGGCCGCCACCTCATCCTCCGTACCTCGGCCATCTTCGGCTGGGAGCTCCAGCCCAAGAACTTCGTCCTGCAGGTATTGGCCCGCCTGAAGGACGGCAGGAAGCTGAAGGCGCCGCTGGATTTGGACTACAACCCGACCTATGCCCCGGACCTCGCCGAAGGCATCGCGGACCTTTTGGAGAAAGGGGCACAGGGCCTCTATCACCTCGCGGGCTCGGAACATTTGACGAGAGCGGATTTCGCCAAGAAGGCGGCCCAGGCCTTCGGGCTCGACGCCTCCCGCATCGACGCGGTTCCCGCTGCGAGCCTCTCCGGGCCCGGCGCGACCCCGAGGCCCCTGCATACCTCGCTCATCAGCGAGAAGGCCCAGCGCCTTTTGGGCCGCAGGCTCCCCGGCGCGAGCGAGGCGCTTGAGTCCATGAGGTCGTCCGCGGCGGAGTGGAAGGAATACGCGGGCAGACTCCTCACTTCAAGCGGAGGGACGCCATGACGCCGGCCAAGCCGAAAACCCAGATCGGGGTGGGGGGTCTGGTCCTCGGAGCGCGGGAGCGCAGGTATCTGGAGCAAGTCATCCGCTCCAGCCGCCTCTCCTACGGGCCCATGACGCGGCGCTTCGAGGCGAGATTCGCCGCGGCCCACGGCTGCCGCTTCGGGGTGTTCTGCAACTCGGGGACCAGCGCCCTGCACGTCGCTCTGGCGGCCCTCAAGGAACGCCACGGCTGGAAGGACGGCGATGAGGTCATCGTCCCCGCGGTCACCTTCGTCGCCACGGCCAACATCGTCTTCCATAACCGCATGCGCCCGGTCTTCGCGGACGTCGATCCCGCGACCTACAACCTGGACCCGGCGCAGCTGGACCGGCGCATCACGGCCCGAACGCGCGCGGTCATCCCGGTCCATCTCATGGGCCTGCCTTGCGACATGGACCCCATCCTGGCCATCTGCCGCGGGCGCCGCTTGACGATGATCGAGGATTCCTGCGAGACCCTCTTCGCCCGCTACCGCGGGCGCCTGGTCGGCTCTTTCGGCGACATCGGCTGCTTCTCCACCTATGTGGCGCATTACATCGTCACCGGAGTGGGCGGCTTCGCCCTCACCAGCGACTCCAACCTCGCGGTCCGGCTGAGAAGCCTGATGAATCACGGCCGCGATTCGATTTACATCAGCATCGACGACGACAAAGGCGTTTCCCGGAGCCGTCTGCGCGAGATCGTGGCCAAGCGGTTCAGGTTCGTCTCCATTGGGCACAGCTTCCGAGCGACAGAGCTCGAAGCCGCCGTCGGCCTGGGGCAGATGGACGCCCGCGGCGAGATCACGCGCGTGCGCAGGGCCAATGCCCGCTACTTGACGGAGGGGCTCAAGGACATCGAGGACCACATCCAATTGCCGTCGATCCCGCCGGACCGCGACCATATGTTCATGATGTACCCGATCGCGCTCCGCCGCGGACCCAAGACCGGGCTCGTGAACTTCCTG
Source organism: Elusimicrobiota bacterium (assembly GCA_016212885.1). GTDB lineage: Bacteria > Elusimicrobiota > Elusimicrobia > UBA1565 > UBA1565 > UBA9639. The sequence continues at coordinate 56,226 of JACRDO010000160.1, read as the reverse complement.
GAGGAGGGCGGCGTCGAGACGCGCGACATCCCGCCGGTCATCAACCAGCCCATCTACCGCCGGATATACGGAGATCTGGAGTCCCGATATCCCGTGGCTGCGTGGATCAACCGCAGCGGCTTCTATGTGGGCTGCCACCAGTACCTCTCCCGCCGCGACCTGGACGTCATCGTAGACCGCGTCCATGCGTATTTCCGCTCGAAGGGAAAGGCGGCATGAGCGGTCCGGGCGGACTTGTCCGCATCGTCGTCGCGGCCTACAACGAGGCGAAGAACCTGCCGCGGCTCTGCGAGCGCATCCGGGCGGCTCTCCGGCGGGAGTACCGCCTGTTCGTCGTCAACGACGGCAGCCGCGATGAGACGCGGGAGGTCCTCAAGGGCCTGGCCGAGCGCCATCCCATCCGCGTCTTGGAGCACGAAGAGAACCGCGGGATCGCGGCCGTCTTCTTGACCGGCCTGCGCGCCGCGCTCGAAGGCGCGGGCCCAGACGATCCGGTCGTCATTATGGAGGGCGACGGCACGAGCGACCCGGGAGCGCTCAGGCGGATGCTCGCGGAGCTGACCGGGGACTGCGACGTGGTCATCGCCTCGCGCTATGCGCCCGGCGGGGCCTACAGGAACTTCCCTCCAAAGAGGCTCCTCATGAGCCGCGCCGCCAACGCCCTGCTCCGCCTCGTCTGCCGCATGCCGGGCGTGCGGGACTACACGATCTTCTACCGCGCCTATCGGGCCGGCCCGCTGAAGGAGGCTCTGGCGGAATTCGGGGACCGCTTCACGAGCGCGGGCGGCTTCGCCTGCAACGCCGAGATGCTGCTGCGGCTGGGCGGCCGCATCCGCCAAGCGCGGGAGGTGCCTTTTGTTTACGACTACGGCTTCAAGAAAGGGAGAAGCTCGATGAGGATCAAGGACAACCTGTTCTCCTATCTTCTGCTTTTCAAGATCTTCTTCCTGGAATGCGGAGGCTCCCGGTGAGCGCCGCCGGCACGCCGCGGGCGCTCGTCATCGGGGGCGCGGGGTTCATCGGCGCGAACTCGGCCGCGCATCTGCTCGGCCGCGGCTGGGCGGTCTCCGTGCTCGACGACCTTTCACGCAAGGGCGCGGAGAGAAACCTGCGCTGGCTCCGGTCTGTGGGGCTCTCGGACTTCACCCGCCTCGACATCCGGGACGCGGGGGCCCTGTCCCGCTGGGCCGAGCGCCGCCGCAAGGGGCTGAAGCTCGTCCTGCACTTCGCGGCCCAGGTGGCCGTGACCACTTCCGTGGAAGATCCGCGCACGGACTTCGAGGTCAACGCTTGGGGGGCCCTGAACGTCCTCGAGGCGGCGCGCCGGCTGAAGGAGAAGCCGCTGACCTTGTTCGCTTCCACGAACAAGGTCTACGGCGCCATGGAGCATGTCCGGGTCGTGCTCAAAGGCGGCAGATACTGCTATGTCGGGCGGCCGCGCGGAGTCTCCGAGGCGGAGCCGCTGGACTTCCATTCGCCCTACGGCTGCTCGAAGGGCGCGGCGGACCAGTATTTCCGGGATTATCGGCGCATCTACGGACTGCCCACCGTGGTCTTCCGGCAGTCCTGCATCTACGGCCAGCACCAGCACGGCAACGAGGACCAGGGCTGGGTCGCCCACTTCATGAAGGCCGCCCAGGCGGGCAGGGGCGTCACCCTCTACGGCGACGGCCGCCAGATCCGCGACGTCCTGCACATCGACGATCTGCTTGCGGCCTTCGACGCGGCCCTGGCCCGCCGCTCCTCCTGCGCAGGCCAGGTCTACAACATCGGCGGCGGGCCGAAGAACACGCTTTCGCTGCTGGATCTGATTTCCTGGATTGAAAGACGGCAGGGGCGCCGGGTGCGGCTTAAGCGCTCGGGCTGGAGGCCGGGGGACCAGCGCGTCTATGTCTCTGATATACGGAAAGCGAAACGCGAGCTGGGCTGGGAACCCAAGATCGGCGCGGCCGATGGGCTCGAGAGGCTCTGGGCGTGGCTTAGGGCTCGTACTTTACGAGCCCTTAAGGAAAACCCGTGAAAGGCATCTTCTCCATCATCATCCCGGCGTACAACGAGGAAAGCTCGGTCGTGGGCATCCTCAATCGCTCCCTTGCGGCCGCGCCTGAGATCCGGGCGGCGTTGGGCTTCTCGGAGGTCGAGGTTCTCCTGGTCGATGACGGGTCCCTCGACCGGACAGCTGAGCTCGCGCGCGGGGTCCGGGGCGTGCGGGTCATCAGCTGCCCCGTCAACCGGGGCTACGGCGCGGCCATCAAAACCGGCTTTCAAGAAGCGCGCGGGGATTGGCTGGGATTCTTGGACGCGGACGGCACCTGCGCCCCGGCGTTCTTCGCGGAGCTCCTGCGCCTGGCCGAAGACGAGGGCTGCGACGTCGCGCTTGGCTCCCGGATGCACCCGGGGAGCCGGATGCCAGTTGTGCGCAGGCTGGGCAACTGGATATTCCGGACCCTGCTCAGGTGCATCGCCGGCGGGGCCCTGAGCGACACGGCCAGCGGCATGAGGGTTCTGCGCCGCGACGCTCTTCAGAGGCTCTATCCCCTGCCGGACGGCCTGAGCTTCACCCCCGCCATGAGCGTGCGGGCGGTGCTGGACCCGCGGCTGAAGATCGGCGAGAAGCCGATGCCCTACGAGGAGCGCATCGGGCGCTCCAAGCTGAGCGTGGTCAAGGACGGGCTGAGGTTCCTTGGCGTGATCCTCCAGACAGCTGCGACCTACCGGCCCTCCACCTTCTTCGGATTCTCAGCCGCGCTCTTGGCCGCGGCCTCGCTCCCGTTCCTCCTCTTCCGGCTCGGCGGTCCTGCTGCGCCGCTCTCCTGCTACCTCGCCAACGGGCGCATCGAGGACTGGATGATCTTCCGCCTCATCCTCGTCACGGTCCTGCTGGGGGCCTCCGTCTTCCTCCTTTCCCTGGGCTTGGTGGCGCAGACGCTCGTGGACATCATCCACCACGGGCCGGACCCATTCGCGGCCGGAGGCTGGCGCTCGGCGCTCATGCGGCGCTTCCCGCTTTGGGGGATCATCAGCCTCCTGCTCGCGGCCTGGATCAACCACAGGCCCCTGGCCTCCTATTTCGCGACCGGGCAGATCCCGGTGCCCGGCCAAGGCCAGGAATTCTGGGTGTTCCCGGTGGTCGGGGCCATGTTCGCGCTCATCGGATTCGAGCTCCTGGCCTTTTCCGCGGTCATCGCCATCGCCCGCCTGCTCTGGGAGCGCGAGCGCTGCCGCGGCGGCGCGGCCTCCGATGACTCCTAGGCGCTGGCTCTATGTCCTCCTGGCCGCCGCCTTCGCGGCCCGCCTGGCTTTCTGCTGGAAATTCCCGCAGGGCCTTGCGGACGGCGGGGTCCCGGATTACGACAGGTACCATCGGCTGGCCATCAGCCTGCTCCAGCACGGGAGCCTGCTTGACGACGACGGAGCCATGACCGCGATGCGCGAGCCCGGCTATCCGTTCGTCCTCGCCGGGCTCTACGCGGTTGCGGGGCCCCGCTATTGGGCGGTCTGCCTGCTGCACGCGGTCTTGGGCGCCCTCACGGCCCTGCTCGTCTTCAAGCTGGGCTTGCGCGTCTTCGGCCCCTTCACAGCCTGGCTTGCGGCCGCCATGGCGGCCTTCCACCCGCAGCTCCTCTATTATTCGGCCCTGCCGCGGCGGGAGACTTTTCAGGCCCTCCTGCTCGCGGCCAGCGCCTGGGCCCTGCTCGACGCCTGCGAGAAGCCCGGCCGAGGCAGGGTCCTGCTCGCCGCTTTCCTCTGGGCCCTCAACCCGCTGACAAATTCCGCCTTCCTTCCAGCGGGCCTGGGGGCCGCGGCCGCGCTCGTGCTGATCGGCCGGCGCAGGGGCTTGCGGACGGCCGGCGCGGCTGCGCTCTTCCTGGCGGTGTTCATGGGACTCTACGCCCTCTGGCCGCTGAGGAACTTCGGGGTCTTCCACCGGTTCATCCCAGGCATCACCGGCGGTGGGAACCACATCTACATCGGGCTCGCGGTGCCCGATGACATCGCGGGCACGCCGGAGGAGCAGAAGATCATCCTGAGCGACCCGGTCATCATCGAGGCGGGCAGGCTTGCCGAGGACCAGAAGGACGCGGTCTTCTACCGTGGGGCCGCGCAATGGATCCGGGCGCACCCGGCCCTGTTCGTCGGCCGGATGTGGGGAAGCTTCGTCAAGCTCTGGCGGCTCTACCCTTATCCGCGCGATTATGGCATGAACTACCGGCTGATCAAGTGGGTGAGCCTGCTCTCGGACGGCTGGATCATCCCGCTCGGCCTGGCCGGGCTCCTGCTCGCGGGACGCCGCTATCCGGAGACCGACCTCTTCAACCTCACCCTGGCCTCGGTTACGCTCACATACATGGTCTTCTGGTCCATCATCCGCTACCGGGTCCCGCTGATGCCTTTCGTGTTCGTCTATGCCGCCTACGCGGTGCGCAGGGGCCTGGAGGCAGCTGGCCTGCTGAAGGCGGAGGCGCCATGAGCTTTTGGGAGGGCAAGCGCGTGCTCGTGACGGGCGGGGCCGGGTTCATCGGCAGCCATGTCGTGGACCTGCTCTTGGCTGCCGGCCGCAAGGTCGAAATCACGGCCGCCGACGATCTGAGCAGCGGGCGCCGGGAGAATTTGCCCAAGGCTCCGGGCGCGCGGCTTAAGGTCGCGGACCTGAGGGATCCCAAGGCCTGCTGCAAGGCCTGCAAGGGGCAGGACGTCGTGCTGCACCTGGCGGCGCGGGTGGGGGGCATCGCCTACAACCTGGCGCACCCGGGGAGCATGTTCCGGGACAATATGACCCTGGCCGGCAACATGCTGGAGGCGGCGCGCCTGGCCCGGGTTGAGAGGTTCGTGGTCGTCAGCTCGGCCTGCGTGTATCCGCGCTTCTGCACGGTCCCCACGCCCGAAACGGAAGGATTCTCGGGCTGGCCGGAGCCGACCAACGAGGGCTACGGCTGGGCCAAGCGGATGTTGGAATTCCAGGCCATGTCCTATCATAAGGAATTCGGCATGAAGTTCGCCCTCGCCAGGCCCTACAACACCTACGGGCCGCGCGACCACTTCGAGCTGGAGAACTGCCACGTCATCCCCGCGCTGATTCGCCGGGTCCTCTCCGGGGAGGACCCCGTCCGGGTCTGGGGGGACGGAAAGCAGACCCGCGCGTTCCTCTACGTCGAGGACGCGGCCCGCGGGCTGCTGGAGACAGCTGAGCGCTGGGCCGAGTGCGATCCGGTCAACCTGGGCTCCGAGGAGGAGATCACGATCGCGGAGCTCCTGCGCATGATCCTCGAGCTTTGCGGCCGCAAGCCGAAGGTGGAGTTCGACGCCTCCAAGCCCTCCGGCCAGCCGCGGCGCAACTGCGACACGAGCAAGGCGCTCGAGAAAGTCGGCTTCAAGGCGCGCTTCAGCCTGCGCGAGGGGCTCGCGCGCACGATCGACTGGTGGCGGAAGCAAGGGGAGAGGCCATGAGGCGGAGCCTGGTCCTGCTCACGTTCAACGAGATCGAAGCGGCGCCGAAGGTCTTAGAGACGGTGCCCCTTTCAATCGCCGAGGACGTCTTCGCCGTGGACGGAGGCTCCAAGGACGGGACCATCGAATTCCTGCGCTCGAAAGGCCTGCGCGTTGTGGTCCAGGAGGAGCGCGGCCGCGGGGTCGCCTTCCAGCTCGGCATGCGCGAGGCGAAAGGCGCTCAGGTCGTTTTTTACAGCCTTGACGGCAACGAGGACCCCTCGGACATCGCGAAGCTCTTCGAGAAGCTGGACGCGGGCTGCGACATGGCCATCGCCTCGCGGATGATGCGGGGGGCCTTCAACGAGGAGGACGTCCGCCTCATCCGCCTGCGCAAGTGGGTGAACCAGGCCTTCACCCTGATCGCCAACTTCCTCTGGAACCGCGGGCCCTACATCACGGACACGATCAACGGCTACCGCGGCTTGACCAAGGCGGCCTTCGAGAAAATGGCGCCCGACGCGAAGGGCTTCGTCATCGAGTACCAGATGTCCATCCGGGCGATGAAGCTGGGCTTGAAGGTCGCCGAGATCCCGACGCGGGAGAACCCCCGCGCCGGCGGCGAGAGCACCGCGAAGTCCCTGCCGACCGGCATCGTCTTCCTCAAGCAGCTCTGGCGCGAGATCGTCCTGGGCCGCGATTTCAAGTAAGAGCGCGTCAATAAACAACCTCTACATGTTACTCCAACTGTGGGCGCCCACAGTTGCCATAGGCATGCTTGATCTATGAGAAGTCATGGTGTCGTTAAGATGCCGCCCCCCTCGCGGGGGCGGAGTATCAATTTGTCTCCGACCGCACGGCTGTTGACGATCTCTTCCGGTATATCTCGAAGAGCGGGTTCGCGGTGGTCTCGGACCAGTGGATGGGCATCCACGGGACGAGCGCCGGGCTCTCGAAGGCGCGGACCGACTCGTAATGGGCGAGCACGGCCTCAGCGGCCGAGGGCCTGAAGCGCTTGGCCTGGAAGCAGACGATCCACTCCGGCAGGTCCTTGGGCTCGATCTTGGGCGCCTCTCGCCAGTCCAGCAAGACGATGTTCAAGCGGTCGAGGCGGAAGTAGGGCGCATTCGCCGGCCGCGGAAGCTCCCAAAGCCCGACCCATTCCTTGGCCCCGACATGCTCTTCCAGCCAGAGGCCCGCCTGGCGGTAGGTGGAGCCCGGCCCGTCGGCCACGGCGAAATTGCGGGAAACTGCGGCTGCGTGGAGGCCTAGATGAAGGAAGGCAGCGGCCAGCAAGACGTTGAAGAGCCGGCGGTGGGGTATGGAGTGGATGAATGTTTGAAGCGTCTCGGCCGCGGACACAGCGAGCAAAGCCGCGAAGCAGACCGAGGACATGCAGTAGCGGATGCCGCGGCCTTGCTCAGCTGCGGCTGAGAGGAAGAGGGGAAGCAGGGAGCACACAAAGCAGAGGCCCAGGAGGAGCATGCGGTCGTTCTTGGAGCGCAGAGCCAGGAGCAGGCCCAGGAGCGCGGCCAGCTCAAGGGGCCAGCCGAGAGCCAGGCGAAGCGGGATGGCGAGGAAGCGCAGGACCGAGGCGGCGGAGAACGTGGAATAGCCGCCCAGGACCGCGAACTCCGCGGCCACCTGCGGGATGTCCGCGAGCCAGTAGGGGTTTGCGAGGAAGAAGGCCGCGATGGCGGCCAGGGCCGCGAGCCCCAAGCCGCGGGCCTCGGCGCGCCAGGCAGCGCCCCGGCGCAGGATGCGCAAAAGCGCCGCCGCGGCAGGGAAGAGGCAGGGGAAGATTGCCAAGCTGAATGTCCCCGCGGCCAGGCCCGCGGCAGTGCCGGCCCCGGCGTAGAGCCTCAGCGGTGCGCTCGATAGCCGGCGCTGCTCCTTCCCGTCGAGCACCCGGACGTGCGAAGAGCCGCCCTCCAGGATGAGGAGGCTCGCGTGGAAGGCGGCCAGGGCCCAGAGTGGCCAGAGGGTGTGCTGCTTCATCACATGGGCCTGGATCAGGGCCCCTGGAGAGAGGGCGCAGATGAGGGCCGCAAGGAAGGCGAAGCCCGAGCCCAGGAGCCTGCGGCCGAGCAGCCAGACGTAGAGGACCACGGCGAGCCAGGCGGCCAGCGAGAAGAGCCGCCCGGAGAGGTAGAGGCCCGCCAGGGCCCCGGGCTCTGCGAAGTAGGCGCTCAAGCCGTGGGAAAGCCGTCCCAGGCCGAGCAGGGCCGAGGCGCCGATCCAGGCTCCGAGCGGGTAGAGATAGCCGCCGCCGTACATGTACATGCGGGGCCGGAAGTCGAGCTGCTTGGGCCGCATCTTCGAGAACAGGAGCAGGAAGGTCTGCTCGTCATCATGTGCCGAGCGCAGGTAGAAGGAACGAACCGGGTTGACGAGGAGGGGCGGCGGGGTCTTCCAGCCTCCCTGGATGCGCTGGATCCCGCTGAAGCTCGTGAGCTCCTGCGAGACGATCAAGGGGTTCTCGCCGAGCATCTCGTGCATCCGCTTCCAGCTTTCCTGCAGGGACCTGTGGAACTGCGGGCCGTCGAGGCCTGGCGGCAGAACCCAGTCAAGGCGCTCCTTGGAGGGCAGGTCCCAGCCGATGCCCCAGAGCCCGAAGGCCAGCGTGAGCGCCGCGAGCGCGAGGATTTCGACGGCGGGGCGGCGCAGGAGCCTCACGCCGGTCCCTTACGCGCGTAGAGCGTCACGAAATCCCGGAAGTTGAAGCGCACCGAGAGCTCGCCAATCCGCGTGCCTTTGACGAGCCGGTAGACCGGGTCCACGAGGAAGGCCGGAAGGATGTAGCTCAGCCGAAAAAGGCACAAGGACAAAGACGCCCAGCGCGGCTCGTACTCGCAGCGGACCACCTTGAGGCCCTGGCGCTCGATGAGGCGCGAGAGGCCGGCTCTCGAGAAGTACCAAAGATGCGTCGGCGGGATGTAGATGTGCCAGCAACGGCCGAGGGCGCGCGCGAAGAGGCTGCTGCGGTCCCCCTGCTGAACAGCGAGGAGCCCTCCGGGCCTAAGCAGGCCCGCTGCCTTGCGCAGGACCGCCTGGGGATCGCGAACGTGGTCAAGGAGGTCGAAGAGGGTCGCGACGTCGAATAAGCCGGGGCTCCCGGGGTAGTCCAGGAAATCTCCCGTGAAGACCTTGACGTCCTTGGGCGGGGGGGAATCTTCGAGGATCTCCGGAGAAATCTCCACGCCGTGCTTCTCCCACTCAGGGCCCAAGGCGGCGAGGAAGGCTCCGTTCGCGCAGCCTACGTCCAGGATCCGGCCTTTCGGGATGAAGGAGCGGATCGTCTGCGCCCGGGCTGAGAAGGCGCGCTTAAGGCATGCCGCCTCCGCGGCGTAATCAGAGTAGCCGAACTTCGCGCGGTTGCCCTTGAAGTAGTCCAGGCTGTAGTAGCCCTTGAGGTCTTTCTCCGAAGGCATCGGGTCGATGACGGCCGTGTCGCAGGCCGGGCAGAGCAGGACCCAGTACCCGAACTTCTCGAACTGGCGGCGCAGACCGCCGCCGCAGAGGGGGCAGGGCTTCAACGGCGGGTCTTCAGGGCGGGGCACTATTTGAATGCGTAGATGCGGACCGCCGGGTTCTCGTAGGCGAGGACCCCGCCGCGGCGCTCAGGGGGCTCCAGCAGGAGCCTCTCTTCCGAGCGGTTGACCCATAGATAATAAGGAAGGCTCGCGGGCGGCTCCTCGCGGTAATAGCGGCGGATCTGTTCGGCCGCGGCCCGTATGCCCGCTTGGTTGTAGCCTTGGACGTCCAGGAGGAAGGGCTGCCAGAAGGCCTTTTCCGTCAGATCCATGGACACGGTGCGCATGTGGTAGGCGTATTGCTGCATGTGGGTGTCCTTCTCCAGCGAGTCCTCCCAGCGATCCCTCAAGAAGGGCTCCATGTCCACGCGGGCGGTCTTGAGGGTGCGGGCGAACCCTCGCAGGATATCCGCTGTGGAGCGGGGGGAGCCGTAGTTCGGATTGCCGGCCGTGATCAGGGCTCGCGCGTCTGTCCAGAGGGGCAGCTGCTGGGCGACCACGCCTGAAAGGCTGAGCACGAGCGAGCCCGGCGGCGTGTTCTTGTCCACCCAGGACATCGCCTCCTCCATGCGCCGCGGGGTCCCGAAGATCTTGTAGTGCGTGTCGGACCAGGCCTTCTCCCGCAGGAACACCCAGCAGAAGATGAGCGCGAGCAGGACCCCGGCATGCGTGTTGAGCCATTTCAGGCGCTCTGGCCGCTCGAGGAGCCAGTCCGCGAGCGCGAGCAGGACCGCGATCTGCGCCAGGCGCTCGGTGTGGCCGTAGAACTGCAGGTCATAGCCCAATACCACGGAGAAATTGCCCGCGAACAGCACGGAGAGGGCCACGCTGCCGTAGAGGGCCCAGCGCCAGCGGCCGGCGCCTTCCTTGCCGCGGGCGCGCCAAAGAAAAAGGGCCGCCCAGGCCAGGAAGAACAGGGTGCGGAACTGGAAATTCCCTCGCGGCGCGCCCACCCGGGCGATGATGTCCGGCATGATGTCGCTGGTCAAACGGTGGCAGAAGAAGTAATAGGCCAGGGAGACCACCAGGGCCGTGAAGGCGGCGATCCCCAGGTTCCAGCGTCCGGCCCGGCCCAGGCCCATAGCGCCGGCAATCACGAAGAACAAGCCGAGGGCCGCGCAGCCCACCACCCATTCGAAAGCATGGGCGAGGCACAAGAGCCCCATGGCCGCGCCCAGCAGGGCCGCCCAGAGCCTGCGGGGGGAGTCCGCGAGAGCCAGGCGGTAAGCGCCGCAGAGCAAGGCGAAGGGGAATAGCGCGGTCAGCCCTGGGGTGGGAAGCCTCATCCACTGGATCTGTCCGGTGGCGTAGGCGAAGAGCAGGAAGAGCCAGATGCGCAGGTGCTGCAGGGGGAAATCGTAGAGGCAGAGCAGGTGGCGGAGGGAGTCGTTGAAGAAGAAGATGAAGGCCGCGGCCAGAAGGGGGAGGAGGCAGGCCCGCTCAGGCGGGCCGCGCAGGACCCGGTAGATGCCCCAGACCCAGAGCGCGCCCAGCACCGCGTGCGCGAGCACCCAGGCCCACTGGAGGTTCCCGCATGTAAAGATGAGGAAGAGGGCCAGGGGGTAGAAGGCCAGGCAGTCGAACAGCCAGGATTTCAGGGAGCGGTCCCCGATGTAGGGGTCGTATGGGAAGCCGTGCAGGTAGGCTTGGCGCACCTTGGTCGCGTAGCGGCCCTCCTCGATGTTCTTGGCCGTAATCAGCAGGGACGAGGCATAGGCGAAGCGGCCGTTGTTGCTCACGCTCTCCCATTCCATCGGCAAATCGCGGGCGAAGCGGTGGCGCAAGAATACCATGTAGAGCGGGGAGATGACGAAGGAAAGCAGCGTCAGGCCCAGCACGAGCGGGACGGCTACGGGCCGATGGTAGCGCCCCAGGAAATAGGCGATGTCGCAGAGGGTGGTGTAGACGTGCTTGAGGCGCACCTTGCTCTGCCCGGCTTTCCTGGGCAAATGGGTCACGGGCAGGTCCTTGATCCTCGCGCCCTCAGCCCGGGCCTTCAGCAGCAGCTCCGCGTCGATGAAGAACTGGTCCCTCTCGATGCTCAGCTTTTGCAGGAGCTCGCGGCGGAAGAGCTTGAAGGAGCAGTCGATGTCGCGGATCCTCAGCCCGAAAAGCGCGCGGATGAGGAGGTTGTAGCACTTGGCCGAGAACCTGCGCAGGGGCTTGTCGTTGCGCCGGACCCGGTGGCCGATGACGAGGTCGTGGTCTTCCAGCTGGGAGATGAAGAGGGGCAGCTCGGAGATGTCGAACTGGTTGTCCGCGTCCGTGTAGAAGACCATCTCCCCCTCGGCGAAGAATAGGCCGGTGCGCAGGGCCGCCCCGTAGCCGCGGTTGGCCTCGTGGCGCAGGAGCTTCAGATGGCCGCCGAGGTCCCCCTCGAGCCCGCGGCAGATGTCCGCGGTCCGGTCGCGTGAGCCGTCGTCGACGACGATGATCTCGAAATCCTGGAAGTTCTTCGACAGAAACGCATGGATCCCGCGGACCGTGGTCTCGATGACCCCTTCTTCGTTGTAGGCGGGGAGCACGACGGACACGCGCGGGCGCATGTGCGCAATATACCAGAATGGAGTTTTGGCCGCAAGGATAGGGGCTTATCGATAGCCGTTTGCCCGTCTGAACGCCATTTTGCTACACTAAACAATCGCTATGCCCAATGAGACGACTCTGACGACCATCAGGCAAGCCCAGCAGGGCCGTTGCTGGGTCATCCTGGATGCCGAAGGCAAGATACTCGGCCGCCTGGCAAGCCACGCGGCCGGCCTGCTGCGCGGCAAGCACAAGCGCTTCTTCACCCCTTCCGTGGACTGCGGCGACTTCGTCGTCGTTACGAACGCGGCCAAGGTCTGCGTGAGCGGAGCCAAGATGGAGCAGAAGTTCTATTTCCGGCACTCCGGCTACGCCAAAGGGAAGAAGATCATCCCCTACAAGCTGCAGATGGAGCGGGACCCGCGCGAGGTCATCTATCTCGCGGTCAAGCGGATGCTGCCGGTCAACAAGCTCCGCGCGCAGCAGCTCACCCGGCTGAAGATCTACCCGGGGCCCGCGCACCCCCACGCGGCGCAGATATCGAAGAAACCCCAAGAGGCGAACCATGGCTGAAACGACGAGCACCACGATCCTGGCCACCGGACGGAGGAAGACCTCCGTGGCCCAGGTCCGCCTCATCCCCAACGGGGTTGGCAAGATCCTCATCAACGCGAAGCCGGCCGAGGAGTATTTCCGCGGCCATGACCGGCATCTGGCGGCGCTGCGGAGCCCGCTCGATAAGACCGAGCAGAAGACCTACGACGTGACCGTCAAGGTCAACGGCGGCGGCGTGACCGGCCAGGCTGAAGCCATCCGGCACGGCTTGGCCCGGGCCCTCGCCCAGGTCGAGGACCGCTTCAAGAAGATCATGCGCAAAGAGGGCCTGCTCACCCGGGACTCGCGCATGGTCGAGCGCAAGAAGCCCGGCCAGCCCAAAGCCCGCAAGCGCTTCCAGTACTCCAAACGCTGATCGACGCTCCGATGGCGACGGAGCGCATCAAGGTCCGCGGATTGGCGCGGATAGCCTCGATCCTATTCGGCCTGTGGGGCGCCGTCGTGGCCCCCAAGGGCCTCTACGACCTGCTGGGCGGAGAACCCGAGGCGAACCTCTACGCTCCGCGTCCCTGGGCGTTCGTCACCCAGGAGCAGTGGCGGCGCTACGCCGGCTTCGAGCTGGCCTACGGCCTCGCCTGCCTGGCCCTCGCCTGGCTCTTGTGGCGGTATTCGCGCTTCCTGCCGAAGACGCTGGACCGGGAAGTCTAGTGCTCCGACCGACCCATAGCCGCTGTTTTGGCCGGTCGATTTTGAAGCCGAGCCGAAGCGACGCGAGGCGAGCAGGCCTGAAGGCCTGTAAGCCGTCCCGAACATCCAAACGGCGTAGGTTCTGGACGTCCCAAACCAACAGACTTTGGATGTTTGGGACGAGCGGCGCAAAGGCGCAGGCCGAAAGCGACCGGCCCCGCTGATGGGGAATCCAATGGGGCATGCAATAACATTTTCCTCAATGAGCGGGGAGGCCCGTCTTCGGCCGGCTGCTGCGTTGCTCCTCGCTCACATAGCTCAAGCTATGCTCGCTCGTCGCGCCTTGCATCCGGCTCAAATCCGGGTCTCCAAAACACCGGCTATGGGCCGGTCGGAGCACTAGGCCGCCATGGCCATCCTGACGGGCTGCTGCGGCTTTCCCTTCGCGCAGGGGGCCTATTACCGCAGCTTCTCCACGGTGGAGCTGAACTCCCCGTTCTACGCCCTGCCGCGCCTTGAGACCGCGCAGAAATGGCGCCGCGAGGCGCCCGAAGGGTTCGTTTTCTCCCTTAAGGCCTGGCAGCTGGTCACCCATCCCTTCACGAGCCCGACCTACCGGCGGCTCACGGGGAAATTGCCGGCTCGGCTGGAGCTCTGCGGGCATTTCCAGGACACCGACGAGGTGCGCCGAGCCTGGGAGCGGGTCGAAGAGCTGGCCCAGGCGCTTAAAGCCCGCTGCATCCTCTTCCAGACTCCGCCGAGCTTCCATCCCGGGGCCGGCCACCTGCGGGACATCTACCGGTTCTTCAAGCGCGCGCGGCGCGGCCGGGCCGTCTTCGTGTGGGAGCCCCGCGGAGCCTGGGATGACCAAACCGTTTCCAGGATCTGCGCGGACCTGGGCCTGGTGCACGGCACGGACCCCTTCATCCGCCCCCCGCTTCACGGCAGCCTGCGCTATTTCCGCCTTCACGGCCGCATGGAGCGCGGCCGGATCGTTTACAGCCACAACTACTCGGACGCCGAGCTCAAGACCCTGCTCGGCTTCTGCGAGGGGCGGAGCGCTTTCGTCTATTTCAACAACACCGCCATGCGGCAGGATGCGCGGCGGTTCAAGGACCTCAGCGATGTGCGGATTCGCGGGACAGTATCGGCTCGACGGCCTGGCGGCTGACTTCGAGGCCGTCGAAGCGGCGGCCGGGCGGCTCGCCCACCGGGGGCCCGACGACACGGCCTCCTGGCGCGAGGGACCCGTCGCGCTGGCCTTCAGGCGGCTCTCCATCCTCGATATCGAGGGCGGACGCCAGCCCATGCGGACGGAAGACGGGCGCCTTTGCATCGTCTTCAACGGGGAGATCTACAACCATCCCCAGCTCAAGCGCGAGCTCGAGGGCCGGGGGGTGCGCTACCGGACCCGCTCCGACACCGAAACGATCCTGCGCCTCTTCGAGCGGGAAGGCGAGAAGACCTTCCGGAGGCTCGAAGGGATGTTCGCCCTGGCGCTCTTCGACGCGCGCAAGCCCAAGCTCCTGCTGGCGCGCGACCCACTGGGGGTCAAGCCCCTCTACTACCATTTCGACGGCCAGCGCCTCTCCTTCGCCTCGGAGCTGCGCGCGCTGGCCGCCCTCATGCCGGCGCTCCGGCTCGACCCGGAAGCGGTCGTGGATTATCTCGCCTACGGCATGGTCCACGCGCCGCGCACCGCCCTGAAGGAGGCGCGCAAGCTCCCTCCGGGGCATCTCCTGCGCCTCGACGCGACGGGGATCCATGTCGAAAGATTCTGGGAAATGCCCGCGTGGCGCAGGGGCCCGAAAGCCTCCCGGCGGGCGCCGCCCTCTCCGGCGAGCGGAGAACAGCAGGCGCCTGCGAGGACGGCGCGTCCAGGCGCGCCGCAGGCGCCTGAGCCGAGCATCGAGGAGGCGGAAGCGGAGGTCGAGCGCCTGCTGGGCGAATCGGTCAAAGGCCAGCTCTTGAGCGACGTGCCGGTCGGGGCCTTCTTGAGCGGGGGGGTGGACTCCTCGCTCGTGACGGCCCTCATGGCGCGCGAAGTACAGGGTCCGGTGCAGACCTTCAGCATCGGGTTCTCGGGCGCGAGGTCGGGCCTGGATGAGTCCGCCTACGCGCGGGCCGTGGCCAAGCACCTTAAGACCGACCACCATGAGCTCATCCTGAGCGCCGACGTCCTGGACGGAGCCGCGGACCTCGCGGGCTGCCTCGACGAGCCCATCGCGGACTCCGCGATCCTGCCGACCTACCTGCTCGCGCGATTCGCGAGGGAGAGGGTCAAGGTGGTCTTGAGCGGCGAAGGCGCCGACGAGCTGTTCGCGGGCTATAACCGCTACAAGGCCGCCTACCTTTCCGAGAAGATCGGGCTTCTGCCGCGCTGGACCCGCCCCTTCGCGGCCGTTGCGGCGCGGCGCATGGGCAAGGGCCGGGTGTTCGCGGGCATCCCGTATGAGAGGCTGGAGGACTGGGGCCGCGCTTTCGCGCACTGCGAGCCGCCCGCGTTCGAGGGCCTGCTGAGAGGGGATTTCCTGGAGTCCGTGCAGGAAGACCCCTTCGACTGGCTCAAGGGGTTCGACGGGGAGCACAGCCTCGGGGGAGCCCAGGCTTTCGACCTGCAGACCGTTCTATGCGACGCCCTCCTCATGAAGGTCGACAAGGCCACGATGCGCGCCGGGCTTGAGGCGCGCGTGCCGTATCTGGACCGGCGGCTCGTGGAGTACGCCCTCTCCCTGCCGCCCGAGTGCAAGATCCGCCTCCTGAAGGGGAAGTTCCTCCTGCGCCGCCTCGCCGCCAAGCGCCTGCCCAAGGAGATCGCCTTCCGGCGCAAGCACGGCTTCATCGTGCCGTGGGAGGAATGGGTCCGCTCCCCGAAGACGAGCCTTCTCGACGAGATGCTGGCGGACCCCGGCTTCGAGGGCTTAGGGATCTTCGATCTCTCCGCCCTGCGCGGGCATTTCGCGCAACTGCGCGAAGGCTCGCGCGAAGTCGACTCCGGCATCGCCTACCGCATCGCGGTCCTGTGGATGTGGTACGACGGGCTGAGAAGGCTGTAGAGTTATCCACAGGACATCTCCCAGGAGATGCTCTGTGGATAACTTTTCGCGGACATCTCATCGGGGACGTTAGTCCGAGAGGACGGCTGGCCCTCCACGCAGGAGGGATGGCCGGCTGTCGGCGGGGATAATGCGGATGGAAATATGCCGCGCAAAAAACTTGGGGCCAACGCCCCTTTAAAGGGTCGCTGCCTGGTTCAATCCTGGCACTGACCCTTAAAAGGGTCACTACTTTCACCGTGGAAGTAGTGACTCGTTAAAGGGTCAATCGAACATTTCCGATCAAAAGGGCCGCTACTTTTCTGCGGGAAGAGTACGGGCGCTTTAATTTAAAACCGCGCGGCAAAATCGCACTTGAAATTGTAGAATGAGCCCGGTGCTCAAGCGCAAAGCCGGATTCCATCCATTGCTGCTGGCCCAGGCGGAGAGGGCCGCCGAAGGGCTGGAGGCCTTCGAGGAGTTCATCCAGGCCCCCACGGCTGAGAAGGGCGCGCTCGCGGCGGGCGCCGCGACAAGGGCCGAGGCCGCCGCCGGGTCATTGCTCGACGCTCTTGACCGGGGAACGGAGCCCGCGCAGGAGCGCAGGCGCGTTCGCAAGTGCGCGCGCGCGTTGGAAGACCTCTGCGCGCGCATGAGACACATCGCGAAGGAGACGACCCTCTTCGGCGCTGAGGGAGCTCCGGGGCTGGCGCGGATGGCGGGGGCCTTGCGGGACGCGGGCGATAACCTCTTGGCGGCGATACTCGTCATGCCGGATGACCCCCGGGCCTGCCAGGAGCATCTCCTGCGGGCGAAGAGGTCGGAGCAGCGCCTGCAGACGGTCTATCGGCGGGAGCTGGCCGGTCTGCTCAAGAATCCCAGCATCGTGACCATCTTGAAGATGAAGGAGCTCTACCGCCAGCTCTCAGACGCGGGCCACTGCGGCGGGACCGCGGCCGAGGTCTTGGCGGAACTGCTGGCCCTGACCACATGAGAACGACCCTGATCTTCGCGCTCCTGTTCGCGGCCGTCCCCTCCGGGAGCGGAGAGACGGCGCCCTCCGGGGCGGAGAACATCAAGATCCAGCTCTTCCACACCAACGACATCCACGGCTGGATGATGTCCCGGCCCGTGGCTTTCCTCAAGAACAAGCCCGGGAAAGAAGCGGACCGGCTCATCGGCGGGGCCCCGGCGCTCGCGAACGCGCTCAAGCGCTACTCGGCCCCCGGCATCCCGGCTCTCTTCTTCGACTCCGGCGATTGGTACCAGGGGACCCCGGAAGGCAGCCTCACCCGCGGCAAGGCGATGGTCGACGTATTCAACGCCTTGAAGTACGACGCCCTCACCATCGGCAACCACGATTTCGACGGGGGCGAGGACAACCTCAAGCAGCTCATCGCGGGGCTCGGCATGCCGGTCCTGGGCTCCAACGTGCTGCAGGAGGCGGACGGCCGGAGGGTCCCTTACCTCAAGCCCTTCATCGTCAAGGAGGTCGCGGGGGTCAAGGTCGGGGTATTCGCCCTGCTTACCTCGCTCATGCCGACCCTGGGGTTCCCCAAGGACTTCCAGGGGCTCGTTGCGGCCGACGAGGTGGAATGGGGGAAGAAGACGGTCGCGGAGATCAAAGCCGCGGGCGCGGACGTCGTCATCCTTCTCTCCCACGCGGGCTTCTCCTACGCGTCCCCCAGCCGGTTCATCGACGACAAGGCCATCGCCGCCCAGGTACCGGGCATCGACGTCATCCTCGGGGGGCACTCCCACACCGCGCTCAAGGAGCCGTTCCGGGATACTATCAACGGCACCCTGATCGCGCAGGCCGGAGGCAACTTGACCCGGGTCGGACGGATACTCCTCGAGATCGATCCGAGCGCCAAAAAGGTGGTCCGGTCCGAGGGGAGGCTCTACGACCTGTGGGTCGACGAGCTGGGCGAGGATGCGGACGTCCTGAAGGTCGTGCGGAAACAGCAGAAGGAGTCCGGCGGCGTCATGGACCTCGTCATCGGGGCTTCGTCGGCCTCGATGGGGCGCGCCAACAGCGGCGAGTCCCTGATCGGCGACTGGGCGAGCGACTGCATGCGCAAGTACACCAAGACCCAGGTGGCCCTCATCAACAGCAGCGGCCTGCGCGGGGACATCAGCCCGGGCCCCGTGAAGTACCGCGACGTCTTCAACATGATCCCCTTCGACAACAGGGTGGTGACGCTGAACATGACCGGGGCGCAGATCCGGGAGGCCCTCGACGTCTCCTTTTCAGGGGAGCACGGCATACTGCAGGTCTCCGGCCTGAGCCTGACCTGCGATCCGGCGGCTCCGCGGGGCCGGCGCGTGCGCGAGGCCGCTGTCGGGGACAAGGCGCTGCGCGATGCGCAGACCTACTCCGTGACGGCGCCGGATTTCCTCGCGGTCGGCGGCTTGGGCATGTCGTCCTTCACGCGAGGGACAGACAAGGCCTTCATGCCGGTCCTGATGCGGGACGTGCTCGAATGGTGCGTGCGGGAGTATTCGCCGGTCCAGGCTCCGGCCATGGGCCGCATCCATAAAAAACTTTAGGAGATCCCTAGGCCATGGAAATCGTCAAAGCCGCCAAGGAGAAGGTCGACAAGACCGTCACGTTCTTCAAGAAGGCGCTCGGGATCATGATGGTCTGGGGGCTCATCTTCAGCCTCGTGACCATCGGGGGCCTGCGGGTGGCTTTCGACTACGACGACACCCTCGTCTTCTCCTCCCCGGCCTACGCCAAGGCGTTCAAGAGCGGAGCCCAGCCGTTCTCGCCCCAATTCTGGGAGACCGTGAACACGAGCTACGACCTGGAGAGCCGGAAGATCTTGACGAACGTCCTGGCCTGGGCTTTCCGGGTCTTCGGCTTCAAGATCACCATCCTGGCGGACCGCGCCTCTTTCGGCGGGGACCCCCTGCGCAAGGAGTGGCGCCGCCTGGCGTCGAGCTTCGTCTTCATCGGGGACAAGGGCTCCAAGAGCGCCGTGCTTCAGCCCCAGAAAGGGACCTACGTGATGTATTTCGGAGACAGGGACAGCTCGATCACCGAAGGAAGGAAGGCGCGGGTGCTGACGATGAGGATCAAGCGAAGCCCCAAGTCCATGAACAAGGAAGACTATCATCCCGGGACCCAGCGGGAGATCGTGGTCCCCTTCTCGGAATATTGATTGTATCAGCAGCGGTTTGTGTTATAATCTGGCGAGAGACCGGAGGATATGGCGAAATGTGGCCAAATTGGCCACAGCCCCTATGAACACTTCTAAAATCAGCCGCCGTCCCCTCATAGCCGGAAATTGGAAGATGAACCTGGACCTGAAGGGCTCAGCTGCCCTGGCCCGCGCTCTTGTGGACGGCTTGGGCAAGCCTTTCGAGGGCCCTGAGATCATGGTCGCGCCGCCGTTCACGGCCCTGGCCGCGGCGGGCTCGGCGCTCAAAGGCGGCCCCGTGCGGCTTGGGGCGCAGGATGTTTTCTGGGAAGAGAAGGGCGCGTTCACCGGGGAAGTCTCGGCGGCCCAGCTCAAGGACGCGGGCTGCACGCACGTCATCATCGGCCACTCCGAGCGCCGGCAGCATTTCGGCGAGACCGACGAGACGGTCGGCCGTAGGCTCAAGGCGGCGCTCAAGGCGGCCCTGGCGCCGGTCGTCTGCGTCGGCGAAACCCTGGCCGAGCGCGAGTCCCAGAAGACCTACCGGGTCCTGGAGACCCAGCTGAGCGGGGCCCTGAAGGGCTTCTCCTACGCCGAGCTGGCTCCGCTCGTGATCGCCTACGAGCCGGTCTGGGCCATCGGCACGGGCAAGACCGCCACCCCGGCCCAGGCGCAGGACGCGCACGTCTTCATCCGCAGGACCGTTGCGAACCTCTTGGGCCAGCCCTTCGCGGACTCCCTGCGCATCCTCTACGGCGGCTCCGTCACCGCGGACAACGTGGACTCCCTGATGGCCCAGCCGGACGTGGACGGGGCCTTGGTCGGGGGCGCCAGCCTGAAGCCGGACTCGTTTTTGAGGATCATCCGGTTCCAGGCCCCGGTGAACCGCTGATGCCGGACCTGGCCAGAGAGATCGCGCAAGACATCCTGGAGCGTCTGAGGCGCTCGAAGGTCCAGGTGCCGCTCGGGATCTCGAACCGCCACGTCCATCTCAGCCAGGCGCATTGGGACCTCCTGTTCGGGAGGGGAAGCCAGCCGTCCAAGCTCCGCCAGCTCCGCCAGCCCGGCTACTACGCCTGCCATGAGACGGTCGGCGTCGAGGGGCCCAAGGGGCGGCTGGACGCCCTGAGGGTCATCGCGCCGCACCGCCCCAAGACGCAGGTGGAGCTTGCGCGGACCGACGCGTTCTCCTTGGGGCTTGAAGCCCCTGTGGCGGGGTCGGGAAAGCTGGAGGGTGCTGCGCCGGTCAAGATCTACGGGCCCAAGGGGAGCATCGAGGTCGCGGAGGGCCTGATCATCCCGATGAGGCACCTGCACCTCAGCCCGGAGGAAGGGAAGGCTCTGGGCTTGAAGACGGGGGACATGGTGCGCATGCGGGCCGGCATTGGGGGCCCGAGGGAGCTGGTCTTCGAGGACGTGCTGGTCAGGGTGTCCTCCGAGTTCGCGCTCGAGCTCCACGTGGACAGCGACGAGGCGAACGCGGCGTGGCTGAAGAACGGCGATTTCGTACACATCACTTAAAGGAGGGACTCATGGAAGCTCTTGGAATGATCGAGACGCGGGGCCTGGTGGCCTGCATCGAGGCGGCGGACGCGGCCGTGAAGGCGGCCAACGTGAAGATCGTCGGCTACGAGAAGGTGGGCACCGGGCTCGTCACCGTGCTCTTCCGGGGAGAGGTCGCGGCCTGCCGCGCGAGCTGCGACGCGGGCGGCGCGTCGGCGCAGAAGGTCGGCGAGCTGGTCTCGGTGCACGTCATCCCTCAGCCGCACCCGGACCTCGAAGGGAAGATGCCGATCTCCCTGCCGGAGACGCTCAACCGCGGACGGAAATAACCCCCGTGCTGTTCGCCCGCGTAGTCGGCAACGTAGTCTCCACCCAGAAGGAGGAGAAACTGGTCGGCCGGAAGCTGCTCTTGGTGCAGCCGGCCGAACCCAAGGGCGCGGCCAAAGCCGCGACCCCCCTGGTGGCCGTCGACGCCGTCGGGGCCGGCGAGGGGGAGCTGGTCCTCATCGTCCAGGGCTCCTCGGCGCGGCAGACCGCCCGCACCGAAGGGACCCCGGTGGACTGCGCGATCATCGCGATCGTGGACAGCGTCGAGCTGGGCGGCAAGAGCGTGTTCAGCAAGAAGCAGGATCCCGGGGAATAAGCCATGAACGACCAGGACATCTCCCGCGTCGTGGCCGAGGTCCTGCGCCAGGTCGAAGCGAGGGAAGGGCCCTTGGCACTGGCCCCCAGCGCCGGCAGCAGCGCCGGGGGCGCGGCGAGCGGGGAACAGCATCGCCGCGGCTTCGTTTACTCGAGCATCGACGAGGCCTTCCGCGCGGCTGAGCGCGCCCAGGAGGAGTTCCAGGCGATGGGGCTCGAGATGCGCGGGAAGATCATCCGCGCCATGCGCCGAGCCGGGGTGCAGAACGCCGAGCCCCTCGCCAAGCTCGCGCGAGAGGAGACCGGCATGGGGCGCTGGCCGGACAAGGCGCAGAAGAACCTCATCTGCGCCTTGAAGACCCCGGGCGTGGAGGACCTGCGGGCCCAGGCCTACACGGGCGACAAGGGCCTGACCCTGATTGAGTACGCGCCCTTCGGCGTGGTGGCCGCCATCACGCCCTCCACCAACCCCTGCGCCACGGTCATCAACAACTCCATCTCCTGCCTCTCGGCCGGCAACGCGGTCATCTTCTCGCCGCACCCGGCCGCGGTCAGGTCCAGCCGCGAGGCCATGCGCAACCTCATCGAGGCGATCGCATCCGCGGGAGGGCCCCGGGGTCTCATCGTCACGCTGGATCCGCCCTCCCAGGAGACGACCAAGGCCCTGCTCACGCATCCGGGTCCGAGGGTGAACCTGGTCACGGGCGGGCCCGCCATCGTCAAGGTGGCCCTCACGGCCGGCAAGGTCTGCAAGACCATCGCGGCCGGGCCGGGCAACCCGCCGGCCGTGGTGGACGAGACCGCGCTCCTGCCCAAGGCCGTGGAGGACATCATCACCGGGGCCTCCTTCGACAACGGGGTCCTGTGCACGGCCGAGAAGGAGACCATCCTGGTTGAGTCCGTCCGCTCCCGCTTCCTCGAAGCGATGCGGCGCGACCCCCGGGCCTATGAGCTGTCCTCCTCCCAGATGGACGCGATCACCAAGCTCGTCATCATCGAGGGGGGCAAGGGCTGCAAGGAGCCCAGGCTCAACCGGGATTTCATCGGCAAGGACGCCTCGGTCATCGCCAAGGGCATCGGGCTCGGCGTTCCGGAGGGGACGCGCCTGCTCTGGGCCGAGGTTCCCAACGACCATCCCTTCGTGTGGACCGAGCAGCTCATGCCGGTCATGCCGGTCACGACCGTCCGTGACTTGGACGAGGCCGTGGAGCTGGCCTACCACGCCGAGGGGCACAACCACCACACGGCGAGCATGCACTCCATGGATGTGGCCAACCTCACCAAGATGGGCCGGCGCATGGCCTGCTCCATCTACGTGAAGAACGCCCCGACCCTCTACGGGCTGGGGATGGGCGAGGGCTACGCGACCATGTCCATCGGGACCCCGACGGGGGACGGGCTGACCAAGCCCACGCACTTCGTGCGGCCGCTGCAGTGCAGCCTGGTGGGCTACTTCAGGATAGCCTAGGAGACACTATGCAGGCGAACATCGCCGTCGGTTTGCTGGAAACCTCCTCGATCGCTCGGGGCATCGAGGCGTCGGACGCCATGTGCAAGATGGCTTCGGTCAATCTCCTCAAGGCCCAAGTCATCGCCAGGGGCAAGTACACGATCCTCATCTCCGGGCCCGTGGGCGAGGTCGAGTCGTCGCTCGCGGCCGGGGTCGAGATGGTCGGCAAGGCCCTCATCCACCAGTTCATCATCCGCAACGTGCACCAGGGGGTCTTAGACGCCTTAGACAAGCGCGCCCCGGTGGCGGCCCTGGAGGCCGTGGGAGTCATCGAGACCAAGGAGGCGGTCGCCTCCATCCAGGCCGGCGATGCCGCGGCCAAGGCCGCGAAGATCCACCTCATCGACGTGAAGTCCGTGGTCCCCGGGGGCAAGGGCTACGTGACCCTGACCGGCGAGGTGGGAGCGGTGAAGGCCGCGGTCGCAGCTGGCATCGCCGCGGTGCCCAAGGACCAGCTGATCGGGCACATCGTCATCCCGCAGGCGGACCCGCAGCTTTTAGACCAGATCGGGAAGTGACCCATGAAACTCGTCATCGGCTCAGACCACGCGGGATTCGAGGCCAAGGGCAAGGTCCTAAAATTTCTCCAGGGCCTCGGGCATGAAGTCACGGATTTCGGCTGCTACAGCCCGGAGGCGGTGGACTATCCGGACATGGCCCAGCTGGTGTCGGAGGCGGTCGCGCGCGGAGAGTTCGACAAGGGCGTCCTCATCGACGGGTTCGGCGGGGCCGTGTGCATGGCCGCCAACAAGGTCAAGGGCGTGCGGGCCGTCTGCGCCTACGACCTCATCAGCGCCCGCTTCGCAGCTGCCCACGAGGACGCCAATATCGTCTGCGTGGGCGGCAAGACCCACGGGGAGCTCGCCCTGCAGGAGATCCTCAAGGCCTTCTTCTCGACGGCCTTCGAGGGGGGACGCCACGAGCGGCGGCTGGCGAAGGTCGCGGCCATCGAGGCCAAGCATTTTGGGGGACGCTGAGTTCATATTCAGGGAGATATCGTGAGAACTGCGACGAGGAAGGGAACTTTTTGGAGTCTCACTCGTACTACTATTCGTAGAGGTTTGCATAGGCATCGGAATCGAATGTTCCTCCCACTTTGTGAAAGTCATTTGGAAGCGCCAACGGGTTCCATGCCGACTCTTGTGTATCCAGGAAAAATTGGAATCCAGGAATTGTTGGCCAATCCGCAGCCGGCTAAAGTAAGGCGTGTTTGGAGTTCGGCTTCCCATAATCGCAATGGGTGGGAAAACCTCCTTTTCTTCGGCGAGAATCTCGGCGTGCTGTTTCACCTGCTGGAGAATCCGGATGTCAAAGGGAAGGTGAGGCTGGTTTACATCGATCCGCCCTTTTCCACACGGCAGGAATTCAAAGTTGGCATTAATGGTAGAACCGCCACGATCAGCCCCTCGCCGAATGATTCGAGAGCCTACGTCGACTCGCTGCAGGGAGCCAGTTTTATTGAGTTTTTGCGGCGCAGAATTATCCTTTTGAGGGAATTGCTTGCTGACAACGGATCTATCTACGTGCATATTGACTCCAAGATGGGACACTACCTGAAGATTGTGATGGATGAGGTGTTTGGCTCTCGGAACTTCAGAAATGATATTACGCGCATCAAATGTAATCCAAAGAATTTTGCTCGGAAAGGTTATGGGAATATTGCCGATACGGTTCTGTTCTATTCAAAAGGCGATAAATTCGTGTGGAATGAACCGCGCATGCGGATGGATGATGAGGATTTGAGACGCCTCTTCCCCAAAGTTGCGCCAGATGGTCGATTTTATACGACCAATCCGTTGCATGCGCCTGGGGAAACTCGAAACGGTGCGACTGGCGGCTTATGGCGTGGGCTACGGCCTCCGCCAGGCAGGCATTGGAGATATCCTCCTGAGAAGCTTGAACAATTGGCCAAGAGAGGCTTAGTCGAATGGTCTTCAACAGGCAATCCAAGGAAGATTATTTTCGCCGACGAAGTAGCCAAGAGGGGGAAAAAAGTTCAGGATGTCTGGGCTTATAAAGATCCCCCCTACCCGGAATATCCCACAGAGAAAAATCCGGCAATGTTGGAAATGATTGTTCGCGCATCTTCAAAACCAAATGATTTGGTTTTGGATTGCTTTGCTGGTTCTGGGACAACTCTGCTCGCCGCCCAAAGACATAATCGCAGATGGATCGGTGTGGAACAATCTTCAGCGGCATTGGCAGTGATGCGCAAGCGGCTTGGAAATGAGAGAGCGGGTGTTCCGTTCGATGTTTTTAAGACTGAATGAGGAGAATTTCTGAATGAACTCGTGGATTCGTAAAAGCATTGAGTTGGCGAGCGCTCCTCAATATCTGGATAAGTTGCATGATATTTATCCTCCGACTGTGCGACCGCGGAAAAAATTGACAGAAGAAGAAAAAAGGGGAATTGCCGAGGTTTTTGAATCCAAGGACAATAGGCAATTAATCAAAATTTTACTGAAATTTGAGGCATTTCCATTTAAAGATCCATATGTGGGATTTTTGAGATTTGATGAGACATCGTTGGACAAAAACCCAAAAACTGTTGCCCGTATTGCAGACAAGTTGCGGGGAATGGGCTTGAAGAAAGTTCTGAAGGGGATGGAACGAGAGAAGGAAGCTAATACTGCGATTGGGCCTTTGTTCAAACAATGGCTTCCAAAGCTCGGATATGCACTTTTGTCGGATGAGGAATTCCTCCAAAACAAGCGCGGAATCGTCTTTTTGAAGGGATCCGATCAAACACTGAAAGAATTCTGCAACAGGAAATTGGAATCAAACCTCAAGAAGCGGCCTGATTTTGTGGCAAATTGCCGAGGACAATTTGCAATAGGGGAAGCAAAATTTATTACGAATACCGGCGGAAATCAGAATAATTCTTTTGAAGATGCGTTGGATTTGGCAAAGGGAATCCAGGGCAAAGCAATTCGTGTGGCGATTTTGGACGGGATTGTTTGGTTGCCTGCAAGTGGCGACAAAATGTTTGAGAGACTCAAAGTTTGTACCGGAGATATGTTGTCAGCATTGCTTTTGAAAAAATACTTGGAGAATATGTGAAATACGCGAAGGTCGTGGGCCGGGTCTTCTGCACCCGCCAGTACGAGACCCTGGCCGGCAAGAGGCTGCTCCTCATCCAGCCTCTCGACTGGGAGACGAAAGAGCCCAAGGGCGGGCCGATCGTGGCCGCGGAGGTCGTGGGAGCGGGGGCCTCGGAAGACGTGATCTGGGTCGCGGCCCGGGAGGCCGCGGTGGCCTTCGATGACGTCCCGCCCATCGACGCCGCGGTGGTCGGCATCGTGGAAGGGCATCAAGTCAGGGATTTTCGGAAGAAATAGCCATGTTCATCGCGGAGGTCGTGGGCAGCGTCTGGGGGACCACCCGGCATCCGTCCCTGCACAAGCGCAAGCTCCTGCTGGTGCGGCCCATGGACCCCCTGACCGAGGAGCCCTCCGGAGAGGTCACCATGGCCCTCGACGGAGGCTTCGGCGCGGGCCCGGGGAGCGTGGTGCTGGTCGTGGACGAAGGCAACTCGGCGCGCATCATCTTGAAGGACCCCAAGGCGCCGGTGCGGACAGTTGTCTGCGGGATCGTGGACAAGGTTTTGATGGGCGCAACGGAGAAGAAATATGACTGAGGCTGAGCTGCGCGTGGTCGTCGAAGCGGTGGTCCGCGTGCTCGCGGAGAAAGGATATCTGAAGGCGGAGGCTTCCCCATCCGCTTGCGGGACCCCTTCCGGGAGCTCAACGGCTCCCCTCGGGAGCGTGCGTGTCACCATCGGAACGGCTGGCAAGGTGTTCGAATCTTCGGAGTGGAAGCCCTTCAAGGGAACTATTCCCAAAGACGACGACGGGCACACACACGGGCCCGAGTGCCCCCACTGCCGCAACCTGAGCGAGGCGGCCCAGTCCCTCAAGAGCGCGGGCGCGGACCGCGTCGCGGCCTGCGACCCGGCGAAGCAGTGCCTGGCCGTGGCCTCCATGGTGGACCACACCCTGCTCAAGCCCAACGCCACGCAGGACGAGATCGTCAAGCTCTGCGAGGAGGCCCGGAAGCACTCCTTCGCGTCGGTCTGCGTCAACCCGAGCTACGTGCCCCTCTGCGCGAAGCTGCTCAAGGGGAGCTTGGTCAAGGTCTGCACCGTCATCGGCTTCCCGCTCGGCTCCACGACGCCCACCGTGAAGGCCATCGAGGCGCGCGACGCCATCGCCAACGGCGCCGAGGAGATCGACATGGTCATCAACGTGGGCGCGCTCAAGTCCGGCAACGACGCCTTCGTCAAAGACGACATCCGGGCCGTGCGCGAGGCCACCCGGGGCCGGGTGCTCAAGGTCATCCTGGAGACCGCGCTCCTGACCAAGGACGAGAAGGTGCGCGCCTGCCGCATGGCCAAGGAGGTCGGGGCTGATTTCGTGAAGACCTCGACCGGGTTCGGCGGCGGGGGGGCCACGGTGGAGGACATCAAGCTCATGCGGGAGACCGTGGGGCCCCTGATGGGGGTCAAGGCCTCGGGCGGCATCCGGGACTGCGCCACGGCCCAGGCCATGGTCCAGGCCGGGGCCACGCGCCTCGGGACCTCCGCCAGCGTCGCCATTGTCACGGACGCCAAGACGGGGCCGGCCAAGGGGTACTGAGCATGGACAAGAAGAAAGTCAAGCTGAGCGTGGACCTGCAGTGCGGCGCCTGCGGCGCGCTCGCCCACCGGGGCGATGACCCGCCCCGCTTCTGCCCCTCCTGCGGCGCGGCGTTCGACCGCTACTGCTTCCAGTGCAAGAAGCGCGTCGAGATGTTCTTCGAGGAGTGGTGGCCCGAGGAGGATGAGTGCGTGCGGACCTATTCGCCCGCGCGGCGCTGCCCGCACTGCAACGCCGGGCTCGAGGTGACGGACAGGCAGGAGTCGCGCAACGATTCGAACTATGATCACTAGGACCGGGAGAACCCATGAGTGAACCCAAAGAGGCGCTCGGGATGGTGGAAACGCGGGGCTTCGTCGGGATGGTGGAAGCCTCGGACGCGATGGCCAAGGCGGCCAAGGTGAGGATGCTCGGCTACGAGCGCATCGGCTCGGGGCTGGTCACCACGCTCTGCCGCGGGGAGGTCGGAGCGGTCCGCGCCGCGGTCGAGGCCGGCGCCGCCGCGGCCCAGAAGGTCGGCGAGCTCGTCTCCGTGCACGTCATCCCCAGGCCGCACGACGAGCTGGAGAGGTATCTCGACAAGATCTCCATCAAAATTCGCTGAAGCTGGACACGGTGTTCACCCGCGACGACCTCATCGACGCGATCCTCCGCCGCCTGAGGGAGTCCTCTCCGGCGAGCGGAGAGCGACCTGCGCCTGCGAGGGCCGCGCTTCCAAGCGCGCCGCCCCCAGACGCCGATATCGCGCGCGTACGCGAGCGCACGTCCCAAGCGCCCCAGCCGCCCCGCTTCCTGAAGGGGCGGCGCTTCCTCACCGAGCATGAAATCAAAAAGGCGTTGACTCCCGGCGCGCGAGTGCTTACAATACCTACAGGCGCCATCGTTAGCCCCCTGGCCCAGGAGTGGCTGGCCCTGAAGGGCATCGAGATCGTTCGATCGGACGCATAGGAAGCCCCTTCATCGCCGCCAAGCCGAGCGTCGAGGGGAGGCGGTATTTTGCTGGAAAGGTTGAGATAAAACCCATGGACATCACGAACCTGTTGAAGCTGATGGTCGAGAGGGGGATCTCGGACATCCATTTCAAGGCCGACGCCCCGCCCGCGGTCAGGGTGCATGGCAAGCTGGTCCAGGCCGGGAACATCCAGAAGCTCGCGGCAGCGGACATCCAGAAGCTCGCCAACGAGATCCTGGGCCGGGAGCAGGCCAAGCAGTTCGAGGCCCTCGATGAGCTGGACTTCGCCTACAGCCTGCCGGGGGTCTCGCGATTCAGGGTCAACATCTACCGCCAGCGCGGCACCATCGGCCTGAGCCTGCGGGTGGTCCCGCTGAAGACCCGCAGCTTCGAGGAGCTGAACCTGCCGGTCAAATCCATGGCCCGCCTGGCCCAGGAATCCCGGGGCCTCATCCTGTTCGCCGGGGTGACTGGAGCCGGAAAGACGACCTCGATGAACAGCTTCGTCCACTACCTCAACGAAAACCTCCCGTACCGGATCGTCACGGTCGAGGATCCCGTGGAGTTCTTCCACCAGGACATCCAGAGCTCCATCGTCCAGCGGGAGGTCGGGCGGGACACCCGGTCCTTCGCCGCGGCGCTCAAGCACGTGCTCCGGCAGGACCCGGACGTCGTGGTCATCGGCGAGATGCGCGATACCGAGACGATGCACGCGGCCCTCGTGGCCGCGGAGACCGGGCACCTCGTCCTTTCGACCATCCATACGATGGACGCGGCCCAGACCGTGGACAGGATCGTCGACAGCTTCCCGGCCCACCAAGCCAACCAGATCCGCCAGCAGGTGTCCTATGTCCTCAAGGGCGTGGTGGCCCAGAGGCTGGTCATCGCCAAGGACGGGCACGGCCGCTACCCGGCCACGGAGATCCTGATCTCGAACAGCATCGTGCGGCGGCACATCTCCGAGGGCAAGAAGGCGGAGTTGATCAAGACGATGGAGGCCGGCGAATACTACGGCATGCACACCTTCGACCAGGACCTGCTCCGCCTCCTCTCCGAGGGGAGGATCGACGAGAAGGAAGTCCTCGAGAACGCGACGAACCCCGAAGACATCCAGCTGAAGATCCGCGGCGCCGGAGGCCTCCCCACGCCATGAGCGGCGAAGAAGCCTCGGGCCAGGATAGAGAGATCCAGGACATCCTTTCGGACCTGGACGGGATCCTGCAGACCATGAAGGACCCGGCTGGGCCGGCGCTTTCGGCCGCGGGCGAAGCCGACATCATCAAGCAGATCATTGAACCGCTTTCCGGCTTGCCCCCCGTTCCGGCCGCGCCCCCTCCCCCCAAGCCGGCTCTATCGACTCCGCCCATCCGGCCCGTCCAAGCCGCGCCGCCCTCTCCGGCGAAAGGAGAACAGCAAGCGCCTGCGAGGACTGCGGCCACAGAGCCGCGGCCCTCTCCGGCGAAAGGAGAACAGCAAGCGCCTGCGAGGACTGCTCTTCCAAGCGCGCCGCCCCAGGCGGCCAAGCCCCAGCCGGTGATAGGCCAGCCGTTCAGGCTGTCGCCTCCTGCGGCCAAGCCTCAGCCCTCTCCGGCCGCACCTCCTCCGGCTGCCAAGCCTCCGTCTTCACCGACCGAGTTTGTTCCTGAGGTGGAGTTCGAGTTTGAGCCCGAGCTCCCTGCGGCCAAGCCTCAGCCCTCTCCGGCGAAAGGAGAACAGCAAGCGCCTGCGAGGACTGCGGCCCCAGAGCCGCGGCCCTCTCCGGCGAAAGGAGAACAGCAAGCGCCTGCGAGGACTGCGGCCCCAGAGCCGCGGCCCTCTCCGGCGAAAGGAGAACAGCAAGCGCCTGCGAGGACTGCGGCCACAGAGCCGCGGCCCTCTCCGGCGAAAGGAGAACAGCAAGCGCCTGCGAGGACTGCGCTTCCAAGCGCGCCGCCGATCGCTTCCCCGGCAGCTGCGCCGGCGCCAAAGCCTCAGCCCGCTCCTCCTCCAGAAGCCAAGCCCGCGGTCCCGGCCCCGTCTCCGGAGAAAGCCGCTGAGATCGCGGCGGTCATCCGCACGTTCGCGGAAGTCGATCCGAAGGTCGCGAATGACCAGATCCGCACCCTCGCTTTCCTGCATGCCCCCGGCCAGCTGGAGGCTTGCGTCGCTTTCGCCAAGGCTCTGCGCACCGTAGCGCTCAAAGTCTCGAAAAAACCCCTGCACGTGAGGATCGCGCTCGTCCGCGATGTCCCGCCCGGCGAGGGGGGCGCGGCCGTGCTGGAGGCTGTCAAGGCTGCCGGCGCCGCCGGCGCCGTCGAGCTGGCTTTGGGGATCCCTGAAGCCCAAGCTCATGAGATCGAGGAGGCTTTTTCGAAGGAGGACTTTTTCCTGAGAGCCGTGACGCCCGAGCAGGCGGCGAAGCGCACTTTTTCGATGGACTTGGCGTTCGAGATCATGCTTCTCAAGGCAGGATAAGCATGCTGGTCAGATGGACCATGCGGCCGGCTCCGACTCTCAAAGACCCTTTGCGCCGCCTCCTGCTTCTGCAGGCGGCCATGGGCGACGTGCAGGCCTTGGTCCGCCGCATCGGGGCGATCTGCGGACGGCCGAAGAAGGAGAGGGACAGCCCGCCGTACAATTTCAGCCTTTATCTGCACGCCATCGACCCGGCCAAAGCCGCGGAGGTGGAGGCGGCGCTCCGCGCGATGAATCCCTCGGCGGTTCCGGGCCGCGAGGCTCCTGCGGGCGCGCCCATCGCATTATCCCCCGGCCCGACCCCGCCTCCATCCCCGATCCCTCCCATGAGGGTTTCGCCCGCTCAGCCTCCGGCGCAAGACCCTGATTTCGGCGGCGCCGAAGGGATCTATGGAGCCGCTCCGCCGGGGCTGGCCAATTTCAGCATCCCCGCCAAGCCTGCGGCGCCGGCGCAGCCCGTAGAGGAGGGAAAAGCCGCTGCTCCGCCTCCCGTCGGCATGCCGCTGGGCGACCACACCGGGAGCGGCTTGATATCGCTGTTCGAAGATGCGTCCAAGACGCCTGATGCGGGGTCTGCCGCGCGTCCAGCAGTTGGCCGCGGCGCGGTTTTCGACATCCCCGGGGTTGCCCGGCAGGAGCCCCGCCCCTCCGAAAGCGGGCCGCAGAAGGCCCCGGAGCCCCTGCCCTCGCTCTTCGGCGGTCCCCAGAAGGCCCCGGAGCCACTGCCGTCGCTCTTCGGCGGCGGCCCTCCCGCGGCAGGCCTAGCCGCGCAGCCGGCGGCTCCCGTCGCTTCCCCGCAGGCGCTCAGGCCTTCTGCGGCGGGAATGACCCCGGCGCTTCAGGCCATCGCCGCGCGTCCGCTCTGCGGGGCCTGCATGGAGCCTGCGTCGAAGGCCACGTTCGAGGACTTCATCGTGGGCACCTTCAACCGCTTCTCGCACGCGGCCGCGGCTTCAGCTGCGTCCAACCCCGGCGAGCTCTACAACCCGCTTTTCCTCTACGGGGGGCCCGGGACAGGGAAGACGCACCTGCTGCAGTCCGTCGCCAAGCAGTTCGCGGCGCAGTTTCCGAACGAAAAGATATGGCTCACTTCCGGGCCCTTGCTCTCCGTCGCGGCGCAGGTCGCCGCGCAGACCGAGCAGGCGCAATCCCTGCAGGCCTTCGCCCAGCAGGCCAAGGCCCTGCTGGTCGACGACGTGCACCTCTTGGAGGCCGGCGAGAGCACGCGGGAGCTGCTCACCAGCATCCTGCACGCCTTCTTGGACAACCGAAAGCAGGTGATGATGACCTCGGCCTATGCGCCCCGCCTCCTGGGAGGCTTCGAGGTCGCGCTCCAATTCCGCATCGCGGCCGGCTGGTCCGGGGACCTCAAGATCCCGAATCTTGAAAGCCAAGCCGAGATCATCGTGCGCGCAGTCAAGGAGGCCGGCTACGAGGTGAACGCGGAGGACATCAGCCTCCTGCGCGAGCGCCTCGGCGGGAACATGGCCGAGCTGAGGCCCTACGCCCATCGCCTGCGCGCCCTGCGGGATTTGCGCCAGAAGACCGGGGAAAGCGCCGCCTTCGCGGAGGCGCTTGCCCTCCTGCTGACGCCCGACGCCCCCCCGGCGGAAGCATCGGCGGAGGAAGTCCAGGCGGCCCTGGCCGCGGCGCCGAAAGCGCAGGACGGGCCGAACCCCGCGGCGATCTGCTTCCCCACCGGGGCCGAATCGCACGGGCGCTGGGCCTTCAGGATGCTGCAGGAGACGGCTGCGGGGAACCGCTGGCCGTTCCCGTTCCGCGCCGGGGTCGAGATCCCCTACGACCCCAACCAGGTCTTTGGGTCCCCCTTCATGCTGGCCGCCGAGGTCCGGCGCAACGGGGCGTCGGCCGCGCTGGTCATCGGGCCGAGTCCGGGGTCCGACCTGGCCGGCCATGAGACGGAATTCCGCCATGCCTTCGCCCATCTTGTGGCCGATTTTTCCGTGGCCATCGCTTGGATCTCCTTCAAGGGCTTGAAGGACCCTTTCGGCCGCATGAGAGCCTGCCTCGATCTGACGGCGGTCGGGCCATGAGCGCCGAGTGGCTTGCTGCGGCCCTGGCAGCCGGCGTCGGCACGGCCGCGGTCTACTGGGCCCTGCGCTTTGGGCGCCTTCTGCCCCTGGAGGTGTCTCTGCGAGAGGAGCGGGAGCGCGCGAGAGAGATCGGCGCTTTCGCGCGGGAGCTTTTCGAGGCGCAGTCCAGCGCCGAGACCCCGCAGATCCTCGCCGAAGCGCTTCAGTACGGCGCGGAGCGGTTCCTGCACCGCTTCCCAGGCCTGCACCTCTTCGGCTGGAGGCGGATGGCCCTCGGCGGGGCCTTCTCGAGCGAACGGCCGGAGCTCGTCTTCAGGACCGGGTTCCTGGCCGCGGCGGAGCCCTCGGACCTGGAGCTGCCCGAAGAGATATGGGAGAGGATCCGGCATTCGGAAGGGACGTCGATCTGGCGCGGGGACATCCCGGAGCCGCTGATGTCCCGCTTCGGGGCGCGGGGCCTGCGGTCATTGCGCCTGACGCCTTGGGGAACCTTCGCAAAGGTGTGGGGTCTAATCGGCGCGCTGGACCCAGACCCCGGCGGGGCGGCGCTCGCGGAGGGATCGGACGCGCTGGACCTCCTGGCCGCCTACCTAAGCCGGGCGGCCGCGGCCGCGGCCATGGTCTGGGAGCAGAAGACGGCGCGGGAGCAGCTCGAGGGGGGCTTAAGCCGCACCATGCAGCGCCTGGACGAAACGAACCTCCAGCTCATCCGCAAGGCCAAGGAGATGAAGACCCTCCAGGAAGTCACCGACGCCATCTCGGAGCATCCGGACCAGCCGGACATCCTCGGCGCCATCGCGACGACGGTCGCCAAGGCCCTGGAGCTGGACGTGGTCGCGTTCCTCCTGCTCGACGACGCCAACGCGGAGCTGGTCACCCAGGCGGGCGCCTACGGGCTCATGGAGGACGAGGGGGCGCTCTACCGGATCTCGCTCAAAAACGAGATGGCCTCCTCGGTGCGCGTGTTCCGGACAGGACAGCCCTTCATCACGGGCGACTCCCAGAACGACCCGCGCGTCATTGCCCACTACGCGCGCGCCTGGAAGTGCCACTCGCTGGCCGTGGTCCCGCTCAGAATCGAGACCCGGCGCATCGGCGTCATGCGCGTGGGCAGCTTCCGGAAGAACTTCTTCAACGAGGAGCACCTCCAGATGCTGCGGGTGATCGCCGAGGAGGTGGCCGTGCTGGTCGAGAGCGCGATGATGACCCAGCGTCTCGCCGAGATGAACCGCCAGCTCGCGCACATGCACCGGCTCAAGGACGAGTTCGTCTCGACGGTCAGCCACGAGTTCAAGACGCCGCTGACGACGATCGCGGGGTTTTTGGCCGTGCTCCTGGCCGATGATGCCGGGCCGCTGACCCCTGATCAGAGGAAGTTCCTCTCCTCCTGCAAGCGGGCTTCCGACCGCCTGACCATGCTCGTCATGAGCCTGCTCGACCTTTCCAAGCTCGAGGGCGGCCTCAAGATGGATTTTGTGCCCGTGGACCTGGCCGGGGTAGCGCGCCTGTCGGTCGAGAACCATCGCTGGGAGGCGGACAAGAAGGGCGTCTCCATCGAGCTGCGCCAGGAGGAGCGCCTGCCGGCCGCGCACGGCGACGCGAAATGGCTCGCGCAGGTCTTCGACAACCTGATCTCCAACGCGCTCAAGTTCACCCCCCAAGGGGGCGCGGTCGCCGTTTCCGTGGAGAACAAGGGGGAGTGCCTGAAGGCGTGCGTCGCGGACACCGGCGTCGGCATACCTCAGGAGGACGGGCAGAAGATATTCGAGAAGTTCTACCGCGGCAGGAACCTCGAGCAGGCCAAGACGCCGGGCACCGGGCTCGGCCTGGCCATCTGCCGGTCCATCATCGACAAGCACGAGGGGAAGATCTGGTTCGAGTCCGAGCCCGGCAAGGGCGCGCGGTTCCAATTTCTGGTCCCGGTTTCCAAGGGAACCCAAGGAAAGGAGGAGCATGATGAGAACGTATAGCGGGATCGCCGCCGCGCTGGCTCTGCTGGCCGCCGCGGCCGTCGGATGCGATAAGAGCTACGTGAAGGGCGGCCAAGTGGCCAGCGACATCGAGCAGAACATGGTGACGAGGAAGTACATCCAGTCCATCGGGATCGGCGCGTCGGACCCGGCCCTGCCGACGGACACCCAGCGCAAGTCGCTCGCCCGGGACGCCGCCATCGTCAAGGCGCAGTACGAGATGCTCACCCTGGTCAAGGGCGTGGAGATCGAGGGCGGCATCACCGTCTCGCAGGCGATCGAGAAGGACTCGAACCTCGAGGCCCGCATCAAGGACGTGCTCAAGGGCGCCGAGATCGTCCGCTCGCAGTTCACCAGCGACAACGGGTGCCTGGTCACGCTGAGGCTGAAAAAGACCCGCCTCGAGAAGATGATGGGCGTGAAGTTTAAGTAATGCCCCGGCGCCTGCTGCTGTCCTGCGCGGCGGCCGCGGCCGCCGCCGTCTTCGTCTCCTCCTTCGCCGGCTGCGCCGGCGCGCGCCTGAAGCTCGGAAAGGGGGAGCGGGGCGAGGTCGTCGAATCCGAGGGCTGGGCGGGCATCGACCCGAAGGACGCCTACGGGACGAAGCAGCGCGCGCTCGCGGAGGCGCAGCGCAAGGCGGTCGAGCGGGTCGTGGGGGTCTACATCTCGGCCAAGTCGCGCGTCTCGCAGGCGGCCGAGGTGGACCAGAACATCCTGGCCAACGTCGGCGGCTACATCCGCAAGTACAACGTGCTCTCCGAGAGGGAGGAGGAGGGCTTCCACAAGACCCGCATCAAGGCCGTGGTCCTCTACGAGAGGGTCGGCCAGGACCTCAAGAAGGCGGGCCTGCTGCGGCCGAACGCTCCGCCGGGCAACCCCAAGGTCGTGGTGCTCCTGAGGGCCAAGGGGGCGTATTCCGAAGCGGCCGACAACCGGGCCGCGCAGGGGGTGCGCCGGGGCCTGCTCGAGCGCGGCTACTCCGTGGTGGACCGCAGCGACCCGGCGGCCTTCAGCAGCCTCAAGAGCACCGACAGCGCGGCCGCGGCGGAGGTCGGCAGGGAGCTGGGCGCCGACATCGTGGTCCGGGGCGAAGCCGAGGCCTATGCGCTCAAGGACGTGCGGCTGGGGGGGTTCTTCTCCTACCGGGCCCGGGTGACGCTCGAGGCCGCCAAGCCTGCCACCGGAGAGGTGGTTTCGAGCAAGGTACAGGAGGCTTCGGCGCTCGACCCGTCCCCGGAGATCGCGGCCGGCAAGGCTCTGGACGCGGCGGGGCTGCTGGCCGGGGAGGCGCTGGGCTCGGAGCTCTCGGAGCTGCTGAGCTCGCGGCTGAACGTGACGGTTCGCATCTTGGGCCTCAAGGGCCTGGAGCAGGTGCAGAAGATCGCCGACGACATCCGCCTGCTCCCGGAGGTGTCGGGCGCGACGCTGGCCGGCTACGACCGCAAGGTCGGCGCGGTCCTGACGGTCACGACCGAGAAGACCGCGGGCGACGAGCTGGCGGCCGCGCTCCTGCGGATGCGGAAATACCCGTTCATGGTCGGCGCCGTGTCCCCCTACGAGGTGGAGGTCAGCGTCCCTGAACAACCCTGAGAGCGCCCTCTCCGGCGTCCATTCGCCAATGGCCCGAGACTCGGGCCATCGGCTGCCTCCGAGGGCCAGCGAGTGGAGAACGGCTGCGCTGGTCTGCTTGCTGGGGGCAGGCTGCGCCGCGTCTCCGGAGGTCTTCATGACCCCGGACCTCGCGGCGCGGGCCCCGGTCGAGGTCGCGGTCCTGCCCTTTGGCAACGAGGCGGTCAACCTCCTCGGTCCGCAGATGCTGCGCAAGATGGTGGCGGAGCGGCTCGAGGGCCTGGGCTACCGGCCCAGGCCCCTCGACGAAGTGGACGAGAAGCTCAAGGGCATCGGCGTGAGCGACGGGGGCCAGCTCCCCGCCTACAAGCCGGTCGAAGTCGGCAAGGCCCTCGGGGTCGACGGGCTCTTCTACGGGACCGTGGAACGGTTCTCGAACCAGAACGTGGGCTTCTATCGACAGCGCGTGGTCGTCCTGAAGCTCAGGCTGGTGCACGCGCCGAGCGGGGAGCGGCTCTGGGAGGCGGAGGGGGAGGGCCGGACGCGCCGGGTGGCGGGAACCGACGAGGCCGTCCGGGCGTTCTTGGAGGGAGTGATCGAGCAAGCGGCTGAGACGGCGCAGGGCCATCCGCTGAGGCCCGAAGCTGAGAAGGCAGTCGCGAGTCTTTTGACGAGCCTGCCAGGGAGGTAGACGATGGAGGCGAAGAGATTTGGGATGATCGCGGCGTGCGCGGGGCTCCTGCTTTCGGCCTGCTCGCCGGGCACGAGCGTGAAGAAGGAGACTGCGGTCACGGCGACCGAGACGGAGAGGGTCAAGTCCGAGTTCACAGGGCCCAAGCGCCGCATCGGGGTGGCGGATTTCGAGAACAAGTCCGCCTACGGCCAGGCCCGCCTGGGCACGGCCAGCTCGGACATCCTGATCACCGAGCTGACCAAGACCGGGAAGTTCGTGGTGGTCGAGCGGGATAAGCTCAACAAGATCCTTGAGGAGCAGAAGCTGCAGTCTTCGGGAGCCATCGACCCCAAGACCGCGGTGCAGATGGGCAAGGTGCTGGGCCTCAACGCCATCGTGACGGGCTCGATCTCGGAGTTCGGCGTCAAGACCGGGGGCAGCGAGTACCTGCTGATGCAGTCCAAGAAGCAGACGGCCGAGGCCACGGTGGACATCCGCATCGTGGACGCGGAGACCGGCCAGGTGCTCTACGCGGACTCGGGCAAGGGGAGCGCCAAGAGCGGGACGGGCTCGGTGCTGGGGCTCGGCACGCGCGGGGGCTACGACGAGACCCTGGAGGGCAAGGCCCTGCGGGCCGCGGTCGCCAAGTTCACGGAGAACATCGTCAGCCAACTCAACAAGAAGCCCTGGTCCTGCCGCATCGCGGGCGCAAAGGACAATCTCGTCTATCTCAATGCGGGCCCGAACATGGGCATCGAGAAGGGCACGAAGCTCGACTGCTTCCATTTGGGCAAGGAGATCCTGGACCCCACCACGGGGCTGGTCTTGGGCAACGAGGAGGTCCCGATCGGCCGCGTCAAGGTGAGCGGCCCTCTCGGGGACTCGGGCGAAGGGTCCATCGCGGAGCTCGTCGAATCCAAAGGCATCGAGCCCGCGGCGCGCGACATCTGCCGGCTGGCGGATTAGGCCCGCAGGCCGCAGGCGCGATTTACCCCTGCATTTCGCCATAAAATGGCTAAAATGACCCTTGCTTATAGCCATTTAAGGGACGGAGGTTGTTGTGTACCGAACCTCATTAGCCTACCTTAAGAACTGGAAGACCAAGGCCGTTCGCAAGCCTCTGGTGATACGTGGCGCGCGACAGGTCGGCAAGTCGTTCCTGGTGAGGATGTTCGCGGCCGAGTCGTTCGAGAATCTCCTCGAGATCAATCTGGAGACCGACCTTGGAGCGCCGTCGCTCTTCTCGTCGATGGACCCGGCGGCCATCCTCCCCCTCTTGGAGGCGCGCTATTCCCAATCCGTCAGGCTACTCTCTCGGCAAGGAGGTGCCCGAGGCCATCCACGCCGAGCTGCTGCGCCTGCTCCGGCTGTTCCTGGCGGTCGGGGGAATGCCCGCATCAGTGGCGGCCTTCATCGGTCCGGGGGGCCACCGGGAAGTTGAGGCCGAGCGGCAGTCCATTCTCACCACTTACAGCGAGGACTTCGCCAAGTACGGGAAGCGCGCCAATCCCCGGAGGATCGAAAAGATTTTCGCCAAGATTCCCCTGCTGGTCGGATGTAAATTCAAGTACAGCGGCGTGGACCGAGAGGACCGCTCGCGGGATCTGGGCCGGGCGCTGGACATGCTCTTCCTGGTCATCGCGGTGGGCGGGAAGGTCGTGCCGGTGGAGGTCAAAGCCGGCCGGACCGGGGTTCTCAAGAGCCTGCACGTTTTCCTGCGCGAGAAGGGGCGGGATTTCGGCCTGCGGTTCAATACCGACGTCCCGTCGCTGCTCGAAGCCGAGACCAGCTTGGCCGACGGGAAGAACCGGCCGTTCCGGCTGCTTTCCCTGCCGCTCTATATGGCTGGGCAGGCGCTCAGGCTATGCCGGGAAAGCGCTTGATGGCCAGCCCGCCGCGCGCGACATCTGACGGCTGGCGGATTAGACCCGCAGGCCGGAGCGGTCTTTGATGCGAAGCCTGGGGCCTTGGAATATGTCTTTGCGCCCTGTAATTTTTTAAGCCCAGCGATATGAAAAGTGCCCAGAATATATCGCTGGGCTTATATTTTGAAAGCCCCCGGCGGGAATAGTTGGTGAGGGGCGCATCTGGAACTCCATCGAAGGTCTGGGCCATCCCATTTTTCGCCTGCATGTAATGGCGAGGAGGGCGTTAACCTGAAAAGTTCAGTCAGCGGCCTTCCTCCGACGGAATCGGCCTGACATGGTTTTCCCGGATTCTTAACCGGGCCAACGCCCCTTTAAAGGGTCGCTACCTTCGAGAGCCGCTTGGAAGCGGCCGCGCCCGCTCAGCAGCTGCGGGCGCTCCATGAGCCAGCGGTGGATGACCCCGGCGATGAAGAGGTGGCCCTTCTCAGAGGGGTGCATCCCGTCGCCCGCGTACTCCGCGGCCTGCTCAGGGTTCAGCGCCGTGAAGTACGGATAAAGGTTGACGGTTTGCAGCCCCGCGGCCTTGGCCCGCCCCTCGATCTGCAGGTAGACGCCCTCGAGCTTCGGCTCATGGAGGTTCTTGAGCAGGGGGAAGATCGCGAAGAGGACAGGCACCTTCTTCTGCCGCTGGTAGCGTCCTAGGCCGTCGATGCAGAGGCCGGTGGGGGGCCAGAAGCTCCCCTTCGGGTCGTGCAGGGCCGCGGCGTAATCCGCCGGGCTGCCTGAATCAGCGGCGCCGAACTGCTTGAAGCCCCCGCGCAGGCGGAAGACGAAAGGCGAGAGCTTCGCCACGATGTACTTGACCAGGTAGAGGCGCTGCTTGACGTAGTGGTAGGCGCGGTAGTAGGCGGGGATGCGGCCGGTGCGCAGGTCCAGGCCGAAGGGCACGCGCGTGCCCTCCGCGTCGTTCATGACGTAGCCGACGAGCACGATGTCCGGGCTGAAGCCGTCCGCCCAGCCTTCGAGCAGGGCCAGCTCCTGGCAGGTCGAGTAGCTGGGGACCGAGGTGTTGACGGTATGCACCCGGGCGGAGAAGCCCTTGGGACGCGAGCCTTCCAGGAGCCGGCCCAGGGATTGGGTCACGTCGTTTTCGTGCGCGCTGTCCCCGTACATCACCGAATCGCCCAGGGTCAAGATCCGGAACACGCCCGGGGGCTTCTCCATTGGGTACTCCGGGCCTCGGAAGCCCCAGCGGTTGATGGGGAACCGGCCGTAGGCTGAGTTGGCCGTCATGTTTCCAACGAGCTGATAGCCCACTCCTGGGATCGAGGAGGGGCGGACGAGCATGGTCTGCGCGTCCGGAAGGAAGCGGACCAGATGCTCGAGGGCCAGGAGCGCGAGCAGGGTGGAGAAGCCGATGAGGATCAGCTTGGCTCGCAGGGAAGTCTCGGACGCCATGGGAAGGATTGTAGATTATTCTATTCGATCCGGTAGACCTCGACCCAGCGCTTAGGCGGCTCGATGATCTCGAACTCCTTGCGCGCATGGCGGCGCCAGAACTCGGCGAGCCGGGCGCGTCCGGCCGCATCCAGCCGCGTCTCCTGGCTCAATCTCGAGAGCTCGCCTTGGTTGATGAGGACGCAGGAGACCCCCTCCGCCCTGAATCGCTCGAGCAGGGCCTCGGGGTCCGGCGCGGCTTGGGCCCACGCTTCGAGGACCGGCCGCTGGTCCGGCGACGACGCGAAAGCCCGGCGCTTGGAGTAGAAGATGCGGGAATCGCCGTGGAAGAGCACCGCGGAGCCTTCCGGTGCGCGCGAATGGATGTATTCCATGCCCGCGTATTGGGGGGTCGGATAGGAGATGACCGTATTGGCCAGATGGGTCTTGAAATCCCTTCGTCCAAGGAACACGTGCAGCTTCTTGAGATTGGAGTCCAGGATCAGCCAGCTCGCTGCGGAGAGCAGGCAGACGAGCAGGGCCAGGGGCCGCAGGGAGCTTCGCGCCGGGCCTGCCGGCAGGCCTCCGGCGCAGGTAGAGGATCGCCGGAACCGCGGCCAATGGCAGGAGCCAGGCCGGGTATTTCGTGCCCATCGCAAAGCCGAGGAACGCGCCGAAGAGCATGACCCAGGCCCGGCGCTCCTGCGCGAGCGGCTCCTGCGAAGAGTCGAACGTCAGGGTCCAGGCATAGAGCATCTGCGGCAGGGCCGGGATGCCGGAGTAGGAGTTCGCAGGAGTGGGCATGATCCGGCCTTCGAGCAGATACGCGCCGGGCAGGCCGAGATGGTACTGCAGGGCGTCGTAGAAAGTCTCCGGGATGAGCGCGTAGCGCAGGTGGTAGAGCCAGAGGAGCAGGAACGCGGCTGAGGAGAATACGGCCAGGGGGGAAGCCTTCCAGCCGATGTGCAGAGAATCCCATGACCGCTCCCGGATGAACTCCCAAAGCGCGGGGATCCCGGCAGCCGCGGCCAGAAGAAGCAGGGAAAGCAGCACCGGTTTCTGCCAGAGCCCCGCGAGACCGAGGAGCAGGAGCGCGGTGCCCCACAGGCCGCAGCCCAGGCCGAAGCCCAAGAGACCGCCTGCTCCCACGCGTTGAGGGACCGGCGCAGGCCGCGCAGGGCACAGAGGCCCGTGCCCATGAGGGTCGAGGAGAACGCGGCGACCGCGGCCATGCGGCCGAGATGGCAGAGCAGGATCCCGGGGTCCGGCAGGATGGCCCAGGGGGCTTCGAGCCATTTCGCGGCTTGCGCGGGCCACGGGACACCGGCCCCGGCGTGGCGGAGCACGATGAGCGCCCATATCGCGACGCACGCCGCGGCCAAGAGCGCGCGGCTCTGCGGCGGGGGAGCCTGAGTTCCGGCTTGGTTCTTGCGGCGCTTCATGGCTAAGACTACATCATATTGCGGCGATTTTCTTCTATCCTGGCGGCCCCTTGAAATGCAGGCAAATAATGCCTAGCACGATTTGCTGTTGGTCTCCAATGACGCCCACTTCTCGAAGATCCCGCAGATCGTGCGGCTGTATGGAACTTTTTTGCCTCTCGCTCGTACTACTAGTATGCTCTCCAAGGTCTGGTCCGCTGCGGTGCGCGGCATCGAGGGGTTCCTCGTCGGGGTCGAGCTCGACTTAGCCAACGGCCTGCCGACGTTCACGACCGTGGGCCTGCCGGACAGCTCGGTGCGCGAGGCGCGCGACCGGGTCGTCTCCGCGGTGCGCAATTCCGGCTTCGAGTTCCCAAGCCGGCGCGTGACCGTCAACCTGGCCCCGGCCGAGCTGCGCAAGGGCGGGACCCAGTTCGACCTGCCCATCGGCCTGGGCGCGCTCATCGCATCGGAGCAGGTCTCGCCGCGGGGCCCCGCGACCGAGATGTGCTTTCTGGGGGAACTGGCCTTAGACGGCTCTGTCCGGGCCGTATCGGGGGTGCTTCCCATGGCGGCCTCGGCTCGCCAGAGGGGCCTTAAGGGCGTGGTGGTCCCTCGAGCGAACCTGCGGGAAGCCTCCGCGGTGCCTGGGATCGAGGCCTACGGGGTCAGTTCCCTGAGGGAGGCGGCTGAGCTCTTGGGCGGCGCACAGGCTGAAGAGAATGGGAAAGGGGATGGGAATAATAATTCCCTTCATGATGAGAACGAAGATGGCAAATTCCAACCGTTGTCCGACTATGGCCTCGACCTTTGCGACGTCCGCGGGCAGCTGCTGGCCCGGCGCGCGCTCGAGATCGCCGCCGCGGGCGGGCACAACCTCCTGATGATGGGCCCGCCCGGCACAGGCAAGTCCATGCTCGCGCGCAGGCTGGTGGGCATTTTGCCGCCGCTGACGCCCGATGAAGCCCTGGAGGTCACGCGCATCTACTCGGTCTGCGGCCTGCTCGGATCAGGGGCCGGGCTCATGCGCATGCGCCCCTTCCGCGCTCCGCACCACACCGCCACCACCCAGGCCCTTATCGGAGGAGGGGGGAAGTGCCGGCCCGGGGAGGCGACGCTCTCGCACTGCGGGGTCCTGTTCATGGACGAA
The DNA here is from genome assembly GCA_016212885.1 of Elusimicrobiota bacterium. Taxonomy (GTDB): domain Bacteria; phylum Elusimicrobiota; class Elusimicrobia; order UBA1565; family UBA1565; genus UBA9639. The sequence continues at coordinate 13,483 of JACRDO010000160.1, read as the reverse complement.
TGGCCCGAGTTCGGCCGCGACGCCTTGGAGGCCCTGCGCCAGCCGCTGGAGGACAAGCGCATCACGGTCTCGCGCCTGAGGGAATCGGTCGTCTACCCGGCGGACTTCATGCTCGTCGCCGCGATGAACCCCTGCCCGTGCGGGTACCTCGGCCATCCCAAGAAGCGGTGCAGATGCTCGGAGCCCGACATTCGGCGCTACCGGGGAGCCGTCTCCGGGCCCATGCTCGACCGGATGGACATGCAGGTCGAACTGGCGGCCCTGCCCTTCGGAGAATGGCGCGGCGCTCGCGCCAAAGGGCCGGCCGAGCCCTCCGAGGTCATCCGCGGCCGCGTGCAGAAGGCGCGCCTATTCGCCGCGGCGAGGCCGGAGGGGAAAGCGCCCAACAGCCGGCTCTCCCCGGCCGAAGCCCGCCAAGCCTGCCATTTGGACCCGGAGGGCTGGGCCCTGCTGGAGACCCTGGCCCAGCGCCATTGCCTCTCGCCCCGCAGTCTGGACCGGCTTCTGCGCGTGGCCAGGACCGTCGCGGACATGGAAGAGTCCGGGCATGTCGAGCGCGGGCATCTGGCCGAAGCGGCCGGTTTTTTGGGAAAATGGGAGGTGCTATGAGAAACTGGATCGCGATGGGCCTTCTTCTTGCGGCCGCCATGGCTTTCTGCTGTTTGGAAGCCTATGCGGAGAGTCGTCCAAATCTTTCCAACGACGCAGGTTTGGACGCATCGAACCTACGACGTTTGGGAGGTTCGATGCGTCATACGGTGGTCCCAGGGGATTGCCTTTGGGACCTCGCGGGGACGTATTATAAGAACAATTTCAAATGGAGGAGGATCGCGGACGCCAACCCGCCGCCGAACGTGAACGATCCCCACTGGATCTACCCTGGACAGATCATCGTGATCCCGGATATCGAGGCGGCCCCGGCCGTGGAGCCGGCTCCTGCTCCGGTCATTGAGAACCCTGAAGAAGAAAAGGAGGCGCCCGAAGCGGCTGAGCCGGAACCAGAGCCGGAACCTGAGCCGGCGCCTGCGCCGGCCGCGCCGGAGCCGCCGCAGCAGCCGGTGAAGTTCGAGGCTGCCAGCGCGCCGGAGGCCCGCACCCTGCCGGACTCCCTTTCCGCCAGAATTCCGGAAGGGATGACCGGACAGCAGCCGTCGCTCTTCCGGATGATCATGCCCAAAGGCTGGGTCCCGGACGGCCGGGTCCAGGACATGGAGGGGCGCGGGACCGTCGCGGCGCAGGGGGACCCGGTGAACGCCAAGATCTCCGGCGAGGTCAAGAAGAGGCAGCGCTACGTCGTGTACCGCCGTTCGGGGCCGACGGAGGACGACGTTGACAAGATGGCCGACTTTGTCCAGAAGATCGGGCTCATCGAGATCGTCCGCAAGGCCTCGGACGGGGTCTACCGCGCGGTGATCTTGAAGTCCGCGGACGCGGTGCAGGCCGGCGATCTGCTCAAGAGGGAGGACTAATGGAGATCAACCTGAAGAAGTGGTTCTTCATCCTGGCCGTGCTGGTCGGCTTGGGCGTCTATATCAACACGCACTACACCTTCAGGGACGTCCTAGCCTTCGCGAGGAAGCATCCCAACCCGTCCATGTCCCCGAAGCTCGAGTATTGGGCCGGGATGGTCTGCTGCCTGAAAGGCAGGAACCCGGAGGCCATAGAGGCTTTCCAGCAGCTCCTGACGGACTATCCGACCACCCAATACACCCCGAAGGCGCTCATCAACCTCGGCTCGATGTACGCGGAAGGTTCCCAGTGGGAGAATTCACGGACATACTACCAGAAGTATATCGACGACTACCCGAACGGCCCGGACATCACGGTCGCCCGCAATGCGTATGAGAACATCAAATTCAAGTGACGCGCCTTCTCCCCCGCGGCCTTTCCGGGGGCTGGTCCGGCAGGCCATGCGCCGCCGCGGGCTGGGCCTGAGGGCCCTCTGCCGGGAAGTCGGGTTGGACCCCTCGTTTTTCTCCAAGGTCCTGGCCGGCAAGCGGAGCCCTCCGGCCGAGGAAGGGGACCTGCGCAAGCTGGCTGCGGCCCTGGGCGTGGACGCGCCCAGGCTGATCGTCTCGGCCGGGCGCATCCCTGAGGAGTGGCGCCGCCTATGGGACGACGAAGCCCTTTTCCGCGACATCCACCGGAAGGTGACCGAGCGTTATCGCGAGGAAATGCCGCCCTCTCCGGCGAGAGGAGAACAGCGAGCGCCTGCGAGGACGGCGCTCCCAGAAGCGCCGCCTCCGAGAGCCGCGGGCAATTGGGAGACAGGCCGGACCAGGCGCAGGCAGCAGATCGAAAGCCCTGCGGGTCCGTTCGGAGAGGAGCTTCTGTGACCGAGCGCTATCGCGAGGAAATGCCGCCTCCAGAAGCCGCTAGAGCACGGCTGAGCGAGGATAAGGTCCTGCGGCTGAACGCGGACGAGGATTACCCAGAGCTCCTCCGCTCCATCCCGGACCCCCCGCACATGCTGCACGTGCGCGGCCGGCTCAAGCCCGGCGCCGACGCCTTGGCCATCGTGGGATCGCGCCGCCCCACGCCTTACGGCAGGCGCATGGCTCGCTCACTCGCCCGGGAATGCGCGCAAGCGGGCCTTGTGGTCGTCAGCGGGCTCGCCCGAGGCATCGACACCGAAGCCCACGAAGCCGCGCTCGACGCCGGCGGCGTCACCTGGGCGGTCCTCGGCAGCGGCTTGGGCCGGATCTATCCCAAGGAGAACGAGGAGCTGGCCGAGCGGGTGGCGCAATCCGGCGGCGCGGTCCTCAGCGAATTTCCCCAGGACACCGGGCCTCTGGCATGCCACTTCCCAAGGCGCAACCGCATCATCTCCGGGCTTTCCTGGGGAGTCATCGTGGTCGAGGGGGACCTGAAGTCGGGAGCCCTGATCACCGCGCGCTGCGCGCTCAGCCAGGGCCGGGAGGTCTTCGCCGTGCCGGGGCCCGCGGACTCCGCGATGAGCGAAGGTCCCTTGGACCTCATCCGCCAGGGCGCGGCCATGATCTGCAGGCTCGAAGATGCGCTCTGCGAGCTCCCCTCGCTGAGGAGGTCTTCGGCGCCCGCCGCTGCTAATGGAAAAAATTACCATTTATCCTATAATGGCTCCGTTGAAACGGAGCTTTGCTCCGCGCTCAACGATGATGAAGGCAAGATCATGTCCTTGCTGGCTGGAGGCTCCTTGAGCTTGGAAGAGCTGGCGGATGGGACCGGCTGGGACGCGCCGGGCCTCATCCGCGCCCTGTCCGAGCTGGAAGGGCGGGGCCTTATCTCATCCGTACCGGGACAACGCTATGCACGAACCTAAGCCGAAGAAGAAAAAAACCGCGCGTGCGGGAACGGAGGCCGACCGAGGGCTAAGCCGAGGAAGTGTGACCGAGCCTTCCGGCGAAGGAATGCCGCTTCGGGATGCCCTCAAGAGGCGGCCCGGCTCCAAACGCGCTCAGGAAGCGGCGAAGAAACCGCTGCCCGGCCGGCTCCTGCAAGGGGACTGCCTCGTCATCGTCGAGTCGCCGGCCAAACAGCGGACAATCTCCCGCTTCCTGAAGAAAGGGTTCGTGGTGGCCAGCTCCTACGGGCACGTCCGCGACCTCCCGGAGAAGAAGCTGGGCGTGGACGAGGCCAAGGACTTCGAGCCGACCTACGCCCTCCTGGCCCGCACGCGCAAGCTCCTGCCGGAGCTCAGGCGCCTGGCGCAGGGCGCCTCGCGCGTCTACCTGGCGACGGACCACGACCGCGAGGGCGAGTCCATCGCCTGGCATCTGGTGCAGATTCTCGAGCTGGACGCTTCCCGAGCGCAGAGGATCACTTTCCATGAGATCACCCCCCAGGCCATCCAGGAGGCGCTCAAGAGGCCCCGCGCGGTGGACATGGACCTGGTGCAGGCCCAGCAGGCGCGCCGCGTCATCGACCGCCTGCTCGGGTACAAGATCTCCCCTCTGCTTTGGAGGAAGATCCGCCGCGGTCTCTCGGCCGGCCGGGTCCAGTCCGTGGCGGTCCGCCTGCTCGTCGAGCGGGAGAAGGAGATCAACGCCTTCAAGTCCGAGCCCTACTGGAACCTGACCGCGCGCCTCGAGAAGCCCGGCCAGCCCCCCGTCTTCGCGGCCCGGCTGACCCAGTGGAAAGGCGAAAAGGTGGAAAGGGTCCAAGTCCTCCCGCTTTTCTCCGAGGAGTACCGCATCAAGGCCAGCTGTTTCCGCTCCCAGGACGAGATCGACGCCGTCTCCCGCGCCGTGTCCGGCCGGCCTTTCCAGGTGGGCGAAGTCAAGCGCAAGGACGTCCGGCGCCGCCCCCAGCCGCCCTTCATCACGAGCACGCTCCAGCAGGCCGCCTCCCAGAGGCTGGGCTTCTCCGCGGACAGGACCATGCTCGTGGCGCAGAGCCTCTACGAGGGCGTGGACATCGGGGAGGAAGGAGGCGAGCCCGCGGGCCTCATCACCTACATGAGGACGGATTCCGTTTCGGTCGCCGCCGCGGCCCAAGAGGAGGCCCGCAAGTTCATCCTCGAGCGCCACGGGCCGGAGTACGCGCCGCAATCCCCTCCGACCTACACGGTGAAGGCGCCCAGGGCCCAGGAGGCCCACGAGGCCATCCGCCCCACGAGCGTCTTCCGCCCGCCCGAGGCCCTGCGAAGGCGCCTTTCGCCCGAGCAGTTCAAGCTCTACGACCTCATCTACCGCCGGTTCCTGGCCAGCCAGATGTCCGAGGCCGTCTATGACACCGTCTCGGCCGAGATCCGCTGCGGCGAGGCGCTCTTCCGCGCCTCCGGCAGCACGATGAAGTTCGACGGATTCCTGCGGGTCTCTCAGGCCGAGGCCGGCGCCGCGGACCGGGCCGAGGAGCCCTGCGAGGACGACGGCGAGGAGGGGGAAGGGCGCCTCCCGGAGCTCAAGGAGGGCGACCTCCTGTGCGTGGAAAGCTTGGACACCTCCGAGCACCACACCTCGCCTCCCCCCTATTACAACGAGGCGAGCCTGATCCGGGCCCTCGAGAGGCACGGCATCGGCCGGCCCTCGACCTACGCGCCGACGATCAAGACGATCCTGGAGCGCGGCTATGCGGACCGCGCGCCGAAGGACCGGCGGCTCTCGCCCACGGACCTCGGGCGCACGGTCGTCGAGAAGCTCCACGCCCACTTCCCGGAGCAGCTGAGCCTCAGCTACACGGCCCAGGTCGAGGAGCAGCTCGACGAGATCGCCGAGGGCAAGCAGCGCTGGCAGGCGATCGTGCGCAATTTCCACGGTCCGCTGATGGCCGCGCTCGAGAAGGCCGTGCAGAACATGGAGGACTCCCGCGCCAAGCCGGTCGAGAGCGACGAGCCCTGCCCGGTCTGCGGCGAAAAGATGCTCATCCGGGAGAGCCGCTACGGGAAGTACCTCTCCTGCGCGCGCTTCCCCAAGTGCAAGGGCAAGGCCCAGCTCGACGCGCAGGGCCGGCGCGTGGTCCTGGAGCAGACCGATGAGAAGTGCGACCTCTGCGGCAAGGCGATGGTGGTCCGGCTGGGCCGCAAGGGCCGCTTCCTCGCCTGCTCCGGCTATCCGGGCTGCCGGAACACCTACTCCCTCGACGCCGAAGGGCAAAAGATCGCGGCGTCGAGGCCCGTGCTCACATCGCGCAAGTGCAACAAGTGCGGCAGCCCGATGTGGATGCGCCTGGGCAAGCGTGGGCATTTCCTGGCCTGCTCGGCCTTCCCGAAGTGCCGCAACATCAAGCCCCTCTCCAAAGAGGACGCCGGGGCGCTCGCGGCCAAGTCCGCGCCTCCAAGGACGTGGCCCCCTGGGGCCTCGCCCTCTCCGGCGAGAGGAGAACAACAGGCGCCTGCGAGGACGGCGTCCCCAGAGACGCCGTGAGGCTCTGGATTCAGAGGTTCTTGGCGCACCTGCGCGCCGGGCGCAACTTCTCCGAGCACACCCTGCGGGCCTATCGCGGGGACCTGGCCGAGTTCGAGCGGCTCTGGTCCGGCCAGGGAGGAGGGGAGCCCAGCCAGTGGACCCGCCGGCGCGCCCGCTCCGTGATCGAGTCGCTCCAGGCCGGGCCCATCGGGCGCAGCAGCCTCCTGCGCAAGATCGCGGCCCTGCGCTCCTTCGTCCGCTACCTCGTCGACGAGGACGCCCTCTCCCGCGACCCCTTCGCCGGCCTTCCCATGCCGCGCCGCGCCTCCCGCCTGCCGCGCTTCTTAAGCGAAAGGGAGACCGGGGCCCTCATGGACGGCGGCGCCCCGGGGGGAAGGCTCTTAGACCTGCGCGACCGGGCCATCCTCGAGCTGCTTTATTCCTCGGGCCTGCGGCGCTCGGAGCTCGCGCGGCTGAACGCGGCCGACGTGGACTTCATCTCGGGCGCCCTGCGCGTCTTCGGCAAGGGCGGCCGCGAGCGCATGGTCCCCGCCGGCCATGCGGCGCTCTCGGCCCTGCGCAAGTACCTCGAGGCGCGCCCCGCCTCCACGCTCGCGCTCAGCCGACCCCTCTTCCTCAACGCCCGCGGCGGCCGCCTGAGCCCGGACGCCGTGGCCCTCGTGGTCAAGCGCTCCGCGCGGCGCGCGGGCCTGCTCAAGGGCGTCACGCCGCACGGCCTGCGCCACAGCTTCGCCACCCAGATGCTGGATCGGGGCTGCGACGTTCGGACCCTGCAGGAGATGCTGGGGCACAAGAGCCTCGCCGCCACGCAGGTCTACACCCACGCCTCGCTCGATATGATCCGCCGCGTCTACCGGAAGAGCCACCCCCGGTCCAAGAAGCCATGAAGGACAAGGTCGCCCTGCTGATGGAGGAGACCGGCTGCGACCGGGCCGAGGCCGAGCTCGCCCTGGAGCTCTGCGGCTACGACCTCGAGAGCGCGGTGGCCGCCGTGCCCCGCCTCTTCCAGAACATCCTCGTGCTCAAGGGCCGCCTGGCCGCGCCGGCCGAGGCCCTCTACGGCCTTTGGCTCGCCATCCTCAACCTGCAGGACCGCTCCCTCCTCCGGGCGCGGGCCGTGGTCTCCTGCAACCCCGCGGTCTACGCCTCGGACTTAGACCAGCACTGGTTCGACTTCGAGGGGCGCCTCTACGCCTGCCGGCTCTGGGCCGGGGCCCTGCAGGACGTCAGCCAGGAGACCGAGAAGCTCCTCGCCTCCTTCTTCGATTCGCCCCAGGCGGACGCCTTCTACGGCGAAAAGGACCGCCTCAAGCCGCGCGAGCTGGGCCGGCTCAAGTCTCTGCTGGCCGGCCTGCTCGGAAAAGTCGATATCCAAGTCCGGCCCGAGGTGCTGGACATGGGCCAGTTCCAGGAGGTCCGCCCGCTCGAGCCTTCCGGGCCCCAGCGGGGGTCCGAGCCGCCGGGCGCCCGGGGCTTGCGCTCGGGCGCGCGGCAGAGGCGCTCCCTGCGCCGCTCTCCGGCTGGGGGGGGGCTGCTCGTGCTCCGCATCGCCCTGGAGCACAACCCGGCGGGCATTCCGGCAGCTGACCTGCGGGCCGGCGACGTGGTCTATGCGACGATCACGGATACCCGCGACATCGCCCAGTACCTGGCCAGGATCTTCGGCACGCGCGTGGGCGAGGGGGCCTCCTCCCTGCCGGCCCCGGTGGAGGCCATCGAGCGGGGTTCGGGGAGGGAGGCGCTCATCCGCGTGAGGTTCTCGGCCGGGCTCTGCGGGGACGTCTCGGTGCCCTCCGACATCCGCCTGAGGGTCCTGCGCCGGCCGTCGCGGACTCCCTGGTGGAAGAAGATATTCGGCGCTTAGGCCCCCGCGCCTGACTTTCAGGAGGCGAGATCAATGCCGGCGCTAGTGGTCGTAGGGGCGCAGTGGGGCGACGAGGGCAAGGGCAAGATCGTGCACTGGCTCGCCTCGCGCGCGCGCATGGTCGTGCGCTATCAGGGCGGCGACAACGCGGGGCACACCGTGGTCTTCGGCGGGAAATCCTTCGCGCTTCACTCAATCCCCTCCGGCATCCTGGTCCCGGGGGCGCTCAGCGTGCTCGGCAACGGCGTCATCCTCAACCCCCGGGCCCTGCGCGGGGAGGCGCGCGCTCTCGAGCGCGCCGGCATTCGCGTGAGGGGCCGGCTCTTCATCAGCCCGCTCTGCCACATGATCCTGCCCACCCACCTCCTGCTCGACGCGCTCCGGGAAGAGGGCGCACCGCCGGCCCAACGCACATCCCGAAGGGCCGGAGCGCTGGGCCCCCTTGGGGCCGCTGGCCGCGGCATCGGCACCACGAAAAAGGGGATCGGGCCCTGCTACGAGGACAAGATCGCCCGCATCGGAATCCGGCTCTGCGACTACCTCGACAAGCCCTTGTTCGAGGAGCTCGTGGAGAGGAACCTGGGCCTGCGCTCCGCGGAGCTCTCCAGGCTCAAGCCCCTGCGCCGCATCCGCCAGGAGGTCTTCGAGGGCTACGGCGGGCTCTGCGCGTTCCTCAGGCCTTTCGTCGCCGACGCCTCCTTGCTCATCGAGGAGGCTTTGTCCCGGGGCCGGAATGTCCTCTTCGAGGGAGCCCAGGGCGCGATGCTGGACGTGGATTTCGGCACCTACCCTTTCGTGACCTCATCGAGCCCGGCTGCCGGCGGCGCCTGCGTCGGGGCCGGCGTGGGCCCCACGCGCATCGGCGCGGTGCTCGGCGTGAGCAAGGCCTACACGACCCGGGTGGGCCTGGGCCCCTTCCCGACGGAGATCACCGGGCGCGTCGGGCGCTGCATCCGGGAGGTCGGCCGGGAGTACGGCACCACGACGGGCAGGCCCCGGCGCATCGGCTGGCTCGACTTAGTCCAGCTCAAATACGCCCTGCGCGTGGGCGGCATCGGCGCTCTCGCCATCACGAAGCTCGACACGCTCTCGGGCATCCATCCCCTGCGCGTCTGCGCGTCCTACCGCCTGGGCCGGCGCAGGGTGGAGGACTTCCCCTGCTCGCGGCGCGAGGTCTTGGACGCCGAGCCCGTCTACGAGGAGCTCCCGGGGTTCAGCGGGGACATCTCCAAGTCCCGGAGCTTCGAGGCCCTGCCCAAGGGCGCGCGGGACTACATCCTCTTCATCGAAAAGCGGCTCGGAGTAAAGGCCGCGGTCGTCTCCGTCGGGCAGAGCCGCGAGCAGACGATCGCGCGCGCGTCCCGGGACGCGCTTTGGGGGGCGTGATCCTCCTCAAGCGGGCATGGTTTTAATCAATGCCTCCCGCCGCGCGGGCTTGGGGCCCTTGACATTGATAGACGTAATGCATATTACCCGGAATTTCCGGGTATGCATGCATAAAGTATTGATATTCCCAGCATAAATCGCCTTCGTGCCGACGACGGCGCGGTAAACATTCGTTGCCCCCGTCTTGCTTCGACAAGACGCGGCCGCATCATGCTTGCCTGCGATGTGATGTGATCGTCGGATAGTCTTGGGTTCACCGGATGCTTTCCAAAAAATAGTACAATGGATTTTGAGATGGGAGAAATCAAGGTCAGAGTGCGCTTGGAAAACGCCGGGGACTTGCTCCTTAAGGAAAGGGGCAAGCTGGGCAAACAGAAGGTTCGCGCCGCGGACATCGAGGCCGTAGTCGACACCGGCGCCGTCATGATGCTTCTTCCCCAGGACCTGGTGGAAAATCTCGGCCTGGATCTGGCCGGCAAGACCGTCGTGACTCTGGCGGATGAAACGAAAGCCGAGTTGGCCGTAGCTCGTATTGTCGCCATCACCATTGCCGGAAGGACCTGGATGACCGATTGCTTGGTGGGCCCTCCGGCTTGCGAGGCTCTCATCGGCCAGCTGGTCCTGGAGCGGCTGGACCTCATCCTCGATCCGATCAAACGCACGCTCACGCCAAGGCCCGAGTCGCCCTATCTGCCTAACTTGAAGTTGAAGTAAAGGCTTTTCTCAACGCCGGGCAACGCTTCGCGTTTCAAAGAGCTTCAGCCTCCCGCTTCCACGCCGTCGCTTTCCATGCGGCCATATTGCATCCTCGCCCCCCGATACCGTCAAGGGCCGGAATGATTTTCCGACGGGAGAAAGTCTGTCAAGAGCTGGTTTCGTTCCCTTGATTGCGGCAGACCTAGATGCTAAACTAACCAAAAGGCTCGACGGACAGCAAGGGGAGCCGGGCTGAGAAAGAGCGCCCTGTCCACTCAGAGCCCTTGCCGCTGGAAACGATTCTGCTATACTATGATGGAGCATGTACGAGGAGATTTTTAAGGAGCTCGATGAGAAGGGGGTCCGCTACCTGGTGGTCGGCGGCGTGGCGGTCGTCCTCCATGGCTTTCTCCGCGCCACGGCGGACTTGGACCTCATGATTGATCTTGGTGAAGGGAATGTGCGCTCTTTCCTGGACGTGGCGAAAGCCCGCGGCTACAAGCCTAGGCCGCCGGTCCAAATCGAGGATTTCGCCTTGGAAAGCAACCGGAGGGCATGGAGACAGGAAAAGGGGATGCGGGTGTTCTCTTTGTGGCATCCCGACAGGCCGCAGGACAACGTCGATGTTTTCGTGGATGAGCCCATTCCTTTTGAAGAAGCCTATGCCCGGCGGAAGGTCGTTCCCGTCGGCGAGGCGGGCATAAGCGTCCTCTCCATTCCGGACCTCATCCGTCTCAAGCAGGCGGCCGGCCGCAAGCAGGATTTGGAAGATATCCGCGCGCTGCGCGAGATCGACTCGGGAGGGCCGCATGAGCCTTGAGGCGCCGCTGATGCCGAGGAAAATCGTGCAGAAATTCTCCAAAGAGAATCTCGACGAGTTCCGCCGCATGTCTGCAAGGGACAGGCTTGAGTGGCTGGAGGAGATCGGCATGCTTTATTGGAAGGCGCTTCTGGGGGGTGTGAGGGGCCCGGTCTCCGACGGGGGCCGCCGAGGCTTGCCGCCAAAAGCGGCGGCAAGCCCGGAAAGGCGAGATCACCTGCTGGAGAAAGTCGACGTGGCCGGTATTCCGCCGGCCACGCTCCCCGCCCGGGGCCTGGCAAAATCTCGGGTCAACGGTTTTCCCACGATTGCGGCGGACATGGATGCCAAACTGACTGAGAGGCTCGACGGACAGCAAGGGGAGCCGGGCTGAGAAAGAGCGGCGTCGTCAAGCTTCCCGATATTTTCCCGCAAAGACCTTAGGAGCGTCTGCGCGCAGGTCACCGCACGTGTGCGCCACATAGCCCATTGACAAAAGACTACGCGTGTATTATACTATCATTAGAGAAAAGTATGAATTCAATTAGAACCGCGATCAGCCTGCCCTGGGATCAATATCAGCGGATTGAGGCGCTGCGGAAAAAGCTTGGCCTCTCGCGCAGCTCCATCTTCCAGAAGGCTTTGAACTCCATCCTCAAATACTACCAGGATCGCGAGTCGATCCGGCAATACCTGGCGGGCTATTGCCGCGATCCAGAGAACACTGCCGAGACGCAAGCCATGGCGCAGGCTGCGGCGGATGCGTTCCAAGCCGAAGATCTGAAATGAGGAGGGGGGAGGTCTGGTGGTCGCAACAGCCGCTTCCGATAGGCCGCAGGCCGGTGGTCCTGCTTTCCCGGGACGAGGCCTATGCTGTGCGCAACGCTGTGACCGTCGCCCAGGTGACCATTGCGCTCAGGGAGATCCCGGTGGAGGTCCCTTTGGGCCCTAAGGAGGGCTTGCCCCAAAGCTGCGTCGTCAACCTGGACACAATCACGACCATCCCGAAAAGCATGCTCATCGAGAGGCTATCCGGGCTCCCCGCCGAAAAGATCGAGAAAATAGACCGGGCCATCAGATTCGCCCTGGCGCTTCCGGATTGACGGGAGATAGCCTCGTCAAGCGACACTTATTGCAGGCGATCAAGCACGGAATCGCCTGCGGCCATATACAACCACCAGGGCGCCCCCGTCCGCGCTCAGGGCGCGCGTCAGCCGCTTTTTTTCGTCGGTCCTGTCCAGAAAGGGCAATTTCATTGGGATACCGCATTATGCTTGACAAACATTATGTTTGTCAAGTAAGAGTCTGCCTCTACGGCTCGCGCGCCTCGGGACGCGTCAAGCTGTGGAGCGACGTGGAGGTCGCTGTCCTATTGGCGGGCGGGCAGCCGTCAAATAGATTTGGGCGCGGCGCAACATCATCATCCACGATTATGCCCGCATCGACTTGCGCAAAGCCTTCCCGCTGCTCAAATCCAGCCTGAAAACCGTCCCCTGTTTCTGCCGGGCCGTCCTTTCCGGCGCGAGGAGAAAAGCAGGCGCCTCCAAGGTTTCCATGCGGCCATATTGTATCCTCGGCCCCGGATGACGTCAAGGGCCGCAATGAATTCCCGACGGCAGAAAGCCCTGTCAAGGGCCTGGGCCTTGACAACTCAAGCAATTCTGTTATACTAATTGTTGGAGCCAGTTACAGCGATAATGGCAAACCCGGCGCAAGCCGGGGGCGCAAAGCGAGGAGCCTGCGCACGCAGGTCGTCCAGCCGCCGAACGTAGCGGAAGAGCTTCGGGATTTTCGCCCGGCCTTAGCTTGCTATCTTCGGGATAGAGGGGTAAGATAGTTGGCAAGGCCGGGCTCGTTTTTGAGCATGAAAAACTCGCGAGCCGAGACAAACGCCGGAAAGCTCTTAGTCCTTCTGGGGCTTCTGGCGTTTTGTTTGGCGGCCGCGGCCCCGCTCTTCGCGGCGCCAAAGGAGGCGCCCGGCGACGGCGCGTCGCTCTGGGCCGCGCTCCAGGGGGGCTCGGGCCTTGAGGTGCGCGACGAGCTCAACCGGCCCGTCTCCCGCGGCCGCATCGAGCGCGAGGTGAGGAGCGGCGCCGTGGCCATGCTCCGCCAAAGCTCCTCTTACGCGGGCTTAAGCGCCCTGCTCGCACTCCTGGAAGTCCTGGAGCGCTCGGATTTGCTCTGCGACGCGCTCAGGCCGGCGGGCCTGCCGGCACGGCCCGCGGAGTCAGCGGCCCTGCGCGCGAAGCAGGAGAAAGCGCGCCTTCAGGCCCGCCAGGCCCAGGAGGATGCTCCGGCTCAGACGCCCCGTATTTCCAGCGCATCCCTCCCCATCTCATCCCACCGCGCCTTGGCCCTTCCCCTGCTCTGCTGATCCACGCGCCCGGCCCCGGGCCATCGAAGGCTTGAGCCCGGGCCGCGTGCGCATGGCGTCTTGAAGTTCCGACGGAGTTTCCTCCACCATGCGAGCCTCCTCTGCGGCGTCCGCTGCCGGAGGAGGGAAAGCTGGGAAGCAGGCAGGAGAAAGCTGCAAGAAGAAGCGGGAAGCCTGTTCAAATGGACATTATGCGTTGGGGAAAATCGTTTTTCGCGCGCGCGAATATGACGGAATGTCTAATGTCCGGACCTGACCCTATAACAAAAGGGAGCCGGCTTGCGCCGACCCCCTTGCTGGAGATCCGGGATTCGATATCCCGCACCTGCCCGCTAAAAACAGTATACCAGATTTTCCGGCGTTGTCAAGGGGTTTTCTGCTCCAGCCGGGACTCGAACCCGGATTTCCAGCTTAGCGGGCAGGCGCTCTATCCTTTGAGCTACTGGAGCATTGGGCGGATTTTAGCAGTTCTCGGGTTCGGGCTCCATCTCCTTTTGCCGACGCCGGGGGCGGCCCTG
>JACRDO010000159.1 GCA_016212885.1 Elusimicrobiota bacterium | reverse complement strand
CAGCGCCATGGTGGTATAAAAACATTGCTGATCCGGAGTCTCTAAGGCGATACGAGACCTTGGAACAGCAGGAGGGCAAGCTCTTCAATAAGATATCCCGCGGAGAAGATCTCGATCGCGCCCGCGAAGAGTACAACAATCAGGAGTTGCGGGAGAAGCAATGGATGAAGGAACATCAGGAAGAATTCAAGAAAGGGTTCTAGCCCTAGGCTGCCTGTTCATCGCGACCGCGGTTCTTGCGTGGGGCTGCCATAAGGGCCCTTATCGGGTCTTCAAGGCCAAGGGAGGCGAGTTCACCTGCGAGATTCCGTCGGACTGGAGGTGGTATGTAGATAAGGACTGGGATTTGAGCGGGCAAAGTCCCGATAATGTGGAATTGCTTGGCGCAGGGTTTCTCCTTTCGCGAGAGGAAAAAGGCGAAACGATCGAAACGCTTACAGAGCATATGGAATGGATGGCCCGACACTGGGCCGATGATAAGACATATAGCCATGAGCCGCTTGCGATGGTCAAGGTCGGAGAATTCCAGGGCATTAGTTATACAACAACTCAAATGGACGTGAATGATTTCGAAAGTTCTTTTGGTCCAATGTCGAAGGAGGAGCTAAAAAGATTGCGCCCAAAGCCGAAGCCCGTTCTTTGCAAAGAGACCTTCGTGCATTTTGACACGCCCGGCGGGCACTACTATCTCAAATACAACGGTCCCGTGGTCCTCTACGACAAATACCTCCCGGTTTTTAAGCATCTCCTGAAGACCTTCCGTTGGACCAAGAAAGCGTAGGATGCTTCGTGCGCGAAGATCGTTGATTGGATCCAAGCCAGTACCAGCGTGAAGTTGCAAATGATTCTCCCCCCTTCAGCCCGGGGATGAGCTACCACGGCGATACCGGCAACTGCTGCATCCAGGGGACGATCAGCGACAGGGCTATCCACTTTTATCAAGAAGCTCGGGAAATAGTATACTGAGTCTTGAAATGGGTGAGATCAAAGTCAGGGTCCGGCTGGAAAACCACGACGATAGGGTTCTATTCAAGGCCGGACGCATCCCAGAGCAGGACATCCGCATCCAAGAGGTTGAGGCGGTTGTGGATACGTGCGCGGTCCTGCTCATGCTCCCGCAGGATTTGGTGGAAGTTCTGGGCCTGGAGAGCTTCGGCAAAGTTGTCGTGACATTGGCCAATGAGCAGAAGGTCGAAATGGAGCGGGCCGGGTACCTCCTGTTGACCGTATGCGGAAGAAAGATGCCGACGGATTGCTTGGTAGGACCGCCTGGATGCGAACCTTTGGTGGGCCAGTTGATATTGGAAAGCCTGGACTTGATTCCCGATCCCCTGAAACGCACGCTCACCCCAAGACCCGAGTCCCCCTATCTGCCCACCTTGAAATTGAAGTAGGGGGCTTTCCCTCAACGTCGTCAAGAACTAAGCTTCGGAGGGGTGAAGCCCGCCGCGGCCTCGAAGGAGGCGGCGAACTCCGCGGCCGTGCGCGGCCGCTTCTCCGGGTCCGCGTGCAGGGCGCTCGCGAAGAACGCGTCCACGCCGGGGGGCAGGTCCGCGGCCAGGCGGCTCGGCGCCTCGAAGCGCATGCCCATCTTGCTCATCAGGATCCCCGCGCCGGTCCCCTCGAAAGGCCTGGCTCCGGTCAGCATCTCGTAGAGGCAGATGGCCAGCGAGTAGAGGTCTGATTCCTTCCGTACGACGCCCGTCTCCGACTCGGGGGCCATGTAGGTCGGGGTGCCGGCCACGGTGTTGGTCATCGAAAGCCGGGTCAATACGTCCTTGGCCTGGCGGGCGACCCCGAAGTCCATCACCTTCACCAGGCTTTCCCGGGTGACCATGATGTTCGAGGGCTTCAGGTCCCTGTGGATGACGCCGCGATCGTGGGCGTAGTTCAAAGCGGCGCAGATCTGCCGGAGCACGGCCCGGACCTGCTGGACGCTCAAGCGCTTGTGCTTGGCCAGGGCCTGGTCGAGCGTCATGCCGTCGATGAATTCGAAGACGAGGTAGATCTCGCCTTCGCGCTCGACGATCGCGTGGATCTCGATGATGTTGGGGTGGTGGAGCTTGGCTACCATGCGGGCTTCCTTCAGGAAGCGCTCGAGCTCGCGCGGGTCCTGGCGGATCTCGTCGCGCATGCGCTTGATCGCGACGCGCCGCTCCAGCGAGACGTCCTCGGCCTCGTAGACCGCGCCCATGCCCCCCTGGCCGATCTGCCGGATGATGCGGTAGCCCGTTGGGATGCGAACCGGGGAGGGCGTGACCTCCTTGGCCGTCTCAGGGGGCGTCTGTCCGAGCGCCGGCAGCGGGGTCCCGAGGCTCGCGGCCCCCTGGCGGACCACCCAGGCCGCGATGCGCTTGCGGAGCAGGAACAGCGCCGTAAACAGCGATGCGAGGACGGCCAGAATTATGAGCGGCAGGGGGGTCCGACGGCCTCCGGGACGCATCGCGAGCATCGGCGAGGCCTCGATCGCGGGATCCTTGAGGAACAGGGGAAGAAGATCCCCCCTCTCGCCCAGCAGGCGCGCCTCGTCGCAGCGGGGCTTGAAGCTGCGCGGATCCGCGGCTGCCGCCTGCTCCAGGGACTGCAGTGCGCCACTGCGGTTGAGGAGGCCGGCCTGCGCATAAGCCCGCTGATACCACGCCCAAGCGCTCGTCGGCTCGAGCCGCACCGCCTCGTCGCCGGAATCCTTCGCCTCCTTGTGGAGCCCGGCCCTGTTCAGCGCGAAAGCGCGCACCGCGGCGACGTGGCCGTTGGGAGGAGTCATCCGCGAGACCGTCTCGATCTCCTGGATGGCTTCCTGGGGGCGGCCGAGCAGGGACAGAGCGGCGCTCCTCAGCACGCGGGCCATGAAGTCTCCCGGATCTTTCGCAGCGGCCTGAGCAGCCTCGGCTTCCGCGGCGGCGTAGTCGCCCCTGCGGATGGCGTCCTGGGCTTTCATATCCAATTCGGAGGAATCCGCGGCTGGCTCGGCCCGGGGCGACTCGGGCGCCATCGGAGGAGCCGGAATGGGCAAGGGCCCTTCCGGCCTCGGCATGCCGCGTGGAGGGAAAGGGCCTTCTTGCGGCTCGGGCCGTGGAGGCCTATGCTCCTCGAACCCATAGCCGACGCTATCGAGGCTCTCCCCAAGCTCTGCGAAGACGGCCTTCCGGACGCGGGGATCCTCCAGGCATTGGTCGATCTTCCCGTAGAGGTCCGCCTGGAGCGGTTCGTATTTTTCCCGCGCCACGAAGTCCTTGTTCCTCTGCAAATCCCTCAGCAAGATGATGTCCTCGCCGATCTCGAGAACGATCTCCCGGGCTCTGGGTTTTCCTCGGGCCATTTCGAGCAGGCGCTCAAAGCGGCCCCGCTCCAAGGGATCCAGGCGGTCGAGGAGCTTCTGCACCCGCGGGCCCCTGATTTTGCGCTCCATGAAAGGGGCGTCGTCCTCGGGCGGCTCCTGCGCGCGCGTAGAACAGCAGAGCAGTGGAAGCGAGGCCAGTGCCAGGAGGATCGCGACGCGCAGGGAATTCATTTGAGGAAAGCGTACCTCAGGAGGAAGATGGCGGCCAGGGCCCAGAGAAGGGGCGGCGCCTCGCGGCCCATGCCCGCGCAGGCCTTGAGGAGGGGATAGGCGATGAAGCCCGCGGCGATGCCGTCGGCGATGTTGAAGGTGAATGGGATCGCGGCGATCGTGATGAAGGCCGCCGTGGCCTCGGTGAAGTCGTCCCAGGCGATCTCCTTGACCATGCCCATCATCAAAGAGCCCACCAGGATCAGGGCCGGGGCCGTGACAGGGTGGATGGCCCCTCCGCCGTCCAAGGCCACGGCTCCGCCCACGGACTGGACGAGCGGCGCGAAGAAGAGGCTGAGCAGGAACAGCGCTCCGACCGCGACCGCGGTCAGCCCCGTGCGCCCGCCCTCTGCCACGCCGGTCGCGCTCTCGATGTAGCTGGAGACGGTGGAGGTGCCCAGGCACGCCCCGGCGGTCGTCGCGAAGGCGTCGCAGAGCAGGGCCTTCGGAGCGCGCTCGAGCTTCCCCTCAGGCATGAGGCCCGCCTGCATCCCCACTCCGACCAGGGTGCCCAGCGTGTCGAAAAGGGTCATGAAGAGGAAGATGAGGATGATCGAGGCCGAGTCGCGGCTCAAGAGGCCCGCGAGGTCCAGCTTCATGAAGGTGGGGGCGAGCGAGGGGGGCGCGCTGAAGACCCCGGCGAATTTGACCAGGCCCAGGAAGCCGCCGAGCAGGGCGGTCGCGAGCATGCCGAGCAGGATGGAGCCGCGCACCTTGCGGGCCATCAGGCCGGCGGTCAAGGCGAAGCCGAAGAGGGCCAGGAGCGCCGGCTTGGACGCAACAGGGCCCAGCTTGACCAAGGTCGGAGGGTTCGCGACCACCAGCCCCGCTTCCTTGAGCCCGATGAGGGCCACGAAGAGCCCGATGCCCGAGGCGATGGCGAGCTTGAGGGCCTTGGGCACCGAGTTGACCAGGGCCTCGCGGATCTTCGTCAGGGTCAGGGCCAGGAACGCCAGGCCAGAGACCAGGACCAAGGCCAAGGCTTTGGGCCAAGCGACGCCCATGCCGAGCACCACCGTGTAGGCGAAAAAGAAGTTCTCCCCCATGAGCGGGGCCTGCGCGATGGGGTAGTTGGCGAGCACGCCCATGAGCACGCAGCCCAAGGCGCTCGAGAGGCACGTGGCCGTGAAGACCGCGCCCGGGTCCATCCCCGCCGCTCCGAGCACAACCGGCTGGACGAAGAGGATGTAGGCCATCGTCAGGAAGGTGGTGAGGCCTGCTGCGAGCTCGGTGCGGACCGTCGTCTTGCGCTCGTCCAGCTCGAAGAAGCGCTTGATCACGCAAATAGCGGCACGACCTTGAAGTTCACGGCGTCGATGAGGCCCCGGTCCGTGATCTTGAGCTCCGGGATCGGAGGCAGGGTCAAAAACGACATGGCCATGTAGGGGTCCTCGAGCTTGGTCCCGAGCGAGCGGGCCGCGTCGCTCAGGCGCGTGACCTTCTCGCGCACGAAATCCGCGCTGCGGTCGGACATGAGCCCCGCGATGGGCAGGGGGAGGGCCTCGAGGACCTGGCCGTTTAAGGCTGCGACGATGCCGCCCTGCATCTTCACGACCTGGACCGCGGCGGTGTACATGTCGCTGTCGTGGACCCCGATGACCACGATGTTGTGCGAGTCGTGGGAGATGGAGGAGGCGATTGCGCCCTTCTTGAGGTTGAAGCCCTTGACCAAGCCCTTGCCGATGCGGCCCGAGGCGAGGTGGCGCTCGATGACGGCGATCTTGAGGACGTCCCCGCACGTGTCGGAAGAGAGGAAGCCGCCATCCTGCTTGACCGGCAGGATCAAGGACTTCGTCACGATCTGGTGGGGGATGACACCGATGACGCGCGCGGTCTTGCCTTCGGCCTTGATGGCGAAATCCTCGTATTCGATCCAGCGGACGTTGATGGTGCCCCGGACCTTGCCCTTGTACTCCGTGACAACGGAGGGGTCCATCTCCCCGTTCCTGGCGACCAGCCGCCCATCTTTGAAGACCTTCGAGATCCTGAGCTTGCGGAAATCGTCGAAAACGATGAGATCCGCCTTGTAGCCCGGGGCCACGGCCCCGAGGTCCTTGAGGCCGAAGTACTCGGCCGTGTTGATGCTCGCCATCTGGATGGCGCGGATGGGGTCCGTGCCGAGCCGGATGGCCGAGCGCACCAGGTGGTCCATATGCCCCTGCGTGAAGATGTCCTCGAGATGCCGGTCGTCGGTCACGAACATGCATTTGCGGCTGTTCTCGGAGTTGATCAGCGGCAGCAGGGTCTTGAGGTTCTTGGCCGCGGTCCCTTCGCGGATCATAATGTACATGCCCGCGCGCAGCTTCTCGCGGGCCTCGTCCACTTCGGTGCATTCGTGGTCCGAGCGTATGCCGGCCGAGACGTAGGCGTAGAGGTCCTTGCCGCTCAGGAGCGGGGCGTGGCCGTCGATGCGCTTGCCCTTGGCGATGCGGATCTTCTCGATGACCGCCGGGTCGTGGTGGATCACGCCGGGGTAGTTCATCATCTCGCCGATGCCGAGGACGTGCTCGTCGTTGAGGAGCAGGCTCAGGTCGTGGCCGGAGAGCTCGGCGCCCGCGGTCTCCAGGTGCGTGGCCGGCACGCAGGAGGGGAGCATCACGTAGACCGAGAGGGCGCCGCCAACGCTTGAAGAGAGCATGTACTTGATGCCGTCCATGCCGAGGACGTTCGCGATCTCGTGCGGGTCGATGACCACCGAGGTGGTGCCCCGCGGCACGACCACGCGGCCGAACTCCGGGATCTTCACCATCGAGCTCTCGATGTGTATGTGCCCGTCGATGAAGCCCGGGGAAAGGTAGGCGCCTTTGAGGTCTAAGACCTGCTTGGCTTTGTAATGGCCGAAGCCCGCGATGCGGCCCCCATGGATGGCCACGTCGGCCCGGTGCACGTCCCCGGAGAAAGTGTTGATGACGCGGGCGTTCTTGAGCAGGAGGTCGACCCGGCGCTTGCCGCCCGCGATCTCGATGGTATCTTTGAGGTCGATTGGGGTTCTCTCAGTGTCCATGGTATGAGGATTGTAGATTTTACCCGGGGTTTCTGCAATTTTTATATCATGACCGGCCGTGAACTGTCCCTGCTGCGGCTCCGGCCGCTCCTCGAAGGCTTTCGACTCCATTGAGCCGGGTTTCAGGGTCCAGCAATGCTCGGACTGCGGCCTGGGACGCACCGTGCCGGCCCTGCGCGCCGAGGAACTCGGGAAATACTACCCGGAGACCTACTACGGCAGGGAGAACGTCCGGTTCAACTTCGTCATCGAATGGCTGGTCCGCCTCTTCCGTTGGCGGCGCGCAAGGCTGCTCCGGAGGCTCGCCCCTCCAGGCCCGGTGCTGGACGTGGGCTGCGGGAGGGGCTTCATCCTCAGCTATCTGAAGGCCCTCGGCTGCGAGGCGCATGGGACCGAGCTCTCGGACGCCGCGGCCTGGCATGCCCGCAACGTCCTCGGCCTTGAGGTGTCGAGCGGGGACTTTCTTTCCTTCCCCCGCGGGCCAGGCCGCTACAACGCCGTCATCTTCTGGCATACCCTGGAGCATCTGCCCCAGCCCTTCGAGGCGCTGGCTCTGGCGAGGGACATCCTCAAGACCGGGGGCCTCCTGGTCGCGGCGGTCCCGAATTTCGAGAGCGACCAGGCGCGGCTCTTCGGCCGGCACTGGTTCCATCTGGACATCCCGAGGCACTTCACCCATTTCAGCCGCAGAGCCATCGAAGCCCTGCTCTCCCGGCTGGGCTTCCGGATCGTCCGGCTCGACCACTTCAGCTTCGAGCAGAACCCCTACGGCTGGCTCCAGAGCTTCCTGGACGCCCTGGGCTTCGACCATAATTTCCTCTACGACGTGCTCAAAGACCGCGGGGCGCGCACCCGGCGCATACGCAGGCATCCGGTCCAAGCCCTGCTGACCCTGCTCCTTCTGCCGCCTCTGGCCCTGCTCAGCCTGCTCCTTCTGCTCTGGGAGACGGCCCGCAGGAGGGGCGGCGCCATCGAGATCTACGCGGTCAAGCAATGATCAGGGCTGCGCTGCCCTGCGCACGGCGTCGCAGAAGAGCCGCAGTCTGGCCGGGTCCTTGAGCAAGGCCCGGATCACGGCTCTTGTCAACTCCAGCTGGACCCCGCCTTTGACCGCGCGGTTGACGATGTTCGAGGGGGTGTCTCCGGGAAGCCGGCGGCAGGGCTCCTCGGAGCGGATGCCCGCGTTCCGGAGGGCCTGCGCCATTGAGCGCCGAAGCACGGCGTTGGCTCCGCCCACGCAGACGGACTCTCCCGAGCCCCTCTGCTTATGAACCGAAACAGCGATGACCGAGCGCCGGGCCAGCTCCAGGGCCGAGGGCTCGTCAAAATACTCCGCGCTCACGTGGAGCCTCTTGGCGCCCTTCTTCTTGAGCCCCTCGAACAGATAGAGGTTCCAATCGCTCCCGGCCAAGGCGCGCGCGATCTCGGATGCGCCGCGCTCGATGGTTCCGCCGTGGATCGCGAACACCGTCGCGGTGGACCTCCGGTCATCGACGGATATCCGGTAGTCGTCGCCCGCCGTGTTGGCGGCCGCGAGCTCGGCGAAGTCCTTGTAGACATCCGCATGGGCGCAGTGGGACAGGGCCAGCGCTAGGAGCAGGCCCGCGGCAAAACGCTTCACAAAAGCCTTCCTGGCTTCACCCGGCTGTCCAGCCTGCGCAGGCCCGCCGAGAGCGCCTCTTCGACGGCCTGGTCGTACTCCTCCGGGGTCAAAGGACGGTCCACGGCTCTGACCTCCTCGGCGCGCCAGCAGGGCCGGTACTGGGCCATCACGTTGACGTAGGTCTCCCGGCTCAAGCGGGCGAGGAAACCCATCACGGCCTTGGAGCCCGCGAGGCCTTGGGGCAGGACCAGGTGCCGGACCAACAGCCCTCGCCGGGCGATCCCCCGGCCGTCGCAGGAGAGATCCCCGACTTGGCGGTGCATCTCGGCGAGGGCCTCTTGGCAGCGGTCCCAGTAATCCGGGACCCCCGAAAGCAGCTTGCCGGCCTCGTTGTCCCCGTATTTGGCGTCGGGCATGTAGATGTCGAAGACGCCCTCCAGCAGCCGCAGGGCTTCCACCCCGTCGTAGCCGCCCGAGTTGTAGACGAGGGGCACGCGCAGGCCCTGCTCGGCCGCCAATGCGGCGGCCTCGACGATGGCCGCGATCTGGTGGGTGGGGGTGACGAAGTTGACGTTGTGGCAGCCCCGCTCCTGCAGGCCCAGCATCATGCCGGCCAGGTCGCGGATCTTCACGAAGCCGCCGTCTTCTCCCAATTGGCTGATGTCGTAGTTCTGGCAGAAGATGCAGCGGAGGTTGCAGCGGGTCAGGAAGATCGTGCCGGAGCCTCCGGAACCGACCAGGGGCCGCTCCTCGCCGAAATGCGGTCCGAAGCTCGAGACGATGGGCTCGGAGGCGCTCAGGCAGGCGCCTTTCCCTCCTTCGAGCCGCTTGGCGCGGCAGCGGCGCGGGCAGAGCGCGCACTCGCGCATAAGCTCCCGGAGCGCGGCGGCGCGCGCCTTCAGCTCGCCCCTCTTCGCTAGGCGGAGGTAAGCGGGCTTAGGCATCGGATCGATCAGCAGGTCGTCGGAGCTATGAGCATCCCGGTGGTCCTGCATGCCGCCTGGGTCAACGTGACGCTCAACCACCGCGCTCCCCGCGCGGCGGCCCCGCAAAGCGCGGTCGGCTGTAGCGGATGTTGGGCAATCTCACCGGACGTATCGGGCCGAATGCCCCAACTCCCGATAGCGAGCCAAGACATAAAGCATGTACTGGTTCAGGGAAATGCCTTCCTCCGTCGCCAAGCTCAGATAGTCCTGATGAAGCTCGCGCGGCAACCGGAGCAAAATCCTGCCCGCGGGCTCTCGGCAAGCGACCGGCTTTGGGACGCTCCATTTCTTGGAACGTGCCGTCTCAAGCCAAAGCTCGATGGCCGTGTCTAGTTCCTTAAGGGCCCGCTCGGACGTCTTTCCATAGGCAGAGCACCCGGGAAGCTCCGGAGCCACGGCGATCCAGCCCTGGTCTTCCTTGCTGTAAAAAACCTTCCGTTCGTAGAGGTCAACCATGTTCTCCACCCCCCATGGCCAGATGATGACGGTCAACGCAGTCAAGCAATTGCTTCACCTGGTAAGCCTTTGCCATTCCGTGGCCATTCTGGAAGTTCATGATCTGCCTTGTCCCGTCATGCGCAAAGATCCTATGAGAACCCTTCTGCCGCTGAAAGACAAACCCGAGGGCTTGCGCAAGTCTGCATAATCCGACAAATCTGAGGCCCGCAGGATTGCTCCGCGCCTTTTGGAGGAGTTTCTCCGGCCTCATAATGATATTATATATGATATCATACTGCTTGTCAATCCCTTTCTCTGATTTTGCTAACGTGACGCTCTGCCGAGCGCGCTATCAACTTCCTTTGGGCGCGCGACGGCTAGGCGCCGTCGTTACCTTGCTATAATACATTCATTCGGGCCATTGACGGCATGGAGTTCCCAGGTTACACTATCTGTGAAAGTCAGGGAAGCGATTCGGCTCATCGAGGAGGACGGTTGGTTCCTGGTCCAGACCAGGGGCAGCCATCGTCAATACAAACATGAATTGATCATAATCGAGAAAGCCGAAAAAAACTTTTCAGCGTTTTGCCCGGATTTACCGGGGTGTATAGCGACAGGAGCCACAAAACGCGAAGTCGAACGGAACATCCGTGAAGCCATTGCCCTCCATCTAGAAGGTCTCAAGGAGGATGGCCTCCCTGTCCCTCGGCACACTGCCACCGCCGAATACGTAGCGGTCTGACGGCCGATATGGTTGACTGAAGTCAAGTCGTTGACCCACGTTTTCTACCTATTCCTCTTCCTTCGGGAACGTGAATGTGACGACGAGCCCGGGCGCCTGGGCGTTGATCTGGAAGGCCGCCGGGCTCTTGAGGCGGACGGCGAGGCGAAGGCGTGGCGGGTCCCCGCTCTGGGGAAGCGCGGCGACCTGGAGGATATGGGGGCCAGCGGTCGAAATCGGAGCGTCGCCCAGGCCGCTCTTGACCCCGATGAGGTCTAAGACGAGGATGGGCGGGTCCGCCTTGAAGTCCGCCTGGTAGCTGACCGGCCCTGAGAGGGACAGCACGAGGACGTCTCCGTCCGCGACGGCGTTCTGCAGGACCGCCTCGGATGCGGCCGGCACGCCGGGCAGGTTCGTGAATGGAGCGTTCGGCGCGCTCGGCAGGATCGTCGGCTGGGGTCCCGTCTGGGGCTCGGGCTTGGCTTCCGGCTGGGGCTGCGGCTCGGTCTTCGGCCGTCTGGTTTTGGCTGCCCTCTCCGGCCTCCTGTCGCCGACGGCTGGAGGCGCCGTCGGCTGCCTCCGAGGGCCAGCGAGAGGAGAAGGACTTTCACTGGGGCGGTTGTGCCGCGGAAGGCGGCCGCGCGGAGCGGCGACGGGAGCGGGTTCGCTCGGGGCCGGGGCGGGGGCTTGCTTGGGCGCGGGCAAGCTTGCGGGGGGAGCCTCAACAGCGGATTTTTGAAGAGCGGTTTGAGCCTGGGGAGGCTCTTTAGGGCGCGGGCTCGGGCGGAGGACGTACATCAGAGCCGCGCCGAGGATCCCCCCGACGGCTCCGGCGAAGAGGACGGCGAGCGCCGGGGCCTTCGGGCGCAGGGCTTTGATCCGGCCCTGCAGGTCCGCCCCAAGCGCGGCCATCTCGCGCTCGACCTGATCCAGGCGGTCCTTCACCGAGTCGGCTTCGCGCCGGCGGGCCTCGGCCTCGCGCTTCACAGAAGCTGCGGCTTCGGCGGCTTGAGTCCCGGCCTTCTCCGCGGCTTCCACGCGCTGTTCAGCCGTCTGCGCGCGCTGCTCACCACGCTCGATGCGGTCGTCCTCCTGCTGGAGCTGCAGCTTCGCCTGCTGGGCGCGCTTCTCCAGGTCCGCCAAGCCCGCGGTCAGGGACTCGATGCGGGGCTCGACATTGTCCAGCTTGGCCAGGCCCGCGGTCAAGGAGTCCACGCGCGGCTTGAGCTTCTCGATGCGCTCGTCCTCGGCCTGGAGGCTCTCCGCGAGCCTTCTCAGCGACGCGGCGTACTCGTCCATCCGGCTGATCAGCTGGGCGTGGGCGAGCAGGTCGTTGCCCATCTCCTTCATGCGCATGCGCAGGGCGGCCATGCCCTTCTCCCCGCGCTCGATCTCGGAGCGGAGGATGCCCATCTGGTTGTCCTGGCGGCCGGTCTGCTCCGCGAGCCATTGCAGGGCGTATTCCGCCTGGGCGATCCGGTTGTAGAGGATGACCTCCGGCCCGGCCCCGCCTCCAGGAACTGCCGGGGGGACGGGCGGGGGCCAGATGAACGCTTCCCCGGGCTGATGCGCGGCCGGACTGCGGGGATCGCTTTGCGCCGCCTCCCGCCTGGAGGCGATGTTCGGCGGGGAGGCCTCCGCGGTCCAAAGCCTGGAGATGGCGGAGGCGCGCACCCAGTTGCGCGGATCGTCCCCCGCGGATTCCTCAGGGCATACGAGGGAGATCCTGGAGAACCCCGGCACGGCGTGGAGCTCGCGGGCCTCGTAGGGGCCCAGCACGTCGGGACTCTTATAGAGCCAGTATTTCATGAGCGCAGGAAGTACGCGCCAGCTGGCACGGCGAGCGCTCCGAAGATGATGTAGAGCCGCCAATAGGTCTCGTCGAGCTGGGTCCAAAACCCGCCCGAGCCCGGGGCCGAAAGATGCCACGCGGTCATCCCCATTGCGAAGGTGGCGAGCGTGATCCCGAGCATCAGCAGGATCAGCCTCTTGGGCGGGATTTCCCAGTCCGTGAAGACCGCGGTCAGGTACACGCCGAGGAGCGGCCCGTAGGTGAACGCCACGATCTTGAAGCCGAGCCAAAGCAGGCTGGAGAGGTTCTTGACCATGAGCGCGAAGGCCATGAAGAGCAGGCCGAAGCCCACGAAGGAGAGTTTCGAGACCTTCACGCAGCGCTCCTCGCTTGAGTCCTTGCCCCAGAAGGGCTTGTAGAAGTCGATGGTGAAGGCGGTCGAGAGGGAGGCTAGGGCCGAGTCCGAGCTGCCCATGGCAGCTGAGGCGACCGCGGCGAGCAGAAGCCCCCGCAGGCCTTCGGGCAGGGCGGTCAGGATGAAGCGCGGGAATATGTGGTCGGGGTCCTTCATGCCGGCGACCAGCTCCGGATGGGAGAGGGAGTAGGCGTAGAGAGCGACGCCGATGCTCAGGAAGAGGAAGGTGATCGGGATGCCCGTCAGCCCCGAGAGCATGAGGCTCCAGCGCGCCCTCTTGGGGTCGTTGCAGGCCAAGAGACGCTGGACCATGTCCTGGTCCGTGCCGTAGGCCGCGCTCGACTGGAAGAAGCCCCAGACCGCGAGGAGGAAGAAGAGCCCGAGGTTCTCGGGCTTCAAAAGCTCGAGGAAGTTGAACTTGTTGTAGGTCGTGCCGTCGGGCCGGATGGCGTGGCGGCCCGCGTCGATGATGCCCGAGACCCCGCCCGGAACGTGGCAGACGATGTAGCCCAAGGCGATGAGCGCGCCCGAGACGAGCAGGATGAACTGCATGAGGTCCGTCCAGGCGATGGCCCGGCCCCCGCCCAGGGTCGTGTAGGCGAGGATGGCTGCGATCACGACGACCACGCAGCCCGAGTAGGGGAGGCTCCCTCCCGAGACCACCTCCAGGACCTTGGCGATGGCCACGATGCGGACCGTGGAGGCCAGGGTCCTCGAGAGCAGGAAGTAGCCCGCGCAGGTGGTGCGGACCGGAGGGCCGAAGCGCTCGGCCGCGTACTGGTAGATGGAGGTGACGCCCGCGCGCTGGTAGACGGGCAGCAGGAAGCTCGCTACGAAGATCGTGGCCGCGATGTCGCCCACGTTGCTGAAGAGGTAGCGGTAGTCCGCGCGGTAGCCCTCGCCCGGCGTGCCCACAAAGGTCAGGGCGCTGATGCAGGTGGCGAGGAAGCTCGCCGCGGTGACCAGCCAGGGGATCGAACGGCTCGCAAGGAAGTAGTCGTCGGTCGTCTTGTGGGTGCGCCGCGCGGCCCATGTCCCAATGCAGGCCAGGGCCGCGACGTAGGCCACGAGGACGGCCGCGTCGAAGGCCTGCAGGCGGAACTGAGGCGCCATGCAGGGATTATGGCAAAATAAAGTTCAGTGCGTCCCGAATTTCCGGACGGCGTAGTTCGGGACGTATTGAACCTACGTCGTGTGGAAGGTTCAATGCGTCAGCCGTATGCACGCTCCGACGAGCGCCATGCCGGCCAGCAGGCCGTAGATGCCCGCGTGGTGCTCGCCGCTCTCGTGGACCGCGGGCAGGAGCTCGTCGAAGGAGATGTAGATCATGATGCCCGCCACGGCCGCCAGAGGCACTCCGAAAGCCGGGCCTTGGAAATAATCGCCGAAAGCCCAATAGCCCAGAAGGGCGCCCAGCGGCTCGCAGAAGCCGGTCAGGAAGGAGTACCAGAACGCTTTCCTGCGGCTTCCGGTCGCGTAGAAGATGGGGACCGAGACGCTGATGCCTTCCGGGACGTTGTGGAACGCGATGGCCACGGCCACGGAGATGCCGGTCGCGGGATCCGTGAGCGCGGCGATGAACGTGGCGAAGCCTTCTGGAAAATTATGAAGGGAGAGGGCCAGGCTGGAAAGCAACCCCATACGGAGCATCTTCCGGTCGAGTTCCGGCTTCTCTGCGCCCATCTCCTCGACCTTGTGCGGCTCGTGCGGGTTCTCGAAGGAGGGAACGAGGCGGTCGATGATGCCCGCCAGGATGATCCCGCCGCAGAAGGACGCGAGCGCGGCCCAGGAGCCGGCGCGCGCGCCGAGGGCCGCGGAAAGGCTCCTCTGCGCCTCCGGCAGCAGGTCCGTCAGGGAGGCGAAGATCATGACCCCGGCCGAGAAGCCGAGGGTGGCGGACATGAAGCGGACGTTGGTCCTGCGGGCGAAGAAGGCGATGGCGCTGCCGATGCCGGTGGCGAGCCCGGCCAGGGTCGTCAGCAGGAGGGCGAAGGCGAAGCCGCCATGCTCCATGCGTCAGACGTCCACGGCCTCTTCATGGCCGTGCCCGATGGCCTTCTTCAAGGGCTTGATCAGGGCGAACATGCACAGCCCCGCGCCGCAGGCCAGGGCCGTGAGCATGAGGAAGAAGCTCTGGTGCGGCATCTTCTCCCAGAAGGTGCCGATGAATCCGCACAGGTAGTTCCCGAAGAAGCTGGAGAGGAACCACATGCCCATGAGCATGGAGACCATGCGCGGCGGGGCGAGCTTGGTCACGAGGGAGAGCCCGACCGGCGAGAGGTAGAGCTCGCCCATGGTGAGGACGAGAGTGCAGGCGGCCAGCGGGAAGAGGCTGGCTTTGCCGCCCGCCGCCACGCCGTGCGCCGAAGGCAGGAGTATGAGGAAGCTCGCGCCCAGGAGCAGGCAGCCCAGGGCCATCTTGGCTATGCTGGAGGGCTCGCTCTTGCGCTTCTCCTGCCAGCGCCAGAAGGCCAGCACCACCGGAGTGAAGATGAATATCATCGCCGGGTTGAAGGCCTGGTACCAGGAGGCCGGCATCTCCCAGCCGAAGATCATGCGGTCCGTGTTCTGGTCCGCCCATACGGCCATGGTGTTGCCCTGCTGCTCGTAGGTCCCCCAGAAGATGATGTTGAGCAGGCAGAGCACGACCAAGGCCCCGATCTTCTTCCATTCCTCCGGGGTGAGGGGCTCGGCTTTCTTCTCCTCGGAGGCTGCGGCCTGCTTCATGACGTTGTCCGGCGCCAGGTGGGACTGCCCCCACAGGTAGAGGGCCAGGCCCGCGAGCATTCCCACGCCGGCCGCGCAGAAGCCCCACTTCCAGCCGAACTTCTCGCCCAAGGTGCCGCAGATGAGCGGGGAGAAGAAGGCGCCCACGTTGATGCCCACGTAGAAGATGCTGAAGGCCCTGTCCCTGCGGTGGTCTCCCGCGGCGTAGAGGTTGCCGACCTGAGTGGAGATGTTGGGCTTGAAGAAGCCGTTGCCGAGGATGAGCAGGATCAGGGCCGGGACGAAGAGCCCCTGGCTCATGAGCATGAACTCTCCGATGGCCATTAGGATCCCGCCCACGATGACCGCCTTGCGCTGGCCCAGCCAGCGGTCCGCGATGATGCCGCCGAAGAAGGGCGTGAAGTACACGAAGCCCGTGTAAAGGCCGTAGACGTTCGAGGCCTTCTCCTGGGCGAAGAGGAGCTGCTTCATCATGTAGTAGACGAGGATGGACCGCATCCCGTAGTAGGAGAAGCGCTCCCACATCTCGGTGAAGAAAAGGATGTAGAGCCCCTTCGGATGCTTGTTCGGCGGGATCGCGTCCGCGAGGGCTTTGGGCTTATCGTCCATGGTTTGGTGCCTCCCGAGTCCGTCTAACTTATCTTAACGGCGAGCGCCGCGCAAGCTCACGATGCCGCGCGGAACCCCAGGACGTCTCCCTCCTCCACGATAGGTTGAAAAGGGTCTTCTTCCCCGCGCCCTGCAGCCCGAGCATGGCGAGCTTCATGGATGGAGAATGATATCAAAAGCAGCCTGTTTATCTGGAATCATCTGCGCCCCCGCCCCGGATCGAAACCTGGCGCTTGGACTTGTTGATGGTCCAGATTAAGGCCGTGCCGAACACGTGGTTGTTGCGGCTGCGCACCAACGGGCTGGCCCTGTAGACAGCGCCGTCGATGTTGTCCCACCGGACGTAGACGCCCCAGGAGAGGGCCGGGAGCAGCCGGGCCAGGGCATAGCCTGATAGCGAGAACCCTGCGTAGCCCCCGTGACTTTGGAAGGCGCCTCGGCCGGGCCGGATCTGGTCCGGCTGCACATCATAGAAATAACGATCGTAGGCGGAGTCGTTGATATCCACGCCGGCACTCATCCCGCCGCTCCAGATGCCATCCGGGACTGGGCGGAAATCTTCCAGGGAAAGGCTCAGCCCTCCCCGGATGCCGACGTAGTGGGAACTCCACTTCTGGAAGTCGGCCGCGACAGCTCCCCGGACTGTGGTCTTCAGGAAAACGGATGGATCCAGCCGCCGTCGGTGCAGGTAGAATTTCAGGGCCGGACCCGCTTCGCCGATTGCCTGCAGTCCGGGCATCCCCTCCCGGGCCTGGTCGTCGCTGTCCGCAGGCGGGTTCCCGAAGAAGGATATCTCGGTTTCCAACCGGTCGCCTTTGTAAAAGATGCCCCGGATCGCCTCTCGGTCCACCTGCAGGATCCGTCCCCGGTAGACCACGAAAGGCAGGGGCAAGAAGTACCAGGAGTACTCGTCTGAGCCCCGGTAGTGGGGCAGATGCGCGGCCCCGCCGAGGATGCCGACCTCCCATAGGGGCTTGATCGCCGGGACGGGGGCTTCAGCGCCGATCGCAGGCCCGGCAGCCAGGAGGAGGCAGACTATTCCGGCAACCTGCAATCGATCCAGGCGCCGAGGCGCTTGCGCCGGGAAGATGCGCATGTTCATGGTTCTCCTGGCGGGATGAATCATAGCGAATTTTGGATTCCGGATTCTCATTGACACGCGCCGGCGCGGGTGCTAATCTTCAAGGAGCGCCAATGCCCATGCCGGGTCCGCTCTTCGCCGCGCTGGTCCTCTTCCTCTCGGCCCTTCCCGCCTCCGCCGAGGAGGATGTCCCAAAGCCCGTCAACCTCTGGCCCATCATCTACCGCCAGGAGAGCAAGGACGGCCTGGAGGTGGACGCGTTCTTCTCCCTGATCTCCTACAAGCGCATGGGCCGCAAGATCGACCTGGCGCTCAGGCCTTTCTATTGGCGCTCCTCGGACCCGGAACGCGGCGCCTCCCGCACGGACGTGCTCTATCCCATGGCCATGCGCGAGCGCGACGGATCGGCCGACGCCTGGAGGATCCTCCCGCTGTATTTCCAGAAGCGCGTTCCGCCCGACTTCTACTCCTTGGTCTTCCCGCTCTACCACTACCGCTCCGACGCCTCCCTCAGGCGTCTCGGGCTCATCGGCTTCATCCCATTCACCCTGTTCGATTTCAAGCGCGAGCCGGCCGAGGACAGGACTTCCCATCGGTATCTGTTCTGGACATACGACCGCGCCAAGGAGCGGACCGGGCTCATCATGTTCCCGCTCCTCGCCTATGAGAACGACCGGTCCGCGCCGCGCATGCGGGCCTCGGCCCTGGGATGGGCGGACACCTTCAACCTCTTCGAGTACAAGAGGGATCCTGCGAGGGATCTCCGCCAGGGGCATGCCGTCAACTTCTGGGTCAGGCGTGAAGGCGAGGACCGCAGCACCGTGTTCTTCCCGCTGTATTGGAACTCCAAGAGCCATGAGAACGCATCCTTCTTCCTCTGGCCCCTCTACGGGATGAGGAAGAGGGGGGCTTCTGTGGAGCGCTCAACCCTGTGGCCCATCTTCCGCTGCGAGAGCGACAGCCTCGGGAAGGAGTCGGACATCAACTTCCTCTGGCCCCTGGCGCGCAATCATCGCCTGGGGGCCCGGCACGACTCGCGCATCTTTCCGCTCTACGCATGGTATTCCGACCCCGAGGGGCAGGCGGAAGCGCCGTGGCTCTTCCCCCACATGGCGCTTCCCGTTCCGATCTGGTATCGCGCCTCGGGCAAGGACTATCGCTACAGCCGCCTGCTCTACCTGCATTGGCTCTCCGACAATCCCGCGGCAAGGCGCCGGGTCACGTTCACCTGCTACTCGCTGGAAGACAAGGATTCAAAGACCCTCCATCAAGGCCTTTTCCCGCTCTTTCACAGCTCCAAATGGGGGGATAAGACGCTCAAACTGACCCTGCCGCTCTTCGTGTCCTACTCCCAGCCGGAGTTGTCGGCCACCGTCCTTCCGCCCCTTTACTGGCGCTACGTCTCCTCCGGAGCCGCGACAACAGCCCTGTTTCCGGTTTTCTTGGACCGCGGTTCGCAGGACTCCGGCCTGCGCGTCATCTTCCCTCTCTATTACCATGCCGAAGACCGCCGCCTCCGCACCGAGCTCAACTATTTCTTCCCGCTCTACGGGTCCAGCGCCCGCGACGGGCGGATCACGCGGCACTTTTTGTTCTTCCCGCTCTACTCCAGGCTCAATGACCCCGTGCTCGGCTTGATGTCCCTGGACGTGGTCTGGCCCTTGTTCCACATCGAACGCTCCTCCGCTGCCTCTTCCTCGAGGCTCCTGCCCCTTTTCTGGCAGTCCCGCGGGCCCGGGGGCTCTTTTGAAATCGTCTTCCCGTGGTGCTGGAGCTTCGAGGCCGCGGCTTCCAGGCAGCTCTACTTGCTGCCTCTTTACGGCTCCTATGAGAGAAAGGACGAACTGCGCGTGCGCGTGTTCGGGCCCTTCTACTGGGGCGTGGAGAGGCCCCTTGAGAATTATAGGAGGGCCGACTTCCTCCTCTCCTTGTATTCGCGCGCCCAGGCCGGCTCGGAGTCGCGCAGCCACATCTTCCCTTTCTACTGGCATTCCTCCTCGGCCGGCCGGAGCGCGTTCTACCTCCCGCCCCTGGGGGGCTTTGTGAGCGCTTCGGACAACTATCGGGACGTATTCTTCCTCGGCCTGAAGCCGGGCCTCAACCTCGTCGAATTTCTGCGCTCCCCCCGCGAGTCCGAGAGCTCGGACCGCGTGCTGCTGTATTACCGCCGCAAGGGCCTCGACTCCTCCGCCGCGGCCCTGGCGCCCATCTACTTCCAATGGCGCGACCAGGTCGAGGAGGCCCGCATCCTGGTTCCACTGTTCGGCTGGCATAAGTTCGTCAAGGACGGGGCCTGGAGGGTGTCCTTGATGGGAATCTGGGGAGGGTTCAGCCTCATCGAGTTCGGGGCCGAGCCGCGCTCGGACAAGAGCATGGTCCGCGCGCTCCTCTTCTACCGCCAGAGGGAAGGCGAGAGCCGGACCACCTTCCTGCTGCCCCTCTATTGGCGGATGGCTTCGCCGCAGAAGGATTGGAGCCAGCTCTTCCCGCTCTTCGCCTTCAGGCGCGACGAGTCGGAAGGCGAAAGGAGCCTCGGCGTGCTGGGCGTCACTCCGAAATGGAGCCTCTTCAACTGGACGGAGACCCAGACCGAGAAATCCACGCGCCTGCTGCCCTTCTGCGGCTTGAAGAAGAGCAAGGACAAGCGGGAAGGCGCCGCCTACTTCCTGGGCTTCCACCCGAAGTTCAGCGCGTTCCTGTACGAGACTGGCCCCGAGACCACGGAGGTCCGCGTCCTCTTCCGCTTTCTGCGCTGGCGCCGCGGCCCCGGCGAGTCGGCCTTCGAGCTCAATCCCTTCTACTTCAATGTGCGCAAGGGCAAGGGCGGCTACTGGGCTGTCCTGGGCGGCTTGTTCGGAGTGGAGACCAAGTCCGACGGAACCAAGCGCAACACGTACTTCTGGTTCTGGTAGCCCGAGCACGAGAAGCTCATGGCTGAGAAGAAGGCCAAGATGGAAAAGCTCGAGGCCGATGTCGCGCCGCTGAAAGCCGGGTGGCAGGCATGGCGCTTGCCGGACTGGGCGGGAGGAGCGCAAGCGGTTCCAGTTCCAAGGCGGAGAAGGTTCCGGGTTCAAGCGCATCCAAGCCGTCTATCAGCTCGGCTTCTGAGAAATCAAGTCCCGAAATCGGCCTGGGCGCTGCGGCGCCACGAGCTGAGACCTGCGAATGCCCGTGCTCAACCTATCGACCCGGCAGCAATGGCGTGCCGGGTTACTGTGCAAGCCGAATTTGCAACGATGGCAAACGCGTGTGCGATTACTACAAGTATTACAAGAAATGCTGTTGTCCGGATGACTTCAAGACAGGGGCTTTTGGCTGCGGAGGCGGGCCGACCCCGTGCAAGCAGGGCCAAGCCAGGGGGACCGACGGCAAATGCCATGCGCTTTGTCCGGACGGGAAGTACTTGCAGAATTTGTTCGGCGAATGTCCTTGCGGAGATCGCAGGTATTCCCCAAATAAGGACTGTTGCTCGGCTGACGGGAAAAAGCATTCCGGACAGGTCCCGATCGGAAAGGGGAAATGCGGGTGTCCTAAAGATAAAGGCT
>JACRDO010000158.1 GCA_016212885.1 Elusimicrobiota bacterium | reverse complement strand
AGGGGGGTGAATTATCCCCCCGACGGCTCCGGGCTCCCCCGTGGGGGGAGCCCGTGTTGCCGCGGCTCAAGCGGCCCCTTCGGGGGGAGCGCTTGGGGCGGCCGTCGATCATGGTCTACACCCCGGACGGCAAGGTGGGATCGTTCCAGGTCAAGGAATACCGACATCTGGTGACGACGGCGGTGGAGAAGGCTGTCCAGGCCAGGGCCAAGCAGGATTTGAAAGCCGTTCTTGAGCAGGCGCTGAAGGCAGGCAGGAGCATCGAGGATATCCTGCGGGATCTTTGATTTTCGGGGGGCCGGCCGAAGCGTGCCCCGAATTTGTCGAAAGTAGGCCGGGTGGCCGGTTCCTACCTACTTGGGCCGGCTCCGACGGGAATTTGACCGGAGTCGTCAAGCGCGCCCAAAATCAACTTTCGATTTTCCTGGCGCCCCTGTCGGGCCCTTGACAGGTTAACACCCCTTCATTATCCTATGGAGGATTCATTTTCAATTTCCATAATGGCGATGCCGGCAGGCCGGGATCATGAAGCAGGTCGTCAAGAAGCGCGGTCGAAAATTCGGGCTGCTTGAATATCTGCGCTACCTCAAGAGCCCCGAGGTCGCGATAACCGCCGCCGCAATAGCGGGGGCCGCGGTCTTTCACGCCCGCCTCCAGGCCAAAAATTTATCGGCGTCGCCTTTCATCCCGGCCCGCCTCGAGTCTCCGGAGTCGGCCTTGCTGAAAGCGGTGCGCGGCGCCGAAAGCGGCGGGCCCGGCCCGGCCGGCAAGCAGGCCGATGACCCCGCAAAGGCCATGGCTGAGTACGGCCAATCCTCGGTCCGCTACGTTGACGGGCGCGCCGAGCCGCCCGCAGGCGGACGCGTTTTCTACGACGACGTCGTGAAGGGCGCCGGACAAACCATCAAGGGCGTGCTCAGGCTCGCGGACGCGCGCAAGCTTCCCGAAGGGGTCGATTTCTGGGAAAACGAGTTCAAGGAGGCCCTGGAGAGCCGCAGGGCCGCGGCCGCGGCGGCCGGAGCCCTGTCGACCGCGGCCAAAGCCCAGGACGTCCTGGCCCCGGGAGGAGAGCCGGCAGCCGGCGGCGCTTCCGGCGCAGATGCGGGCGCGGCCCATGTCCGGCCCACGGATGATCTGCCGGCCCTGGTCGCGAATGAAATGCCGGAGGGAACCCAGACCCTGGCGTCGCCTCAAGCGGCTTCCTCCTATCAAGGCGCGGGAGCGGGCGAGACCCCGGGCCGCCTGGCCTCATTTTCGCGGGAAAGCGGCGTGAAACGCGTGGACCAGCCGATCACCCTGCCCCGCTCGACCCTGCAGAAGATTCCCATCTACCAGCTGACCACGACGGAAGTCTACAGTTCCTGGGCCGCGCAGCACTCGGGCGAAAACGAATTCGAGACCTCCACGGAAGAAACAGGCCTGGTTTTCGACGGCAAGCAGCCGAATTGCCAGCATTGCGATAATAAGGCGATGGCCGGCCCGGGCAGCGCGCCCAGCGTCGGAGGCGGCGCCTTGAACAGCGGCCTTTGGGAGCAGGCGCAGGAGCTCTCAGACCAGGTTGGGTGATCCAAGCTGGAGCAGTCGAAGGGAGAGATGCAGGAGAGCCTGCAGCAGCTGGATATCGCGCGAACGGCTTTGTTGACCGCGGTGGCCGCTTGCAGGGACAAAAATCATACGGCCTATGAGAAGAGGAAGGCTTTGGCCGAATGCAGGTGCGATGCATCTGCATTGAAGCGGCAATGTTTTGAATACAAATGCCCCGCGCCGGACTGCAGATGCCGCTGCAAAATAGGCTGCTGCTGCTGCAAATGCGGCAGAGAAGAAAAGGAATGGCGCATAGCCCAGGCCGAGGCCAATAATTGTCGAGATACAATTTCTCGGCCGGCTGATAAGCTTGTAAGCCAATGCCGGGAATTCGACAGCCAGGCGAGAGACAGGATGGAGTTTATGCGCAAATGCGGATCCATGCCGGTCGAGGAGGCGACGACTTTTTTTGATTCGGATTCGAATTGCAGTAAATTCAAAGATGAGGCGAAAGAGAGAGCCGATGAGTGCTACGTCCCCGGGACAGGCGCGAAGTGCGTACCCCCCTAGGCGACGCGCATCTTGACGCGCCCGGCTGGACCCCCGGCTCCACCGTTGAGGGCCTCTACGAGATCCAGGCCGTGCTGGGCGAGGGCGGCT
This sequence comes from Elusimicrobiota bacterium, assembly GCA_016212885.1. Taxonomy (GTDB): domain Bacteria; phylum Elusimicrobiota; class Elusimicrobia; order UBA1565; family UBA1565; genus UBA9639. Next base: position 6,760 of record JACRDO010000158.1, on the reverse strand, counting down.
TCGGCGTGGTCCACCAGGTCCGCCACCTCGGCTGGGGCATGGACCTGGCGGTCAAATCCCCCCGCGCGGACAGGATCTCCAGCCGGAGAGCCTTGGAATGGTTCGTGCAGGAAGCCAACACCTGGGTCGGCCTCGGCCTTCATCCCAACGTCGTCGCCTGCTATTTCGTGCGGATCATCCGCGGGCTCCCGCGCATCTTCATCGAGCGCATGGAGGGCGGAAGCCTGGCCGACTGGATGCGCTCGGGCAGAATTCCGGACCTGAAGACCGCGCTGGACCTGGCGATCCAGGCGGCCAGGGCCATGGAATACGCGCACAGCCGGGGCCTGGTGCACAGGGACTTGAAGCCCGCCAACTGCCTGATGACGCCGGCTGGGACTCTGAAAGTCGCGGATTTCGGGCTGGCCAAGATCACCGCCATTGAGGAAGCCGCAGAGCCCCGGGATTCATCCCCAGGCGCCAGGATCGCGCGGCTGCGCGAGGCGACCCGGACAGGGCGGCTCGGCACGCCCGCCTACATGGCGCCCGAGCAATGGCATCAAGCGAAAAGCGCCGCTCAGGCCGCGGACGCCTGGTCTTTCGGGGTGATGCTGCACGAACTGCTGTGCAAGCGCCGCCCGTTCATGATGCCGGATGACGAGCCGCCGGAGGTCTATTGCGCGCGGATGGCCGAAGCCGGCTGGCCTTTTGAGCCGCTCAAAGACGTCCCTCAAGACCTTGGCGAATTGGCGGCCCAATGCCTCCGCGTCAAAGCGGAGGAGAGGCCCGCGTCTTTCGCGGAGATCCTTGGCCGGCTTGAGCGCGCGTATGCCGAATCCGCGGCCGAGGCCTACCCGCGCGAGCCGGCCAAGGAGGCGCCGCTCCAGGCCGATTCGCTCAACAACCAGGGCGTTTCCATGGCGGACTTAAATCGGCTGGAGGAGGCGCGCGGATTGTTCGAGCAGGCCTTGAGGCGCGACCCGACGCACCCGGCCGCGGCCTACAATCTGGGGCTGATTTCCATCCGGAGCGGGGCGATGCGGGAATCCGAACTGCTCGCCCGGCTGGAGGAAATCCGCAAGGCGCGTCCCAAGGACATGATTCCCGTCTACCTGCCGGGGCATGCGGAGTTCTTCGCGGCCCCGCCCTGCGGCGCGGAAAGCGCCCGGATGGAGGAAGCCGCGTTTAAGGCTCTCCTGTCGCAGGCTGAGCGCGAGTCATCCGCGGGCCGATGCGGTCTTGCCTATCGGATTCTGCTCAAAGCCCGCGGGGTGAAGGGCTATGAGATGGACTCAGCGGCCTTGGACCTCCAGGAAAGCCTTGGGCGCAAAGGCGCGCACCGCGGGCTGAAGGCGGGCTGGCAAAAGCGCTATTTCGATGATTCCGCTTCAGCTGCCTGCGCCTGCTTCTCGTTGGACGGAAAATCCGCCCTGTCCGGCCATATGGACGGGACCCTGAAATTGTGGGAGACGCCCTCGGGCAGGCCGGCATGGCAAAGCGCGGCGCACAGCGGCCCGGTTGCCGCCGCGGCCTTCAGCTCGGACGGAAAGCTCGCGCTCTCAGCCGGGCGGGATGGGATCTTGAAGTTCTGGGACCCCGCCCGCGGGGTCTGCGGCCGGACCATCTTGGCCCATGCGGGCGGCGTCAGCGGCCTCTGCGCCCTGCCCGGGGGCAGGGCCTTCTCAGCAGGCGGCGACGGCTTCCTGAAGGTCTGGAGCCTTCAATCCGGCGAGATGATCTTGTCCATCAATCGTCCCGAGAGCCGCGTGAGCGCCCTCTGCGCGGCCCCGGAGGGCAGGGCGCTTTGCGCGGGCCGCGACGGCTCCCTGCGGCTCTGGGATCTTGATTCGGGCCGTCTCGTCCGCACTTTCAGCGGCCATGACGGCCCTGTGAACGCGGTCTGCGCCGCGCCGGACGGGAACTGCGCATTGTCCGGGGGCAGAGACGGGGCCCTGAAGCTCTGGGCTTTTTCCTCCGAGGAGTGCGTCAGGACACTGAGGTCGGGCTGGCCGGTGAGCTCGGTCCATTTCTCGCCGGATGGCGCCTTCGCGCTCTCAGCCGGCGCGGACCGGGCTCTTCGATTCTGGGACCTGTCCTCCGGCGAATGCGTTCGGACCCTCGCGCTCAGCGGGGACATCCGCGCGGCGTGCTTCTGCCCGGACCCCAGGTACGCGCTCTGCGCGGGCCAAGACGGCCTTTGCTTGTGGGAGCTGGATTGGGAATACGATTTCCCAAGGGCGGATTCGGACCAAGGCGCGAAGCCGCCTTCGAGGACCGCCCGGCGCTGGGTCCTTGCAGCGGCTGCTGTTCTTCTGCTGGCCGCCGCGGCCGCGCTTGTGATGAGGCCCTCCGGGGTCCGGGAATCCACGCAGGCCCCTGCCCGGACGGACAGTTTTTCGAAAGCTGACTCGGCCACGGATTCCGCCGCGGCCCTGCGCAAGGCCAGGGCCCCGGACTTGGGCGAAATGATCCTGATCCCAGGCGGGGAATTTCACATGGGGCCGCTGAACCCGTTCTACATGGACAAGCACGAAACGACCGCCGGAGAATACGGCGCCTGCGTGCTCGCCCGCGGATGCTCGAAGCCCGACGCAGGGGATCGGTGCAACGGCGGACGACCGGGCTTTGAGAAGCACCCGATAAACTGCGTGGACTGGGAGCGGGCCCTGGCGTACTGCTCATGGGCCGGGAAGAGGCTGCCGAGCGAGGCGGAATGGGAATACGCGGCCCGAAGCCGCGCTCAGGAGCGCCTCTATCCGTGGGGCGAGGAGGCCGCGGACTGCGCCAGGGCGGTCATGAACGAGCACGGGCTCGGGTGCGGCAGGGGCGGAACCTGGCCCGTCTGCTCAAAGCCGCTCGGGGACACGGCGCAGGGCTTGTGCGACATGGCGGGCAACGTCTGGGAGTGGACCGCCGACCGCCGGGAGGGCGGGCGCCGCTCCATGCGCGGAGGCTCCTTCGGCAGCTACGCGGTCAGCTGCCGCTCGGGCCTGCGACACGGCAATTTTCCGGACTACGCGTCGCCGGATCTGGGATTTCGCTGCGCGCGCGACCCGTTATAGACCGACCCGCTGATGTCCTGGGCTTGCGGACTGCGGATCACTTCACGATGGAGCCGGCGATGTTCGGACTGTTCGGGTTGACGTTGAGAGCCCTGCCTTTGGGAATGATCACCAGATCCATGTCTTCCATTGGAATCGCCCCGAGCAAAGGCTGGTCGCCCATGACCAAGGCGCCTGCAAATCCTATCCTGTTTTTGAAGCGTATCTCTATCGGCCCCACATACGGAACGACTTTCTTCCCGCCGTCCGCCAGCGTGACTTCTTTCTTGTCGATCTCCTCCAACTTCAGCTGTATCCTCACATGCTCGGGGATGCAGAGGTGGACTGCCCCGGAATCCACCAAAGCCTCCACTTCAATCGGCTTGATGCGCGTTTGTCTGGGGTTCGCGAGGGTTATTCTTGCATTCACAAGGCCCATAGGATATCACTCCGCGGCTGTCGATGAATCGCCGTCCCTTCGCCTTTTTTCATTATACCACATCCAGACGAGCGCCCATGACCTTGCCTTACACGGGAAGCGACTCCAGCAAGGCCAGGAATTCCCCTGCGCTTTGAAGGCGATCTTCCCGCCGCGGCGCAAGCGCCTTGGCCAGCAAGGCGTCCGCCTCGGCCGGAAGGCCCGGGACCAAAGCGGAGGGCTTTGCGCAGTAGGCCCCGCCCGCGGGCCCGAAAGGACGTATCGAACTTTCCAAACGACGTAAGTTCGATACGTCCGAATCTACGACGTTCGGAAGATTTGGACGGGAGCCGGTCAGCATCTCGTAGAGGCAGACTCCCAGGGAGTAGACGTCGAGCGCGGCAGAGACCAGGCCCTGCTCCGTCTCGGGCGCCATGTAGCCCGGGGTGCCGGCTACGGTCAACGTGCGGCTCGCTGTGGGCCCCGCATGCGCACAAGCGCCTTGGCCGCCCGGCTCGGGCTTCGGAGCGGCCCCGATGGCCCGCGCGATGCCGAAATCCATCACCTTGACGGGGCCCTGCCCGCTCACCATGATGTTTGAAGGCTTGATGTCCCGGTGCACGACCCCGCGGCCGCGCGCGAACTCCAAGGCCGCGCACACGGGCCGCAAGAACTCCCTCGCCTCCGCCAAAGGCAGCCGCTTCCTCTCCGCCAGGATGTGGTCGAGCGTCTTGCCTTTTATGAACTCGAACACCAGGAACACGCCCTCGGGCAGGTCGAGCACGTCGTAGATGTCCGCGATGTTGGGATGGCGCAGCAGGGCCACGGCCCGGGCTTCCTTCAGGCAGAATTCGCGCATGAGCGCCAGGCTACCCTCGTCCGCGGCCAAGGCCTGCTTGATCGCGACCGGCCGCTCAAGGGAGACGTCCCATCCTTCCCACACCTCTCCCATGCCGCCCCTTCCGATCCGGCGATCCCTGCGGTACTTGCCGCCCAGCAAGCCGCCGGCGCCGACCGCTTCTTCGGCGGGGGCTTGGGCCGTACCAAACATCGGAAATGCGTTGGTTTGGTACGTCCCTAAGCTACGCCGTTCGGATGTTAGGGACGGATGCGGCTTCTTCAGCCGCGCCAGCAGGCCCGCCCCAGCCAGGGACCCGAGCGCCAACACGAGAATGCCGGCCCACCCAGGCAGGGCCTTGCCCGCCACTCCTGGAGGGACGAAGATCCTTTCCCCCTTCCGCGCGGCGAGCAAATGCCCTGAATACTGCGCGGGATTCAAAGCCGCCGCGGCTCTGATGTCCGCAAGCTTCCGGTCTTCCAGCTTCAACTGCTCGTAGGCCGAAGCGCGCAAGGCGTAGGCGAGCGCGCTTGAGGCGTCGAAGTGGATGACGTTCGTCGCGCTGTCTATGCATTCCTTGTATTTGCCGAGATTCAGCCGGGCGAAAGCCAGGTTTTCGTGCGCCGCGGGGTTGTCGAACTTGAGCTTCAATGACCGCGAGGCCGAAATTTCCGCCTCCGCGAACCTTCCAAGCCGGTTGAGCGCCGAGGCTTCAAGCGCGCGGCCTTTGCGGCTCTCAGGATCAAGCGAAACTGCTCTCCCGGCTTCAGCCAGGGCCTGCTGGAAATCCCCGGCTTCAAGCGCGGCCTCCGCCTTGCGGACGTGTTCGTCGGCGGAAGCTCCAGGCCGGGCTTGGTCCGGCAGCGCCAGGCAGGCGGCGGCGAGGGCAAAGAGCAAGCGGACGGCGTTGGCGAAGGGCTTCACGCGGGAGCGCCTTGGATGACCCCTGAAATATTCATCGTCCGCATGAATTCCTCGGCGTTTTCCGGCGATATCACGCGCAGCGGGCAAGCCAGCCCGGCGCTCTCCAGCCGCTGCCGCGCCGGAATTCTCTTCACACGTCCGCTCTTCACCTCGAAAGCCGCGAGCAGCTCGTCGTCGCGGACCAGGATGAAGTCGATCTCGCAGGAGTCCTGCCGCCAGAACCGCAGCTGGTACTCCTTGCGCCCGAAGATCAGATTGAGCAGGTGCGCGCCGATCAGATTCTCAAAAACGAACCCCCGCATCCCGGCGCGCTTGACCGGCGCAGCCACCAGGCCGGGGTTGGCGACGATCCACTTCGGCACGGACCGTTTCGTGCGATACGCGCGCCGGGAGAATTTCCCCAGGGGAACCAGCAGGAAGGCCGCGGCGAGCAGTTCGGCGTAGTGCGCGAGCGTCGCGGAGTTGCCCCGGCCCTGCAGATGCCCGAGAATCTTTTCATAGCTGACGACCTGGGAGGGCAGGCGCGAAACGTACCAGAAGAGCTGGCGCAGCAGCGCCGGCTTGTCCACGGAGTGCAGCGCCAGGACGTCGCGGCCGAGCGTCGGTTCGAGGATGCCGTCGCGCAAATAGCTCTCGAGCCGCTCATGATCCCCGCGCAGGTCATAGGCCTTGGGATAGCCGCCGATGTCGGCGTACTCCTCCAGCGTGGCGCCGAAGCATTGCCGGCACTCGCCGTAAGTCCAGTACGGGAAGTAGCTCACCTCGAAACGGCCCGTGAGGCTTTCCGCAAGGCCCTTCTCCATGAGGAGGGCGGAACTGCCCAGGAGGCACACGCGCAGCTCGGCCCTCTCGCGCCGGTCCTCGTCGAAAAGCCGCTTGACCTCCTCGGACCAACGCGGAATCTTCTGAACTTCATCAAGGATCAAGGTGCGCTGCGGCGGCGGCAGCCTCCGCGCGCGGTTCCAATGCTCGGTGATGAAATCCGCGGTGGGCGGAGTCGGCAGGTCCGCGTCGGCATAGATCGCATGCTCGGGATCCATGAGTGCAAGAGCTGCTGTGGTCTTGCCGACTTGGCGCGGGCCGGTAAAGACCTGAATCAGGCCTTTCGGATCATCCCACCTTTTTTTGAGAGATTCTGGAAGCATCCTATCCATAAAAATCCACAGCGTCAAAAGTCGGTTGGGTTTCTGAATTTGTCTGCAAATAGCTCAGTTTTTATCACCCCCTCTCAGTCCTAATTGTTCCACACCATCTTGTCCTGCAGTTGAGCTTCCCGTCGGGGCTGACCAGCAGTAATTCCGTAAACCGGTAACAGCAATTCCTCCCCGCCGTCGATCCCCCCTTGCCGGGTTCTGGCTGAGCAAATTCGCATTCGTCCTGGCGCCCCTCTTGACAACATTTACTTATATATTGTAGATGTATAAGTCAAAGGAGGCCCAATGCCAACCATATCCACATGCGAACGTATGGCCCTATCCAAACTGCGGCAGATCATCCACGGCCCCGGGGAATTGCTCAGGGCCAGCTGGGTCAAAATGCAGCACCCATGCGGCAAGAGCT
>JACRDO010000157.1 GCA_016212885.1 Elusimicrobiota bacterium | reverse complement strand
TCGGGCTGCGCCTTTGCGCCGCTCGTCCCAAACATCCAAAGTCTGTTGGTTTGGGACGTCCCGAACCTACGCCGTTTGGATGTTCGGGACGGCTTACAGGCCTTCAGGCCTGCTCGCCTCGCGTCGCTTCGGCTCGCTCCAAAATCGCGCGGCCAGAAGCCAAGGGAATAATGACTCACTACACTAGCTCTCTATTGCAGGCCCATTGACAAACCACTGGTTCAGCATTATAATAATAGTGTAAAAGCATTGGAGATGTTATGACAAGGACGATTTCCGTTACGCTGCCTGAGGATATTCTGGACAGGCTCAATGAGCTTGTCAAAAAGCGGGGGGAACGCGAGAGATCCAAGCTGATCTTGTCGGCCCTGCGTTTCTATTTCGAGCTCCAAGGGCCTGACCAGGGGGTGTCCAGCCGCTGGAGCGCAGCCTATGCCAAGGCGAGCCGGCAGGAAAGCGCGGATGCCGGGAAGTGGGGCCGGGCGCAGTCTCAAGCTCTCGGCTGGCCATGAAGTTTCTTCCCAAGCAGGCGGAGATTTTCAGGGTCCAAATCGCGCCGGGCGCTGAAACTTTGGCGATTGTCGTTTCCTCCACTGAGGCCAATGCCATCCGCAATGTGGTCACAGTATGCGAACTCGGGGAGGACCCGGAGAAAAAATACCGCGGCCTTCCCACGGTCGTCTTCGCATCGGCGGACGAGACCGGACTTGGCAAGGACCTTATGGCGATAGCATCCCCTTACACCGTTCCCAAGAACTGCTTCCTGGCCGGCTCGCGCGAGGGCGTTTTTCCGCCCGCTCTTTTCGAGGATTTGGAAACTTGCGTCAAAAGGATTTTCGGCTGGGCCCCCTGGCCCGACTAGGAAAGCGGCTCGCGCGGCCTACCTAAAGTTCGTCCCCAAGGCTTTGTTGATCGCGTCCTTTGTCCGTTCCATCCTAATATTTTTCCCATATGATAGAATTACCGTATGAAAAGGCCCCTTAAAATCCTCCTCATCCTGGCGGCGGTCCTCGTGGCGCTGGCCGGCGCGGCCGCGGTCACGGTCAAGATATTCCTTCCGCCCGAGAAGCTCAAGGCCCTGGCCGTCTCCCAGGCGGACGCCGCGCTGGGGCGCAAGCTCGAAATGGAGTCCGTTGATTTCGGCCTCTTCACCGGCCTGCGCATCGAAGGCCTGCGCCTCTCGGAGCGCCCGGACTTCTCGAAAGGGGAGTTCCTGAAAGCCGACGCATTCGTGCTCCGCTTCTCCTGGCTGCCCCTGCTGAGCAAGCGCTTCGAGGCCGGCAAGGTCCTGTTCCAAGGGCTGGAGGCCTCGATCAAGAAAGGCAAGGACGGGCAGTTCAACTTCTCGGACCTTGCGGGCTCCGGAAAAGCGGAGCCCTCGGGCGGGGCTAAGGCCGCCGGAGCTCCGCTCGCCCTCCAGATGCGGACCGCGCAGATCAAGGACTCGCGCATCTCCTATGTGGATGAGCGCGAGAACGCAAAAGCGGTCATGAAAGTCAACGACGCCTCCGTTTCGGGCTTCGCCCTGTCCGGCCCCTTCTCCCTGTCCGTGGATGTGGACGTGGATTACTCCGCTGGCAAGAGCAGGTATTCCGGGTCCCTCAAGGCCAAGGGGCAGGCGGACATGGGAGGCCTGGAGCCTGCCAAGATGAGCGCGGATTTCACGAAATTCGCGTTGAAAACCCAAAACAAGGAAGCGGCCGGGACATTCCGGTTCAAAGACGCGGCCTCCCCGAGAGTGGAGGCGTCCTTGAGCCTGCCCGCGGTGGACGGGAAGTTCCTGAATTCGCTGGCGCAAGGCGCGGGTCTCCCGCCGGGGCTCGAAGTTCCGGCCTCGAAGGTCGAGTGCGCGCTGTCCTACGCCCCCCCGGCCCTGGAGGTCTCCTCCTTCAAGATCGAGCTCGCCGGCGTCAAGGTGAGCGGGAAAGCCAGCGTTTCGGATGTGGCAGCGAAGAATCCGCGCATACGCCTTGATGCGGGCTCCAACACCTTCGAGCTCGGCCGTCTCGCGGACATCCTGCCCGCCCTGCGGGGAAGGGGCCTGGGAGGGACGGGCTGCCTCAAGGCCGCGGTCGAGGGCACGCGCGAGGCCCCGGCGCTGACGGCCGCGGAGGTCAAGCTCGAGCTCCCGCCCTTGAAGTCCAAGGACCTCCGGGCTCTTTTCCCGGCGGAGAAGGGGAAGCCAAGCCCTATCCCAGATGGGGTCGAGCTCCCGGCCGCGTCGTTGGCCGCGTCGCTGAACGGGACCCCTTCGCAGGCCGTGCTGCGGACATTTTCGCTGAAGCTCCCCGGCCTCGCCCTGAGCGGGAAGGGGACCCTGCGCGGCATGGACAAGGGAGGAACCGCGGTCTCGATCGAAGCCTCGGCCCCGGACATGGACCTCGCCAAGCTCGCCGCCATTCTGCCGCAGACGCGGAGCGCGGCCCTCGCGGGCAAGGCTTCCTTGACGCTCTCCGCGCATATGCCGGGCGGAAAAGCCGCGGCCAAAGCCTCTGGAACGCTCTCCATGGCTGGCCTCGGCGTGAAATACGAGGGGCAAACCCTCTCCGCGGTGAATGGGAGCGTCCGGTTCACTCAGGACTCCGTCGATATCCAAGATCTGGCCGGCCGCTGGAACAACGCGGACTTCAAGCTGAAGCTCGCGGCCTCCAACCCGAAAGCGCCTTCCATCGAGGTTTCGGGCTCCCTCTCCCTGCTGGATCTGGGTGCGCTCGAGAAGCTGGCCGGCGCCGGAGGCCAGGCGAAGCCAGCGGCAAAAGCAGCTGCCAAGGCTCCCTACAGCGGCCCGGTCATGAAGACCTCCGGCAGCATCGCGGTGGACAAGGTGGCGCACCCGAACTTCAATTGCGGCAAGGCTTCCCTGACCTGGAGCCTGACCGGAGTGACGCCTGACTTCAAGCGCACGGACGGTACCGCGAAGCTGCTGACCGCGGGCGGCGAGGCCGCGGGCCTGCTGGATATGGCCAAGGCCCGCGGAGGCGTGGTCCGCGCCCTGGTCATGCCGCTTATCGCGCTGGACAAGGCGCGCAGCCTGCCCATCCCCATCCTGAGCAGCCTCCCCAGCCTCCAGAACATCCCCTTCACGAAAATCGAGGGGGACTATTCGGTGGTCAAGGGGGTCCTGGAGATGAAGCCCTTCTCCATCGATGGCCCGGTAATCACGCTCTTGACCACGGGCAAGGTGGACCTTCCCAACGAGACCACGGACCTCAGGGCCGCCACGAAGCTCCCGGTGGGGAGCATCGTGATCCTCATCAAAGGACCTCTCGCCGGCCCCTCCATCCGGCCCGACATCTCCAAGCAGGTCAACGAGGTCAAGGAGAAGGGGCTGGAGATCCTGCAGAAGCAGGGCGGCGAGCTCCTCAAGCGGCTGTTCAAGTGAGCGATAATCCCAAGGCGCGGGAAATCTTTGAGGACTGCCGGTTCCTCGCAGGGCTGGAAGAAGCGCAGGATATCGTGCGGGCGGGGAACATCTTCGAGCCGGGCGGGCTCTGGGACGCCGTCAAGCTCGGCGCCGCCAACGCGCTCGACATCCTGCAGAACCTGAAGAAGGACAAGTTCCTCTGGCCGCTCTACCTTGTGTATGAGGAAAACATCCTGGCCGCCAAAAGGGGTTTCACGGTCAACAGTTTTTTCAAGGAGCCTCTCGACAAGACGTCCAAAAATTACAAGATCGTGTCTTTCCTGAGGCATGTCTCCCGCGACGAGCGGCTGGCCGGATCGGCCATCGAGGCTTTCCAGGCCTATGCCGGAGGAGGAGGCTCGCGCGAAGAAGCGGAAGGATTCATCAAGAACTTCCCTCCCCTGCTCCTGGCCGCCTGGGAGGGGCTCAGGCAGAACCTTCCGGATCCTTACGGCAAGGGCTCGAACATGATCCGCATGATCCTGGGCGACGTGTTCCTGAGGGCCGCTCTGATGATCGCGGCCGCGCGCAACGAGCGGCTGCCCGCCCCCATGTTCCGGCGAAAAGGAGGAGAAGACGAGACGCACAAGATCGCGCTGCTGCTGGAGCCGTCGGCCGCTCTCTTGGGAAAAGGGAGGCCGGACATTGGCGGCGAAGCAAAGAACGATTTTTCCCTAAGGGATCCTGAGCAGGCCTTGGCTGAGATCCGCGGCTGGGTCGCCGCCTACGCGCAGAACCGGGAGGGCTTCCTGGTGGACACGGTCAACCGCGTCCTGATGTGCGTCGGGCATTACCGCGACATCTTCATGGTGGGCGCCTGGCTCGCCCTTTTCAGCGACACCCTCAGCAAGCGTTTCGCCGCGGCTCAGGAGCTGTTGGACAGGCTGGACCGGATAGCGGACCCGGATGAGAGGAAGAAGGCCATCGACCGCGCGTTCAACCTGCTCTCGCCTGAAGCCTTTGAGAGGCTTTTCTCCGCGGAGTAGCCTAAAATCATTCCGGGGAGCCGTGGCGTGTACGGGATTTGAACCCGTGGTCTCTGCCTTGAGAGGGCAGCGTCCTAGGCCGCTAGACGAACACGCCACGCCTCCCCGGACATCCATCGAAGGCGGGACGCTATTGTACCAAACTTTGTAGGATGAGAGGATGAAGCCGAAGATCCATCCTGGCCCGACGGTCCTGCTGGTGGTCATCGACGCCGTGGGAGCCGAGACCCTCGAATATCTCCTCGACAAGCGCCCGGGGAAAGTCGAGCTCCCCAACCTCTCCCGTCTCGGGCTGGGCCGCATCCTGGATGAGCGCTTCAAGGGCCGCCTGGGCAAGGGCCGCGGCCGGAGCTTCGCGATCCGGCTCAAGCAGGCCTCGGCCTCGGCCGACAGCGTGGTCGGCCACCGGGAGATGGTGGGCATCGTGGACCCGCGGACCTTCAATCTTTTTCCGGGCGGCTTCTCCAAGGAGTACATCGCCGCGCTCGAAGCGCGCATCGGGCGCAAGACCATCTTCAACAGGATGGCCGGCGGGATGGAGGCCATCGAGCTCAACGCGGACGAGCACGAGAGGACCGGCCGGCCGATCGTCTACGCGAGCAAGTGCGACCCGCTGGTCCAAATCGCGATGAACGAGGCCGTCATCCCGGTCAAGGAGCAGCACGCGATCGCGGACGCGGCCTTCGAGCTGGCCCTGGAGATGGGCATCCCCATCACCCGGGCCATCGCCCGCGCGTACCTCAGGTCCCCGGAGGGGGAGATCGCGCGGACAGCCAACCGGCACGACGCGGTGCTCCCGCTCGGCGGGAAGACCCTGGTGGACATCCTCTGCGCCAAAGGCGTCTGGACCGTCGCCGTTGGCAAGACGAGCGACCTGGTCAACACCGCCTACCATGAGAAGGTCAAGCTGACCAGCCCCGCGTTCCTGGATCCCGCGCTCAAGCTCCGCTTCGCCCATCCTAAGAGGAAGGACACCAACCCCTTCACGGTTCAGGGGATCGTGAACGCGCTTCTCGCCGCCAAGCGGCTCTACCGGCCCAAGGGGACGTTCATCTTCGCGAACCTCGTGGACACCGACAGCCTCTACGGGCACACCCGCGATGTGGCGGGGGCCCTGCGCTGCGTCGAGGAGATCGACCGGGCCATCCCGCTGCTCGAGAGTCTCCTGGGCCATGGGGACCTTCTCTTGCTGACAGCGGACCATGGCATGCAGCACCGCACGGACTACGGCTACCACAACAACGAGCCCCTTCCCCTCATCGCGGAGAGGATCGGCTTCGGCGCGGACCTGGGCGGCCTGAGGACCGGCAAGGGCCGCAGCCTCTGCGAGGTCGGCTCGCTCGCCGCGCAGATGTTCGGCTGTGCGAGGGAGTTCGAAGAGATCGTCCGGCGAAATGCTATGATTCTCCCGGCCAGCAAGGCCGCCGCCCCCTTCGGCGAGAGGAGAACAGCCTCGCCTTTCGGGGACGGCGTTCCCAAAGCCGCCGCGCCGAGCGAATGGAAATCGGAATCATCGGCCTTCCGAACGTAGGGAAATCGACCCTTTTCAACGCCCTGACTTCCGGCCACGCCGCCAGCTCCAACTACCCCTTCACCACGATCGAGCCCAACGTGGGCGTCGTGCAGGTGCCGGACCCCCGCCTCAAGCGCCTGGCGGAGTTGTTCCCGCCCAGGAAGCCCATCCCGGCGACGGTCAAGTTCGTGGACATCGCCGGCCTAGTGAAAGGGGCCTCCAAGGGGGAGGGGCTCGGCAACAAGTTCCTCTCGCACATCCGCGAGGTTGACGCTGTCGCGCACCTGGTCCGCCTCTTCAATGACCCGGACGTGGCGCACGTGATGGGGGGAGTGGACCCGGCCCGGGACATCGAGGTCGTGGAGACGGAGCTGGCCCTGGCGGACCTCGAGAGCCTGGAGCGCCAGGCTGAAAAGCTGGAGCCCAAGGCGCGCTCGGGCGACAAGAAGGCCGCGGGGTCCCTCGCGCTCCTGAACAAGGCCAAGGCTGCTCTCGCGGCCGGCAAGCCCGCTTCCAGCGCGGGGCTCTCGGCAGCAGAGCTCCGGGAGTTCTCCCTTCTCACCGCGAAGCCCGCGCTCTTCGTGGGGAACATGGACGAAGGTCCGGACCCGGAGTCCGTGCGCCGCTTCGAGGAGGCCGCGAAGGCCCGCGGCGGCCGGAGCCTGGTCCTCTGCGGCAAGCTGGAGGCAGAGATTGCCCAGCTGGCAGAGGAGGAGCGGGCCCCGTTCCTCGCGGAGCTTGGCCTTTCGCAGACCGGGCTCGAGAGGTTCATCACAGCTGCCTACGGCCTCCTGGGCCTGCGGAGCTTCTTCACTATCGGCGACGTGCAGGTGCAGGGGTGGACCGTGCGCTCGGGCGCCAAGGCGCCGCAGGCCGCGGGCGTCATCCACAGCGACTTCGAGAAGGGATTCATTCGCGCGGACGTCTACGCGTTCAGCGAGATCGACCGCTGCGGCTCCGAGGGGGAGCTGCGCGCCAAGGGCCTGGTCAGGTCCGAAGGGAAGGAATATGTCGTCAAAGACGGGGATGTCTGCTTCTTCAGATTCAGCGCCTGAGGCCCTGAAGGCTGAGCCGCGCTGCCGCCACTTCGGCGAGTGCGGAGGCTGCCGCCTCCAGGACCTGGCCTACGAGGCCCAGCTCGCGCAGAAGTCGGCCGCGCTGGGCGCCCTCTTCTCGGCTCGCGGCTGGACCGAGCGGGTGGAGGTCCAAGCGTCCCCGGAAATCTGGCACTACCGCAACAAGATGGAGTTCTCCTTCCAGGACGTGTACCCGCCGCCGCCAAAGGGGACGGACAACGTGCTGCTGGGCCTCAAGCGCAGGAACCGCTGGGACAAGGTGATGAGCTTGGAGGAGTGCCATCTCCTCTCGCCCGAGTCAACGAAGCTGCTCTCCGGGGTGCGCGCCTGGGCGTGGCGCGAGAGGATCGAGCCCTACAACCTGCACAAGCAGACCGGCTTCCTGCGCTATCTCGTGGTCCGGGAGGGCAAGAACACAGGCGAGCGCTTAGTCCTCCTCGTTACAACGAAAGGGGAGCTTCCCCGCGAAGGGTTCGTGAAGGCGGCGCTGGACTCCTATCCGGCCACGACGATCCTGTGGGGGCTCAACACCGGGAAATCCGACGTGGCCCTTTCGGAGAATATCCAGACCCTCCACGGCCCGGGCTGCATCCGCGAGTCCCTGCTCGGCCGGACATTCCGGATCTCGCCCCATTCCTTCTTCCAGACCAACACGCACGGGGCGGAGCTGTTGTATTCCCTGATCGGGGATTGGCTCAAGGGCCTCAAGCCCAGAAACCTGCTGGACCTCTACTGCGGAGGAGGGGGCATCGCGCTCTCGGCGGCCGGGCTCTGCGAGCAGGTCATGGGGGTCGAGTCCGTGGAGTCTTCGGTCCAGGACGCGCGCCACAACGCCGCGGAGAACAAGATATCGAACGTGCAGTTCCTGGCCGCCAAGGTCGAGGAGTTCCTTCCGGGCCTGGCGGCGCAGGGGGTCGAGGTGGACACCGTCATCGCGGACCCCGCCCGCTCGGGCCTGCATCCGGGCGCGCTCGCCGCGCTCAAGGACCTCGCTCCCGTGCACGTGCTCTACGTTTCCTGCAACCCGAAGGCCATGTGCGAGGATATCGGCAAGCTTTCCGGCATCTTCGACGTCATCCGTGTCCAAGGCGTGGACCTCTTCCCGCACACGGACCACGTCGAGGCCGTGGCCCTGCTTAGAAGGGCGTTCTAGCCGCCGAGCGCCCCGTAGGGGCGCGAGCGCTCTTTTGGAAACATTCCGTTTATTGCATGAAGTCTGTCGCGCTTCAGCATCTGTTTCACAGCGCGGGCTTCGCCCGCAGCCCAAGAGCTATGAGCCATGAGCCGTGAGCTTGTCGTCAACGTTCCTCATGAGGTCGTGGCTCATGGCTCACCGCTCAGAGCTTCAAGAAATATGCGCGCCGTATCCAGTGTCTTCCGATA
>JACRDO010000156.1 GCA_016212885.1 Elusimicrobiota bacterium | reverse complement strand
GCGGGCCTCCGCGACCTTGACCTTCAAAGCCTGGCCGTCGGCGCTGACTGGACGGAGCGAGCTTAGGACCAGCTGCTGCGGCTGCTTTAGAGAGGGATCGTCCGCGTAAGACCTATGCAAGAGGCAAACGCCCCCCCCCAGGCCTATCAACATCAATAGTCCCAAGAGAATGCGCAGGCTCCGGGCAGGGTCAAGCCGCATGATTGATTACCCTAAGAATGGACGGAATGGGAAGTCCTGTCAAGGGTCCTTTCCTCCATGATTGTTTCCACAAAGCGCTCGCCGCGCTGCGCGCGGCTCGGCGGCTTAAGCCCCGCCGGACGGAGTCCGGCGTTTGTATATCTGTGAAACGGATGCTGAAGGGTGACAGGTTTCCTGGATCTGAGGGAATGTTTCCAAAAGAGCGCTCGCCGCGCTGCGCGCGGCTCGGCGGCTTGTAAAGAAAAGGAAACATAGAATATCTACAATTAGACGGGCGTCCCGCCGAGCGACTGCTCAAGCGAACTTTCATGCAAATTCGCAAGCTCGCCGTTCTTTTGCTCGGGGTCACGGCCGCGGCGGTGATCGCAACGTTTACCGCGGCGGGCGACAAGGCCCGCGCGCGCCGCTATTTCGACGAAGGCATGGACTTCTACCGCCACGGAGATCTCTCCGACGCGCTCAGCAGCCTGACCAAATCCGTGTCCGAGGAATCCGGCTTCCTTCCGGCCTTGGCGGCTCGCGCCCAGGTCCGGCACGCCCTCTGCGACGAGGCGGGCAAGGACTCCGACCTCAAGGGCGCCCTGCGCATCTCGAGCATCAAGCACCCGGAGGACGCAGTGGCCCGCGGGAACGCGAGGCTCCTGGCAGGAGACGTCAAGCGCGCCTTGGCGGATTTCGACGCCGCTCTGAGGCTGGACGCCAACAACACCGATGCCCTGCTGGGCCGCGCTCGCGCCTGGCGGGAGGCCGGAGACCTGCCGAAGGCCGTGATGGATTGGACCCGGGCGCTCAAGATTGACCCCAACAGCGTCCTCGCCCGCTACAGCCGGGCCCGGGCGCTCTACGATCTCGGCAAGAAGGAGAAGATCGTCGAGGAGCTGACCCGGACGCTCCAGGAGAACCCGCGCTTCTATCTCCCCTACGGCCTCCTCGGGGTGGTGTTCGCGGAGCGGGGGGACTTGGACAGGGCCCTCAAGGCGTACACCAAGGCCATCCTGCTCCATCCGGACTATGCCTTCGCCTATCTCGGCCGGGCCGCGGCGCGCCTCAAGGTCGGCGACAACAAGCTGGCCTTCAACGATTTCGACGAGGCGGTGCGCGTCGCGCCGGACGACTATGCGCCCTACTACAACCGGGGCGAAGCGCGCTATCGCCGGGGGATGAGCGAAGCGGCGCTCACGGACTTCAAGAAGATGCTCGAAACGCGCCTGGACTGGACCCCGGCCGCCCTGGCGGTCGGCGACCGCTTCATGGAGAACCGCCTCTTCGAGGAAGCCGTCCGCATGTATTCCAGGGCCCTGCAAATCGCGGCCTCCTCCCAGGCGCCGGAGGCGCTCAGAAGCATCGAGCGGGGCCTGCTCAAGCGCGCGGTCGCCTACCAGGCCCTTCGGGACGACGGGCGGGCGATGAAGGACCTCAACGAGACCGTCCGCATCAGCTCCAGCTCGGCCGAGGCCCTGATCGCCCGCGCGCAGCTCCTGCTGCGGACGGGCGGCGACATCCGCAAAGCCGAGGACGACCTCCACCGGGCCCTGCGCATCAAGCCGAACTACGCGCCGGCCCTGGCGGCGCGCGGGAGCCTGCGCTCGCGCCTCGGGCGTCCGGAGGAAGCCCTCAAGGACTTCTCGGCGGCTGTGGAATCGGAGCCGGAATACGCCGACGCCTACAACAGCCGCGGCGCGCTCTACGCGAACTCCCTGCATGATTTCGACCGCGCCGTCGAAGACATCTCGAGAGCCGTGGACCTCGACGACGCAAACGCGGCGTACCTGCTGAACCTGGCCGCGGCCCGCATCCAGCGGCGCGACTATTGGAAAGCCGTGGACGCCGCGGACAAGGCCCTCAAGCTCAAGGCGAACCCCGAGCAGTGCCTGCTGCTGCGGGCCCAGGCCCGCTACCAGCTCGGGGACAGCATCCTCGCGACGCAGGACATCGAGGAAGCCCTCGCCAAGAATCCCCGCTCCGCCGCGCTCCAGACTACGCTCGGCAGCTTCCGCATGCGCGCGCGGGAGTTCCCGAAAGCGCTCATGGACCTCGACCAGGCCATCGTGCTCGACGCCAAGAACGCGCGCGGCTACATCTATCGCGGCCTGGCCGGCGGCGGCCTGGGAGAGTACAAGAGGGCGCTCAAGGACTTCGGGAAGGCGGGCGGGCTCGACCGCAATTCCGCGGAGGCCCGCGCCTACGCATGCCAGGCTCTCCGCCTGCTCGGCCAGCCCCGCGACGCCCTGCGCGCCTGCAACTCCGCGCTGGAGATCGACTCCCAGCACGCCAACGCCCTCATCAACCGGGGCCTCGCCTACCTGAGCCTGCGGGAATACCAGCAGGCCGCGCGCGACCTCTACGAGGGGAACCGGTTCGGGGTCCCGCAGGCCTCCGCGGCCCTAGCCCGTTCCATCGCCCACGCGGCGCTGAGGCAATATAAGGAAGCGAACGCGGCCTACCGGGAGGCCATCTCCATCGACTATCAGGCGCGCCTGGCGGACGTGAACTTCGGCGAGCAGCCGGACCAGAAGAAGGACTATTCCGCCCTCATGGACGGCCTGGAGGAGACGCTGGCCCAGGACATCGAGAACGCCGGGATGCACCTCGTGCGCGGCAACGCCCTGGCCAATGCCGGGCATTTCGACCGCGCGATCCTGATGTTCACCCAGGCCATCGAGATCGACGGCAACTTGGCCGCCGCCTATGTGGCCCGCGGCCAGGCGCTCATCGAGCAGCAGTCCTACGACGCCGCGGAGCACGACCTGCGGCGCGCGATGGATATCAACCTGAAGGGGCCGCAGGCGCACATCGCGCTGCTCACCCTGCTGACGGCCCGCAAGCGCCTGAGCGAGGGATTGAAGCTGGTCACAGAGGCCCTGCGCCTCTTCCCGAAGGACTCGGAGGTCTTCATCCGGGCCGGGAACCTGCGCTATTTCCTCAAAGACACGGTCAAGGCGCAGGAGAACTACGAGCTCGCGCTCAAGCTCGACCGGAGCAGCTCGGCCGCCTACAACGGGATCGGCCTCTGCCAGTTCGCCCGCAAAGAGTACGCCCAGGCCATCGAGAACTTCAGCCGCGCCATCGCCCTGCGTCCGGAGACCGACAGGTTCTACCGCAACCGGGCCTCGGCTTATGTCAACAAGGGGGACTTTGCTAACGCCGTCAAGGATTATAAAATGGGCCTGGAAGTGAACCAGGACCCGGAAATGATCGAAGAATACCGCAAGCTGATCCAGAGCGCCCAATCGCGCATCTCCCAGCAGACCTCCAAAAGAGAACCCTCCAAGGATCAATGAGAATCCCCGCCCTCCTGCGCACCGGGCGGCCGGCGTACTCTTTCGAGTTCTTCCAGCCGAAGACCTCCGAGGATCTCTCGGCCTTCCAAGCGACGGTCCAAAAGCTCAAGCGCCTGCAGCCGGCCTTCGTCACGATCACCTACGGCGCGGCGGGCTCGAGCCGGGACGGGGCCTTCGAGACGGCCGCGTGGATCAAGCGCGAGGCCGGCATCGAGACCGCGGCCCACCTGACCTGCATCACCCACACCCGCGAGGAGATCGCCCGCATCGTCGAGAAGATCCGCGGGCTCGGCATCGAGAATCTCGTCGCTCTCCGGGGCGACCGGCCTGCGGAGGGTCCGGCGCTTCCCCCGGAGCGGCTCGAATTGCCGCATGCCTCTGACCTAGTCCGCTTCCTGAGGAGCCTGGTCGATTTCCCGATCGCGGTCGCGGGCTATCCGGAGATGCACCCGGAGGCCACGTCCATCGACGAGGACATGCGGCGGCTCAAGGAGAAGGTCGACGCGGGGGCGGACTGGGTCATCACCCAGCTCTTTTTCGACAATGCCGACTACTTCGACTTCGCGGCCCGCGCCCGCGCGGCCGGCATCCGCTGCCCGATCGTGCCGGGGATCATGCCGATCACCAGCTTCGCGCAGACGAGGAAGTTCACCTCCCTCTGCGGGGCGAAGATCCCAAGGGGGATCTTCAACGACCTCGCGCCCATCGCCCACGACCGGGAAGCCGTGGTCCAGTACGGCATCGAATACGCGCTAAGGCAGTGCCGCGAGCTGCTGAGCAAGGGAGCGCCGGGCATCCATTTCTACACCTTGAACAAGTCCCATTCCACCTCGGTCATCCTTTCGCGACTTATGGAAAACGCCTAGCCCGCCCGACGCGGCACGCTGGAATCCCATTTTTTGACACCGATGTATATTTGTTGTTTGATTGGGGCGCCATGAAAGCGCAGCGGCCCGATCCTCGAGAAGTCATGACGACCCCCCAGGCCTGCAGCCTGTTCGACATCACAAGGTCGCACCGGGGATGAACTCCCGGTCGGAATTTGAATGAACAGGAGGAATCACATGGCTCTGGATCTAAGCAGTCTGCGTAAAGCGGTCGGTTCCTTGCAGCGCGCGCTCAAAGTCGCCGCTTCCCAAATCAAGGGCAAGGTCGACACCGACAGCGCAGAGGTCATCCGCGCCGGCGTCATCCAGAACTTCGAGTTCACTTACGAGCTATGCTGGAAATTCATGAAACGCTGGCTTGAGAAGAACGTCGGCGGGCCAGATATCGACGGCGCCACCAGGAAAGAATTGTTCCGAATGGCGGCGGAAAGCCGGCTTATTTCCGGCGTGACGCGCTGGTTCAAATACCAGGCCGCCCGCAATGAGACCGCCCATACTTATGATTCAGCCAAGGCGGGCGCGATCTACTCCACGGCGCGGCTTTTCGCGGCGGATGCCGAAGCGTTTTTGCGCGAGCTTGAGAAAAGGAATGATTAGAATAACCCCGAAGCAATTGCGGACCGTAAGAAAGATTCTAGTGCGACACGTCCCCAACGCGGAGGTGCGGGCATTCGGCTCGCGGGTGGAAGGAACGCCGAAAGACTATTCCGACCTTGACCTCGTCATAGTGGCGCCGACAAACCCGGATTCAGCCGAGTTGGATGAGCTGCGGGATGCATTTGCGCAGTCCGATCTGCCCTTTCGCGTGGACGTGCTGGACTGGAACGTCATTTCGGACGAATTCAAGAAGGTGATTGAAGGAGGATACGAAGTCGTGCAGCAGGCCAGGCGCGGAAAAGGCAAGGAAGGATGACAATCCGCGGCTCATGAAAGCCGTGTCCGATCTGTCGAAAGCCTTTGCCTTGGCCGTTCTGCTCGTGATTCTCCCGGCCGCCGCCGTTCCTGCGGCGCCGGCTGAGCCCGCTCAGCCCTCCGCCCGCCCCGTCTCCGGCGCGGTCATCGAGCGCAAGAACGTCTTCGATCCCTCGGTCCCAGGAGAGAACTGGTGGCTCTTCCGTCTCGCCAACCGCATCCATGTCCTCACCCAAGAACACGTGGTTCGCCGGGAGCTGCTGCTCAAGCCCGGGGACCCCTTCGACCCGCTCAAAGCGCTCGAGACCGAGCGCAACCTCCGCTCCGAAGGCTTCATCCGCAAAGCGGAGGTGCGCTCCGATCCTCCCCTGCTGCGGGTCATGACCCAGGACGCGTGGACCCTCAAGCCCCAGCTAGGAGTGGGGACTGAAGGCGGCGACAACTACCTCATCGCCGGCCTGCAGGAGGACAACCTGCTCGGCCTGGGCAAGCAGGTCTCCTTGAACCATGCCCGGATCGGCGACGAGCGCCGGGAGGAGGCTCGCTACTCGGACCCGCGCCTGTTCGGGACATGGGTCAAGCTCGTGGGCCTCTACACCCGGACCGCTAGGGGAGACGAGATCGGGACCCTGATGGAGCGGCCCTTTTTCTCCCTGGAGACCGCCTACTCCGGGCGCCTGGCCTGGTCCCGCACCATCACGGAGAACTCGCTCTATTCCTGGGGCGAGGCGAGCACGAAGTTCGACCAGAACTTCCGGACGGTCCAGTCCGGCTTCGCCTGGCGCCTCAATGAATCCGGGGACATGACCCGGCGCGCTTTCTTGGGAACGCACTACGAGAAGGCGGCCTTCCACCGGACCGTTGACACGGCCCCCGGCACCCTTCCCTCGGACCGGGAGCTCTCGGGCCCGCTCGCCGGGTACTCGTGGGTCTACGGGGACTACATCAAAGAAACGGAGATCGACAGGATGCGGCGGGTGGAGGACTTCAACCTCGGCAACGAGTTCTCGGCTCGCGCGGGGCCGATGCTCTCCTCCTGGGGCTCGGACCGGGACCGCTGGATCGTCTCCGCGCTCGACCAGCAGGGCCTGCGCCTGGGCCCAAGGACTTTCGCCCTTGCGCAGGCCGGCCTGCGCGGGAGGCACGCCGGCGGCAAGCCTGAGGATTGGATCTTCTACGCGAACCTCAATATCTTCAAAAAGATCCCCAGCGCCCTCCCGCAGACCTTGGTGGCGCACATGGAGTTCAACACCACGGGCCGCCTCGACAAGGAGAAGCAGCTCCTCTTGGGCGGCAACACCGGCCTGCGGGGCTACAAGAACAACAGCTTCACAGGGACGCGCTCCCTCCTTCTCAATTTCGAGGACAGGGTCTTCATGGACAAGGAGTGGTTCCACCTCCTCTACGTGGGAGGGGTGGTTTTCGTCGACAGCGGCATGACGGCCGATACGGACCTGCTCAAGACCCGGGTGAAGACGGACGTGGGCTTCGGCCTGCGCGCCTCGCCCTCCCGCTCGGCTTCGGGCGGCGTGCTCCGCATCGACCTGGCTTACGCGCTCAACGAAGGGCCGGGCGCAAGCCGCTGGGTCGTCTCGATACGCGCCGGCCAGGCGTTCTCGATCTTCAACAGCACCAACCGCCGCATCCTGCAGACCCCGGACGCCGTGCTCGGAGAAGAATCCGCCGGAACTCGCCTGCGCAGGGAGTAGCAGGCGAAATATCGTAGAATCCATCGGAAAGATGCAGGAGCGGGACCGCATGAAGCGCAGGCTTGGATGGAGCGCCGCCGCGCTCGCTGTCCTGCTCGCGGCCCCGTTCGCGGCCGGACTCCTCCTGCGCGCCCTGCTCCCGCTCGAGAATATCCGGTCCACGGCCCTGCGGCTGGCCTCCGAGCGGCTCGGCCGCGAGGTCAGGGTGGTCGCGGTGTCGGCTGCGCTGGGCGGAGCAGAGCTGCGGGGCCTGGAGATCTCAGAATTCCCGAATTTCAAGGCTGGGACCGCTTTCAAGGCGGACCGCGTCGCGCTCCGCATCCGTTGGCTGCCTCTGCTGAAGAAGAAGATCGAGATCCAGGAAGTCATCGTTTCCGGCTGGGAGGCCGAGATCGTCCGGGGAAAAGACCTCGACGGCGGCGAACACGCGCCGAAATCTCCGCGAAGCGGCTCTCCCTCGGTCGGCCGCCTGCGCTTCGAGCGCGGAAGCCTGCGCTTGCGCGACGAACGGTCCGGCTTCACGGTGGACCTGAATGATTTCAGCCTGCGGGCGGACCGCATCGGCCGAGAGGCTCCCTTCCCGGTCTCAGCGGCCTTCTCCATCGCGGCTCGGAGCGGCTGGAAGCGATTCGAAGGAGAGGCGGATTTCAAAGGGCGCTTCGATCCGGGCGGAGGAGACCCGGCGAGGATGGCTTTGACCGCGGAGCCTTTCAAGCTCAAGGCCGGCAAAGCGTCGCTTTCATCTGAAGGCCGCATCGAGGACTTCGCTGCGCCCAAGGCCGATCTCCGCTTGAATATCTCTCCTTCCAGGCCGAGATCGTTCTTCTGGCTCGGGGCCGGGCTCTCCGTGCTGCCTCTAGGACCCTTGGAGGGGCGCCTGCGCCTGCGCAGAAGCGGCAAGGATCTGCTCATAGACGAAGCCCGGTTGGAGGGCGCGGGCCTGAAGGCGTCGGCCGGCGGGAAGCTGCGCCGTTTTGACGGCCCCAAGCCGGAGCCTGACATCTCTTTTTCCATCCGGGCTGAGCTTCCTGAGATCTCCGCCAAGCTGCTGAAGGCTTTCCTCGCCTCGTCTCCGGACCTGGCCCTCCCTCGGCCAAGGATCGAGGCGAAAGCCCGTTGGAAGGGAGGGACGCTCGCGATATCCTCAGCCCGCCTCGCGCTTGGGCCGCTGGACATCAAGGCCGCGGGCAGCGCGTCCTTCGCGGGAAAGGCGGTCCGGCTGGATCTCCGGGCCGAGACCAACGACTTCAAGGCCGAGGATGCGGCGCGCCTGGTCCCAGCCCTGGCTGTCTACCAGCCGAAAGGCCGGGCCCAGTTGCGCCTGCGCGCCGCCGGGGCGTTCCCTTCGCCGGCCCTGCAGAGCGAGGTGCGCGTAAGCTCCCTCTCGATGATCCTTTCCGGCCGATCGCTCAGCTCGGTCGAGGGTTCCGTGAGGACGGAATCCGGAACCGTGCTCGCCAAGCTCAAGGGCAGGCTCGACAACGACGACTTCGAGCTGGACGCTGTCGGCAAGGGCTTGCGCGGGCCCGCGCTGCATGTGGGGCCGGAACTGCGCGTGGACGGCCGGCTTTCACGCCTGGATCTGACCCGGCTTGCTCCTGAGGACGGCCCGTCCCCCGAGAAGCCGATGAGGACCTCCGGCCGCCTCGCCGCGGACAGCGTCTCGCACCAGAATTTCCAGGCCGGCCCAAGCGAGATCTCATGGGACTTGAGCGGGCTGGGGGACCTGCGCCGCCTCAGCGGGACCCTCAAGCTGCGGATCGGGGAGGGGAAGTTTGATGACCTGGGCCCGCTCGCGCGCGGCCCTGCGCTGCTCAAGATGGCCCTCCTTCCGATCCTGGCCCTCCAAAAAGCGGCGAGCCTCGCCAATGTCCCCATGCTGCCGGTGTTCGACAGAGTCTCGTTCCGCGGGATTACGGGCGATTACGCGCTGGAGAACGGGACCATGACGGTGCGCGAGTGCCGCTTGGAGGCCGACGCGGGGCGCGTCTCGGCGAGCGGCACTGCGGACCTGCCCAATGACGAGCTGAACCTGCGCTTCGAGACGAATGCCTCCTCTTTCACGGCCGCGGGCAGCCTATCGGATCTATCAGTCGCGGTGGAACCCGTCCCTGTCCCGATCCCCAAGCCGCCCTCTCCGGCGAGCGGAGAACAGCAGGCGCCTGCGAGGACGGCGCTTCCAAGCGCGCCGCCCCAAGTGGAGAAGGCCGTCGAGGACACGGGCAAGGTGATCCCGCGGCGATGATCGTGAAATTCTACGGCAATCTCTTCTCCGGCCGTCTTGCGGGGTTCTAAAACTTCTCCCAGTGCAGCAGCTCCTTCAGCGGACGCTTATCCGCCAGCCTGAATTCCCCGGCGGACTTCGGGTATCCCAAGGCCAGCACGCTGACCAGCTTGTACTTCGCCGGGGCTCCGGCGAGCTTGAGGATGTCCTTGCAGTACGGCTTCTTGTCTCCGGCCACCCAGCAGGAGCCGATCCCGAAGTGCGCGGCCGCGAGCAGGATGTTCTCGGTCGCGGCGGCGCCGTCCTCGAGATAGTACTTGGTGTCTTCGCAGAGCACCAGGACGCATGCGCCCGCCTCAGCGATGAACTTGCCGTAATTGCAGAGCCGCGCGATCTTCTCCAAGGCCTCCCTTTCGGTCACCACCACGAACTCCCACGGCTGGACGTTGCACGCGGTGGGAGCGAACCGGGCGCAGTCGATGATCTCCTCCAAGACTTTCTTCGCTATCGGCCTGTCCGCGTAGTCCCTGACACTCCTTCGCTTCTTCAGGGCCTCGATCGCATCCATGGCCTACTTCCCCCGCTTGGGCGGCTCGACGGCCACGACCCCGGCCGAGGAGACTTCGACTCGGCCCGAACGCATGGCGCTCCCGGTCAGTATGACTTGGGCGGAGAACTCGTCGTAGAAGACCCGGCCGCTGACCCATTTCTCGCGCAGGAAGAGGCCGCAGGCCTCGATGACGTCTCCCTCCTTGAAGCTCGGGAAGCCGAAGCTGAAGACCTTGATCTTCCATTTCCCCTCGCTGACCCACACGGAGTAATAGTGGTTCCCTTTGCGGGAATACTTCTGGAAGAGCGTCGAGGTCTTGCCTGAGACGCAGAGGTTGCGGCCGTCGTAGGCCTTCTTGTTCTTGAGGAGCTCGGCGACGGTGACGACCTCCTCGGCGGCCGATTTGGGAAGGCCGTCCTCGGAAGGCGAGGGTGTTCTCCGCTCGCTGGAGAGGGCGGCGGCTGGCAGGGCCAGAAGCGCGAGCAGGCAGAGCGCCAGGAACCGCGATCCCGCCATATCCTCAGTATAGCCCGGATATTTTTTTCCGGCAAGAGGGTGAATCGCGCCATCCAAATTAATAAAATCCGGCATTCGAGCGCGATGAAGACGGCCCTGGCTTGGTTGGGACATCAGAAGCCTTTGATATTAACAAAGATCGGGCCCCTGCTGGTCCTGGCGTTGCTGGAACTCGTGTCGTTCTGGCCCAATTCGAGTTCCATGGGTCTCTATGCGGATGATTGGCATATCATACAACCCTGTGTCCGTTCTCCCGACCAGTCGCTTGCCGGAGTGATGGAGGCTTTCCGGAAGGCCGGCATCGCCTCAACGGGGATGTCCTGGAATCTTCGGCCCATGGCGCTTCTCTATTACCCGTTCGTCTATTGGATCGGAGGCATGGACTTCTGGAAGTATCAGGTCGTTTTCAGAATACTGGAGATCCTCACGGCATGGTTCCTGTTCTGGGCGCTAGAGATGGTTTCGGGGCGCAGGTTCCTGCCGTTCCTGACGGCATGCCTGTTCGTCGTCTTCCCCAATCACGGAGCCACGCACCATTGGCTGAATCCGCCTCCACCGATGGTGTTCTGGTCGGCGGGCTTCCTCGCGTACGGCCTGTGGCTGGAGCGCCGCAGAGGCGTGTTCCTGGCTTGCAGCCTCATTTTGCAGATACTAGGCGCGCTGACCTATGAGATGGTCATACCGCTGACTCTGGCCATGCCGATCTTCCGCTGTTCTTGGGAGATGCGTCACGGGGCGAGCGCCGGCGAGACCCGGCGGCGGGTGTTTTGGGACGGCGTCCTTTCGCTGGCCTGTGCAGCGGTGCTCGCAGGATATCACGTCTTGATCCAGAGATGGATGGCGACGATCTCCCGAGGATTGGCTTGGGATACGAGCTTCTTCTTCAAGACTTTGGGCCGCGGCTTTGAGGTCAGTTTCAATGGGGTGGTGCATCTCTGCTGCGAGTTCGCTCGGCGTGCGGCCGAGCATTTCTCTTGGCTCGGCTGGCTCGCGGCGGCGGCGGTGGGCCTTCTCGTGGTCGCATACCTTCTCTCCGAATTCCCGGAGTATGCGCCTAGGATGGGCGGTTCAGAGAGCGCCCTGTGGCCGGGAGGGGCGCTGCTCCTCCTCGTCGCATGCAACATCCCTTATGCCTTGTCGGCAGATCGTTACGTGCCGCACGTTTTCGACGTTCAGAACCGTCTGAACGTCGCGTCCGCATTCGCCGCCTCGATGCTGTGGGCCTGGTTCCTTCTGCCGCGGGCGTCTGCGCACGGGATTCTCCGAAAAGCCCGTCCGATACAGCTGGTTTTTATAGGGTTTTTCTTCGCGGCTTTCACGGTCGCCAACTGGCACAACTCGTGGGAATGGAAGGAGGCTTGGTCGGTCGAAAAGAAGGTGTTGGAGGGCGTCGGGCGGCATTCATCCGAGATCCCGGCAGGGCCTGCCTTGCTCGTCTTGACGGGGGCTCCGACCCAAGTTGGGAATGCGCCCGCGTTCGATCAGCATTGGGTCTTCAATCCCGCCCTGCGGATCGCCCTGAGGCGCTGGGACATCGAAGGGGCTGTGGCCGAAGCCGGGGACGTTCCTGTTCCTGCTGGATTGCGGCGAGTTACTTATCGATATCCAGAGGATCGTCTCGTCGTTGAGAAGCGTACGGCATCTGCCCCCGACCCATGAACTCCGATTCAGCGCCAGATCAGGCGAGCGGCTTTCCGAATGGGCGGCCCCTGCTGGAAGAAGTCCCCTGCAGCACAGCGCGGCTTTCGGCCGCGGCCAAAAAGCGATGCTTAGTAGTAGGGCGCACAGCTACCTTTTTCGCGCCATCATCTGCACCGAATCGCGGGTATCGAGGTAGAGGAACTTGTCCTCGATGCCCAGCCGGCCGATGAAGGAGCCGACGGCGCGCCGCAGGAAGGCCGGATAATTCGAAAGCCGGCTGAGCCAGTACTGCCAGGTGAAGATGCGGCCGTAGGAGCGAGCGTAGAGAATCTCGTAGCCGCACTTCTCCAGCAGGGCCGCGAGGGTCTTTCTTGAGAAATAGGTGAGGTGGGCGGGCCTCAGCCCCCACCAGCGGCTCCGCAAGAAGCGGGCCGAGAGGCTGTCGATGTCCGGCGTCATGACGTAGACGATGCCACCGGGCTTGGTGACGCGGAAGACCTCGCGCATCGTACTCATGGGGTCTGGGAGGTGCTCCAGGACGTCGATGAGGGTCACCACGTCGAAGCGGCCATCAGGGAAGCACGCTTCCTCAAGGGTCCCGACCGCGACGGGCACGTGGAGCTGCTTCTCGGCGAACTCCCGCGCCCAGCAAGAAGGCTCCACCCCAATCACCTCGTAGCTCACCCGCGCCGCGTTGAGGAAGAACCCCGTGGCGCATCCCACGTCCAGAAGGCGGCCGCCAGCTGCGTAGCGCCGGATGACGGCCAGGGAGAGATAGGCGTTCATGCTGCGCGCGTCGCACTCCCGGAGATAGTCCTGGTCCTGGGTTTCCTGGTATTCTTCGAGGATCTCCCCGGGCTTCAGGCGGGGGCTCGTGTATGCCAAGCCGCAGCGCAGGCAGCGGCGGATGGTCCCGTATGCCCCGAACTTGTCCGTGGTGGCCGCGTAATGGCCGGGCGCGCCGCCCGGCAGGCGGTCAGCTGACTGGAAGAGGACCTCCGATTCCCCTGAGCCGCAGAGATTGCAGGGGACGCTCTCGATGTCGTTCCTTTCGATCCCCACCTATTTGGCTTTCGAGCGCTTGGCGGACTTCTTGGCCCGGGCCTTCGTCTTTCCCGGAGCGTGGTCCAGGTGTTCCGAAACCGCCAGCAATCCCCTGGAAAGCGCGCCCAGGCCCTTGCCCAGCTCCGTCTTCCCGCGCTTGAGGATCGGCTCCCCCATCTCCGCGATCGACTTGGCGACGGCTTTCCCCGCGTCCTGCAGCTCCCTGATCTTCACGGCAGCAGGCTCGGTATCACCCAGGAGCTTGTAGACGGAAGCGTCCATGTCCGACTGGGACCGGGCCGGGAAGCTCGAGTCGCCCAGAAGGATCCGGCGGTAGAAATGGCTCTCGGAGAAGAGCTCCAGGGCCCGCACGCGCTTGGGAAGGTTGGGATGGGTCTTGAACACCTCGCCCCACTTCGCGAAGGACTGGGACAGGTCCTCGTTCTGACGGTGGAACTCCTCGAGGTCGATGCGGTCCACGAGCTTCCTGGAGCCGCAGGCCAGCAGCAGGAGGGCCTTGCGCGCGAGGTCTAAGTCCTGGCAGCAGAGGACCCCGGCCCGGTCGCTCGTGATCTCCGCGCGCCGAGCCCATGCGTTGAGCGCGAGCTGGGCGGGCAGGCCGAGAAGGATGCGGATGTACGCGGCGCCGGGGACCTCCATCTTTCGAAGGGCCCATATCCCGGTCCCTGCCAGGAACGAGGCCACGGTGAGGTAGAGCGAGTGCTGGGATTTGATGTGTCCCATCTCGTGGCCGAGTATGAAGGTGAGCTCCCGTTCCTGGGCGATGTCCGCAGCCGCGCGGGTGATGAACACGGAGGAGCGCTCGGGGTCCGGCCCGACCGTGAACGCGTTGATGCCGATGCCCTCGAACACGAAGACCGGCGGAGGCTCCATGCAGAGGATCTCGGCGCACTTCAGGCGCAGGCGGTCGATCTCCGGGAATTGCTTGGCCGAAACGCGGACCGCGCCCCCGAGCATCTCGGCCAGGTTCAGCTCCAGGATCACCTCGAGGAACTTCCCGCAGAGCCAGTCCGCTCCCGGAACCGCCTTGAAAGCCTCCAGGGCTTTGCGGTCCGCGTCGTACTCATAATCCGAGGACTTTATCCCAGGGTGGATCCTGAGGGATTCCAGCCAGCCGGCGACATCGGTTTTGGTTTCCATGGTCTTCCTCCGCTCAAAGCATCATACCATAGTTCAGGATTTTAAGCGTTAAATGGTAAAATCGCACGATCATGAAAGGGGCGGCGGTTTTGCTCATCGCAGCCGCGTTCTGCGGCTGCTCCCTGCGCACCCTGGCGGTCAAAGGCACGGCCGGGGTCATCGACGCCGGGGCTCCGGCCTTCTACGGGGAAAGGGACCCGGAATTGGCCCGGGAGGCCCTGCCCGCCCAACTCAAGCTCTTGGAGGCTTTTCTCGAGAGCGACCCCTCCAACCCCAAGCTTCTGAAATCCTTGAGCGAGGGATTCATCGGCTACGCTTTCCTTTTCCTTGAGGACGAACAGCCGGATCGGGCCCGCGGATTCTACCTACGCGGAGCTTCCTATGCTCTGCGCCTGGCTCAGCGCAGCTCGGCGCTGAGGGGCATGGAATCCCTCGAACCCGCGGCCCTTGACGCGGCCTTGAAGCGGGCCGGGCCCAAGGATGTGCCGGGGCTTTATTGGACCGCCTACGCGTGGGCAGGCTGGGCCGACCTTTCCAAAGACGACCCCAATGCCTTGGCCGCCCTGCCCAAGGCCGCGCGGATCATGGCGCGCGTCCTGGAACTCGATCCAGGCTTCCAGTACGGCGGGCCGGACCTTTGGTTCGGCGTGTATTATGCGGCCAGGCCCAAGATCGCCGGGGGGGACCTCGTAAAGGCCAAGGCCCACTTCGACGCCGCCATCGCTCGCTCGGGCGGGCAATTCCTCACGGCGAAGCTGCTCTGCGCGAAATTCTACGCGGTCGGAGCCCTCGATGAGGAGCTTTTCCGGAAGCTAAACTCGGAAGTGCTAGATGCGCCGGCCGACGCCCTGCCCCAAGCCCGCCTCGCCAACGAGGTGGCCAAGCGAAAGGCCAAGAAACTCCTTGAGAAGATGAATGAGCTGTTCTAGCATCTTTCTGCTCGCGGCCCTGGCGGCCCCGCCTTCCTGGGCCGTGGCCCGCGCCACCGAGATCAAGTTCGCCACCCTGGCCCCGGAAGGCACGAACGCGATGAAGCTCATGCGGGCGGTGGATGAGGATGTCCGTTCCAAGACCCAGGGGGAGGTCGCATTCAAGTTCTACCCAAACGGCCGCCTGGGCGACGAGATCGACATGGTGCGCAAGATCCGCCTGGGCCAGCTCCACGCGGGGGGCTTCACCGGCGTGGGGTTGGGCGAGATCGCGCCTGAGGTCCGCATCCTCGACGCCCCGTGGTTCTTCCGCGACGCCAAGGAGGTGGACCACATCTGCGCCGCCTTCGCCAAGGATTTCGAGCACGCCTTCGAGTCCAAGGGCTTCATCCTGCTCGGCTGGACCGAGGTCGGCTTCGTCTACGTGTTCTCCAAAGCGCCGGTGCGCTCAGCCGCGGATATGCGCAAGCTCAAGCTGTGGGTCTGGGAGGGGGATCCCCTCGCCGGCGCCGCGTTCAAGGCCCTGGGGATCCACCCGATCCCGCTTTCCATCACCGACGTCAACACCTCCCTGGAGACTGGGCTCATCGACTCGGTCTACACCTCGCCGCTCTACGCGATCGCCCTGCAGTGGAACGAGAAGACGAAGAATCTCTTCTCCCTGCCCCTGGCCAACGCCTCGGGAGCGGTCCTGCTCTCGAAGAAGGTTTTCGACTCCCTGCCCGAGGAGCGGCGGCAGATTCTCCTGGCCGCGGCCCGGACCCATCTGCGCAAGCTCAACGAGTTGACGCGGCGGGAGAACGCTGCCGCCTTCGAGACCCTGAAGAAGCAGGGCATGCGGATCAACCCCGCGGCCTCGGCCCAGGAAGCGGCGGTCTTCGACGAGGCCGGCCGCAAGGCCCGCCAGGAGCTTGTCGGACGCCTGTACTCCGCGGATTTCCTCGCCCGCCTCGAAGGCGCCCTGGCGGAGTTCCGCGCCAAAAAGAAATGATGTCCGACTGGATGAAGGCCGCGGAGCGCGGCCTGCTGGCCGCTGAGCGGGCCCTGCTCTGCGCCCTGCTCGTGGTCCTGGTGGGCTTGAGCTTCCTGCAGGTCATCCTGCGCGGAGGCTTTTCTGCTGGCCTGCTCTGGGCGGACGTGTTCCTCCGGCACCTCGTCCTCCTCATCGGCTTTCTTGGGGCCGCGGTCGCGGTCTCGGAAGGCAAGATGTTCTCCTTCGACGCCGCGGCCCACCTTCTTAAGGGAAGGGTCAAGACTTTCGCGGCCCTCCTCGCCCAAGCCTTCGCCGCGGCGATGGCGGCCGCCCTGGCCGCAGCTGCCTGGACGTTCTTTCTGAACGAATACCGCCTCGGCGGGACCCTTTTCACGGTCGGGCGCCTCTCCGTCCCATCCTGGGTCTCCGCGGTCGTGGTCCCATTCGGGTTCGCGCTGGTCTTCGTCCATTGCGTGCTGAGAGCTGCGGCCGCTTTGGGAAGACCGTCCCCGGAAGGCGACGGCATTCTCCCCTCGCCGAAGGGGGCGGGAACGCCGGAGAAATGACTCTCCTCCTCTGCGCGGCGGCCCTCCTCCTCGCCGCTCTCGGCGCGCCGATCTTCGCCCTGATCGGAGGCCTCGCGCTCTGGCTCTTCCACCATGCGGGGGGCAGCGGCTCCTTCGTCATCGCCGAGCTCTTCCGCCTCGCGAACCTCCCGGCCCTTTCGGCCATCCCCCTCTTCACCTTCGCGGGGTTCATCCTCGCCGAATCGAAGGCTCCGCAGAGGCTGCTCGCCTTCGCCGAGGCCCTCGTGGGCTGGATCCCGGGAGGGGTCGCCGTGGCGGGGCTGGCGACCTGCGCGCTCTTCACCGCCTTCACCGGCGCATCCGGCGTGACGATCATCGCGCTCGGGGGGCTCCTGCTGCCCATGCTGCTCAAGCAGGGCTACCCCGAGAAGTTCAGCTTGGGGCTTCTGACCTGCACGGGGAGCCTGGGGCTTCTTTTCCCGCCGTCCTTGCCGATCATCCTCTACGGGCTCGTGGCCAAGGTCTCCATCGACAGGCTTTTCCTCGCCTCCATCCTGCCGGGGCTTCTCCTGCTGGGCATCCTCTCGGCTTTCGGCGTATGGGCCGGCTGGCGAGCGGGCGTGGCGCGCACCCCGTTCTCGGGCTCGGCGCTCCTGCGCTCGGCGCGGGCCGCGGCGTGGGAAATCCCGCTCCCAATCCTCATCATCGGCGGCATCTACGGCGGCGTCTTCACCGCCACGGACGCCGCGGCGGTCATGGCCTTCTACGTCCTCGCCGCCGAGACCCTCATCCTCAGGGACCTGCGCCTGGCGGACCTGCCCCGCATCGCCTCCCAAAGCATGGCCCTCGTGGGGGCCATCTTCGTGGTGCTCGGCACGGCTCTCGGCCTGACCAACTACCTCATCGACGCGGAGATCCCGGACCAAATCTTCTCCCTGCTGCACCGCGTCGTAGCCTCGAAGATCGGCTTCCTGGCGGTCCTAAACGCGCTGCTGCTGGTCGTCAACATGGTCGAGATCTTCTCCGCCATCGTCATCGTGGTCCCGATCATCGTCCCCGTCGCGGCGCAGTACGGCATCGACCCGATCCATCTCGGCGTCATCTTCCTGCTGAACCTGGAGATCGGGTACATGACCCCGCCGCTGGGCTTGAACCTTTTCCTCTCGAACCGGCGCTTCGACCGGCCGCTGTGGACACTCTACGGGGCCGTGGCCCCGTTCTGGCTCATCCACATCCTGGTCCTGGCGGCGATCACCTACGTCCCGGCCTTGAGCCTGCTGTTGATCCGAAAGTGAGGAGCGCACCGATGAAAGCGAGGACCCTGACCCCAGCCCGGCGCCGGAAGATGCTGAAAGCGGTGATCGAGTCGCCCACCTACCGCAGGGCCTATCAGGACCTCGATTTTCTCGCCCGCGAGGAGCTGCGCCCGGTGCGGCTGCAGCTCGAGCTGCTCAAGCCCGAGCTCGCGCTCGTCGAGAACGGGATCGAGTCCACCATCGTGGTCTTTGGAAGCGCCCGAATCCTGGCGCCGGAGGAGATGCGCCGGCAGGTCGCCGGCCTGCGGGAAGCCCTGCGAAGAAGGCCTCGCAGCCAGGAGATCCGCCGCCGGCTCTCCGTCGCGGAGAACCTGCTCGACCTCTCTAGATACTACGAGGAGGCGCGCCGCTTCGCCTGGATCGCCACGCGCGCCATGAGGGGCGCCGTGAAGAAGGATTTCGTCATCGTCACCGGGGGGGGGCCGGGCATCATGGAGGCGGCCAACCGCGGCGCCTATGAGGCCGGAGGCCACAGCGTCGGGCTCAACATCACCCTGCCGCACGAGCAGGCGCCCAACCCGTACATGACGCCGGGGCTTTCCTTCCGCTTCCACTATTTCGCCATCCGCAAGCTCCACTTCATGATGCGCTCGCGGGCCATGGTGGCGTTCCCGGGCGGCTTCGGGACATTCGACGAGCTCTTCGAGACCCTGACCCTGGTGCAGACCGGCAAGAAGAAGCGCGTGCCGATCATCCTCGTGGGCAAGGATTTCTGGCCGCGGGCCATCAACTTCGAGACCCTGGCCGAAGAGGGGGTGATCTCCCCCGAGGACATCGAGCTCGTCCGCATCGTGGACACGGCCGAGGAGGCCTGGCAGGCCATCGGGCAATTCTGGAAGAGGCACGGGCGGCCGGGGGACCGGCGCCGGCGTTCATTCTCCGCGATGCATGAATACGAGTTATAGGCTGATCCCCCTGCTACTCCTGTCCGCAGGCGCGGGAAGCGCCCGCGCCCAGTCCTTGACGGCCGACCCGGCGACGGCAGAGATCGCCAACCGGGCCACGACCGCCCTCTACGACTTGGACTACGACCGCGCGCGCGCCGAGATCCGCAGGCTGATCGCGGACCAGCCGTCGAACCCGCTCGGCTATCTGGGCGAAGCGGAGCTGCTCTGGTGGCAGGCGGACGCCGAATACGGGCTTTTCAAGGATTCCAAGACCTTGGAGGCGCTCTTTGAGGAGGACATCGCAAGGGCCGTCAAGCTGGCCGACGGCCTGCTGGATTCCCCGGACCCCATCCGCAAGGCCGACGGCCATTTCGTCGCGGGGATGGGCCTGGGCCTGCACGGCCAGGCTGAGGTGCTGCGCGGCAGGTGGATGAAGGCGTATTCGGACGGCAAGAAGGCCATCAAGCACCTCAAGAAATGCATCAAGCTCGATCCCGGCAACCAGGACGTCCTTCTGGGCCTGGGCATCTTCGACTACCAGACCGCGCGCCTGCCGGTCCTCCTCAAGGTGCCGATGTTCTTCGTGCACCGCGGCGACGCAAAGCGCGGCATCGCCTACATCCGCCAAGCCATGGAGCGCGGACGCTTCTCCCGGGAGCAGGCCGGCACCTTCCTGCTGTCGATCTACCTCAAGGAGGGGGACATGGAATCCGCCCTGTCGCTGCTCAAGGGGCTGAGGCGGCAGTTCCCCGGCAGCTCCTATTTCGTCTTCCGGGAGGCCGCGCTGCTCGCGGAGTCGGGGGACTTGAAGGGCTCCTTCCGCGATGCGATGGAGCTCTTCGAGAGAGCCTCCGCGGACCCAGCCGTGCTCGGCCGCAAACAGCTGTCTTTGTTCTGCGCCCTGGTCGGCCCCCAGTGCCTCGATGAGACCTACGCCTCCGCCCTGGTGCGCTGGCTCGACCGCGCGCTCGAAGAGCCCGAAGCCGCGCACTACCGGGCCCTGCTCTACCTCTATCGGGGCATCGCGCGGGACGTGCTGGGCCAGCGCGTGGATGCGGTGCGCGACTACAGCCTCTCGATCGGCGCGCCGGACGTCCCGCCCGCGCACGAATACGCCCGCCGCTGCCTCGGCTCGGCCTGCGACCGCGAAGAGACCCTGCGCATCCTCAAAGACCTCGCCCGCTCCAAGAATTGACAACCCGGGGGGGAAAACATATCTTCAGGGCAGCCGGAGGGAGGCAGACATGGGCGAGAAAGAGATCGGGAAGATCACGCATTACTTCGGCCACGTCTCAGTGGCGATCATCGAATTGAAGGAAGCCCTGAAGGTGGGGGACACCATCCACATCAAGGGCGCGCACGACGACGTCACCCAAGCCGTCGCGTCGATGCAGATCGACCACAAGGACGTGCCGGAAGCGAAGCCCGGGGACCAGGTGGGAGTCAAAGTGCCCCAGAAGGTCCATCCGCACGACAAGGTCTTCAAAGTCGAGTAAGGGTCCCTAGAAGCTGAACCAAGCCGAGCCCCAGGGTCATCGAAAGTTGAGCGCCTGGATGTGATACTGTTGCCCGAGGCGCGTATACCTCTTTGTGAGGCCGCCAGCGGTGGAGCCTGAAGCGCAGAGCAGAAGGATCTACGAGGAGTTCTTCCCGCAGATCTACAACTACGCTTACCTCCGGGTGAGGGAGGCCGCGGCCGCCGACGACGTGGCCGCGGAGGTATTCCGAAAGGTCTTCGAGCATCTTGAGGACTACTCCGGCGAGAAGGCGTCGCTGAGGACCTGGATCTTCGCCATCGCGCGCAATGCGGTCAATGACTATTTCCGGCGCAGGCAGTGGCGGCGCTGGCTCACTCTGGAGGCGCTTCGGAATATCCCGGGGCCGGAACAGGATGCGGACGAAAGGCTTCTGCAGGAGGAAGCTCTGGTCCGGCTTCGGCGCGCGATGGGACGGCTCGGGGAGCGGGAGCGGGACCTGCTGGCATTGAAGTTCACCTCCAGGATGAACAACCGGGAGATCGCCCGGGCCACGGGCATAAGCGAGAGCAACGTCGGGACCATCGTGTACCGGGCATTGAAGCGCCTGAAGGAAGAGCTGGGAAGCCGGGGGGGAGGATGATGGAGAGGGAGAAGACGGAACGATTCAGCTCCGCTTTGGACGCCTTTCTTCAGGGCGCTGCGGCGGATCTGGGCCGGGAATTCAAGGACCTGGACGAAGCCGCGCGCAGCCTCAGGGATGCGGACTACAGCGCGCTCTCGCTCAGACGCGCGCCGGCCCGCTCGGCCGCAACCGGAGGCCTGCTCGCCGCGGCCCTGCGCCCGGCCGCGTTCGCCGGAGCCCTGGCGCTGCTCCTGGGCGCGCTCTACCTGCCGCGCCTTTTCCCCGGCCGGCCTCCTGCCGCGGACTTCTACGCTTTGAGTCCGGACTGGCGCTCGGCTCGGGCGCTCGGCTCCAACCTGCCCACCGTGGCGGAACAGAAGGCGCCGGCGCTCGCCTGGCAAGATCCGGACATACCTTATACCTGGAGCGAATTGCGGAGATAGGAGGGACAGCCATGATGACGCTCAACAGGAAGGCATGCCGAGGCGCGCTGGCGATGGTCTGCGCGGCGCTGTTCGCCGCGGCGCCGGTCTGGGCCTTGCTGGATGCGAAGCTCCAGCAGGTCGACGCCGTGGTCCGGCAGAACCTGGATCTGCAGGCCCGCTACTGGGCCTGGCGCGTGGCCGAGGTCAAAGATGTCTCGTTCGAACAGCTGGACTCCAACTCCCGGCGCTGGATCATGAGCCCGGAGACCCGCGAGGACCTGTTCCGGAAAATCAAGGGGATCCTTGAATCCGGAGAGGTCCAGCCCCTGACTCCGGAGGAGAGGCGGCGGCACGAGGACTCCCAGCGGACCATCCGCGGCATCCTGGGCGCGCAAGCCACCGCATCCGAGGCGAAATTCTCGGACGGCCGCACGGAGCGGATCGACCGGATCCAAAGGACGACCCTCGATCTGGAGGCTCGGTACTGGGCTTGGCGCGTGGCGCGCGTCCGGGACGCCACCTACGAGGAGCTGCTTGAGAAATCCAACCGCTGGATCATCAAGCCGGGGACCCGCGATGAGCTTTTCCGCGGCATCCGGCGGCTCTTGGATTCCGGGGAGGTCGAGCCTCTCTCGGCGGAGGAGAAGCGCCGCTATGACGAGAGCACCAACGCGATCCGCGAGATCCTTGGGACCGGCCCCCTAGGCGCGTCCAAAGAGCGCCGGCCGGTCATGGAGAAGGCGGACAAGATCGACCGGAGAATCCTCGATCTGGACGCCTTGTACTGGGCTTGGCGCATCGAGCGGATCCGGGACATCGCCTACGATGAGCTTCATGCCAAATCCGAGAGCTGGATCATGAAGCGCGAAACGCGGGACGAGCTCTTCAAGAAGATACGGACGCACCTGGACTCCGGGACCGTCCGTGAACTGACCCCGGAAGAGCGCGCGCTCCTCGATAAGGGCAAGGCGGAGGTGCGCTGGCTGCTGCGCTGAGGACCTTATGCAGCTGGCCCTCGTCGTCTGCGGAGCGGCAGCCTTAGCCATGGCCGGCGCCGGCGTGAGCCCGGAGGAAGCCTGGCGGGCGCACTTGGAGCGCTACGCGCGGATCGTCCGCTCGGCCGAAAGATCCGCGATGCCGGAGGGGTCCCGCCAAGAGGCCCTTGATATCGTCTCCAAGTTCCGGGTCTTGGTGACTTCGCCGGTCTACGAGACTCCTTCCTCCGCGGTCATCGTCCTCCAGACCGAGGCCAAGCCGGAGGTCCAGGCGCGGATACTGCTCGGCCTGCTCAAGAACATGGGTGAGATCCAGCGGACATTGAGCCGGCCCGGCCCGCAATCGCGGGCCCGGAAAGCGGAATTGTTCGAACGCTACATGAACGACCGCGCGAACATCCTGGAGCTTTTGGACAGCATGGCCGCGGCGGCCCGCCGGCTGCCCGTCAAAGAGCAGCGCCTGCCGCGCGGCTATTGATCGGACTTCTTGGATCGCGCCGGCTTCCAGACGATTTCTATCAGGCTCCACGTGCGCAGGGCTTTCTGCGGCGGCAGCTTCCCGTCCGGGATGTCCGAGGGCTCCGTGCTTTCAAAAACGTACAGGACGTTCGGGGCCGAAGGCGCCGGGCAGACGACAAGGCCGGATTCCTCCTCCTTCCCTGCGCTGCAATGAGGCGCCGCGCCGCGCTTGTAGATTTCCGAATACGCGGATCCAAGCTCCGGGCCCAGCGCGTTGGCGACATCCCCGCTCTTTACGCGGATGCTGAATATCGTTTTTCGATCCGCCGGAGTGATGACGAGGATCTCTTTCTGCCGGTCCAAGACCTTGATCACGGGGGACTGGAGACCTTCCGTGGAGCTCGTGTCGTTCGTGACGACATACCCGGGCAAGACCTCCTGGATGAGGGCCGCGTCAAAGGGGGTCTTCGCATTGAGCGGCCCGACCCCCTCGGCCGATACGGCAAGCTCCGGCTTCTCCTGCGGCGTGCTCTTGGGAGTTTTGTCCGCCGGCCCCGCTCCCGTGAAAAGGAAGACCCCAACCGCGACGCATCCGATGAACCGCAGGCTTCTGGTATCCATAGAAGGCTCCTCTTTCTTAAGGACACTATAGCTCCAAAGAGGGGGAGAAATCCAGCGAACCAATTGAGAAGCGCGCAGGGCGGGCGGGATAGGCCGACCGATTCCGCGGCCTAGTCCGGGATTGGAAGCGGCAAGGCAAAGGCGAAAAGATGATTTTTGCAGGAGTTTTCATGGTATCATTGATTCATTCAGCCGGCCTAGGCCGACCTGCTCAATGATATAGTTAGACGGAGTTAGATAATGGGACTCGATTTTGACGAACGGAAAAGTCAATCCAACAAGGAAAAACACGGCATTGACTTCACTGAGGCGCAGGCCCTATGGGACGATCCCGAACTCAACGAGGTGCCCAAGCGCGTGAATGTGGATTTCCCAGCCTGGATGATCCACTCCCTGGACAAAGAGGCTAACCGATTGGGCGTCACCCGGCAGTCCATCATCAAGGTCTGGATTTCCGAGCGCCTGGGTCACCGGCCAGCATGAAGGAAATACCTAAAGTGCGGGCACGCCGAGCGCACGAAAACGGAGCGGGCCGAGTGGAACGGGCTCAAGGGCCAGGTGCGGTTCCTGCCCTTGTGGAAATGGCTCCTGGGATGAAGGCTCCGAGTATGGACGGCGTCCAGATTGACCGGGAGATCATCGAGCTCGAAGAGGACGTCTCCTCTTCCCCGTATTGGAACCGCGACATCGCCCCGAGCCGCCTCTCCGAGAGGCGCTGGCGGCTCTTCGACATCGCGGCGCTGTGGGTCTCCATGTCGGCCTGCATCCCCACCTACATGCTGGCCTCCTCCTTGATCTCCGAGGGGATGGATTGGCGCCAAGCGGTGCTGACGATATTCCTCGGCAACCTCATCGTGCTGGCCCCGATGCTGCTCAACGCGCACGCCGGCACCCGCTACGGCATCCCCTTCCCGGTCTACTGCCGCCCCTCCTTCGGCCTGCTCGGAGCGAACATCCCCGCCCTGCTGCGCGCCTTGGTGGCCTGCGGCTGGTTCGGCATACAAACCTGGATCGGCGGCTGGGCCATCTACAAGATCCTGACCATCTACGTTCCTTCCTGGGAAGCCCTGCCCTTGCTCCCCGGCGGCATCAACGCGGCCCAGCTCGCCTGCTTCCTCCTGTTCTGGGGCGTCAACATGCTCGTCATCTACCGGGGCATCGAGACCATCCGCTTCCTCCTGGACATCAAGGCGCCCCTGCTCATTCTGCTCGGGCTGGCCCTGCTGGCCTGGGCCTGGCGCAAGGCGGGGGGCTTCGGCCCCATCCTGTCCCAGCCCTCGGCCTTCGTCCCAGGAGGCCCCAAGGAGGGCCGCTTCTGGGCGGTCTTCTTCCCGTCGCTGACAGGCATGATCGGGTTCTGGGCCACGCTCTCCCTCAACATCCCGGACTTCACGCGCTACGCCCGCAGCCAGCGCGACCAGATGCTCGGCCAGGCCCTGGGCCTGCCGACGACAATGGCCCTCTACTCCTTCATCGGGGTGGCCGTGACCTCGGCGACCATCGTCATCTACGGCGCGCCGGTCTGGGACCCGGTCGTGCTGCTGACCAAGTTCGACAACCCCGTGGTCCTCGCCGTCAGCCTCTTCGCGCTGTGCCTGGCGACCCTGGCCACGAACCTCGCCGCGAACGTCGTGAGCCCGGCCAACGATTTCTCCAATCTCTGCCCCAGCCGAATCTCGTTTAGGACCGGCGGCCTGATCACCGGGATCATCGGCATCCTGATGCAGCCTTGGAAGCTGGTGGCCGACCCCTCGGGCTACATCTTCACCTGGCTGGTCGGCTATTCCTCCCTGCTGGGGGCGATCGGCGGGGTCCTGATCTGCGATTACTACGTCCTGCGCGGACGCGTCCTGCACCTGGGCGAGCTATACAAGCGCGAGGGCCGCTACTGGTTCTCGGGCGGCTTCAACCCGGCGGCCGTCGTTTCCCTGGCGCTGGGGATCATCCCTTGCGTCCCCGGCTTCCTCGGCACGATCAAGGCCGCCGCAATCGGGCCGTTCTGGATGGGGGTCTACAGCTACGCCTGGTTCGTCAGCTTCGCGGTTTCGTTCGCCGCGTAT
Organism: Elusimicrobiota bacterium; assembly: GCA_016212885.1. Taxonomy (GTDB): domain Bacteria; phylum Elusimicrobiota; class Elusimicrobia; order UBA1565; family UBA1565; genus UBA9639. The sequence goes on along the minus strand of JACRDO010000156.1, from coordinate 10,855 downwards.
TTCATTTTGATGCGCGGTCGGGCCCCTGGGTCGGCAGTTTAGGGCACCGCCTCGTCGTGGCAGCGGTGATACACTGACTGGTTCTGCAGTGTTTGCAGGCTCCGGCGGGATGGGGGGAGGGGAAAAGCGAGGGGATTAGAGGGGAATTCGCTTGTGAGATTTTTTGATTGGTCGTGCTATACTGGTCAGTAGACTCTTCGTTGCCGATAGCTCTTGACATGGTGAGTCACTTATGATACACTATTGGTATGCCCACCAAGAAGCCTCGACTTATCGTAACCCTGGAGCCGAGGCTCTATGCAAAGGTAAAGGCTATCTCCAAGAGCAATGGCACGACCCTGTCCTTGGCCGCACGCGATCTAATTCGGGAAGCCTGCGAAGACATAGAGGATCTCGGATTGGTCGCCATGGCAAGAGAAAGGCTTAAGGCTACAGTCAAAGGGCCTTGGCTGAAGCACGACCAGGCCTGGAAATAGCTTCTCGTGTTTGAGGCTCTTTACCACCCCTTGGTCGTACTGGAAGATATCCCTGCCCTCAATCGTGACATCAAGGATCGCATCAAGAAAGCCATCGAGAACAGGCTGACAAGGGCCCCTGAAGATTACGGCAAACCTCTCCGCGGCGAACTTCATTCATTATGGAGCCTCCGAGTCGGTGACTATCGAGTGGTTTACCGAATTGAGCAGACCCGGGTCAAAATCATCCAAATAGCAAACCGGAAAGATGCCTATGACGCGGGCATCCTGGAAGCACGCCGGCGAGGATGGCTATAAGCCTATATCGGCGTGTGGCCACGAAGGTTGAAGTCCAGGACATCTCCAGACACGGCATCTGGCTCTACGCCAGGGGGCGGGAATTCCTATTGCCGTTCGAGGATTATCCCTGGTTTAAGGACGCCAAAGTCTCTGCGGTCTACAACGTGAAGCTGCTGCACCGCTCCCATCTCTACTGGCCCGACCTGGATGTCGATCTAGATGTCGAGTCGCTTGAGCATCCAGAGGAGTATCCGCTCGTCGCCAAAGTCATGCCTAACACGCGCTTGAGCCGACCGCGCCACACGGAGTCAGCATGCGGGGCGCGCGGCGGCTCATCCAATCGTTGGCTCAATTTATGATTTCCTTCATCTCCTATCTCGCCCTGACGCGCCGCAGTCAACAATAAGACAACGGAAAACCAACCCGGACGCCACTCTCGTCTTCCATACTCATCCTGAAGCCGGAGTAGAATGACAATAGGAGGCGAATGAGATGACGATGATGAAGGCGGGATTGGGAGCATGGATGTTCGCCGGGCTGCTGTCGGCTCTGCCGGCCTGCGGCCATGCGGATTCGGCCCTTGGGCAGGAGAGGGACGCGCACGGCTCGAGGATCGTGACCCTCCTGGCTGGAAGCCATGTGGACGAGGACCCTGCGGCTCCGGCTCTTCTGCTCTTGAAGCAGGGGATGGAGAATCCTGATTTCGTGTCCACCGATCTCGTCACGTACATCCGCGGCGAGGAACGGAGCCTGCTGGGAAGGAGGGAAGTGATCACCGAGGAGACGAGCACTTCGATCCTCTACCGGGGCTCCCGGCAATATCGCTTCCAGACCACCGTCAAGATCGACGCTGAGACTGGCAGGGAGCTGGAAGATACGAAGAGGTCCGATAGCTGATTTATTGCGAGCCGCAGGCGCCGGTGAAATTCACGCGGTGAAGCTCGGGCCTGCCCATGCGCAGGAGCCCTTCGTGCGCCCAGACGCCGAAGAAAACCGATTTCCCGTCGCGGCTCCAGGCCAGCCTGCTGAGCTGCGCCCCTTTCCGCTTGCCGAGATAGGGATGCCCTACCAAAACCTCATCAACCTGTACCTGCGGGATTGTGCTCTGCATCACAAGAAGCTCGAGTTGAAGTGGGCATCATAGCGCGCCGCCCTGTGAAGCGGTATTGAATCTCTAACAAGCCCAAGGTACACTAACCGGGCTGCCATGACCCTCCGCGCGAAATTCACTCTCGGCGCGCTCCTGCTGACGGAGTCCGTGCTCATCTGCTCCATCGCGGCGATCCTCATCCTGGAGCGGCGGCACCTGCTCGCGCGCCAGAGGGCGAACCAGCAGGCGGCCCTGGAGCGCTTCGCGGAGGTCTGCCGCGACTCCCTCATCGACAAGAACGACCTCCTCGCCGTAAACTACATGAAGGCCATCGCCTTCAGCTCCGAGGTCAGCTACACCCTGCTGGCCGACGCAAGCGGCAAGGTCCGGGTGCACAGCGAGCTCCTCAAGGGCGGCCGCACGGCCATCGGGACCTGGCTGGACGCCGCCCTGACCGAGGCTGCGCGGACCGCGGTCATGGACCGCGAGGCGGGAGGGGCGCGCGTGCGCGAATGGGCGAAGCCTGTCCTGGTGGACGGCAAGGTCGCCGGCTGGGCCCTCATGGGCTATTCGATCGACGCGCTGGAGAGCGACGTGCGCCGCGCCCTGCAGGAGACGGCCATGCGCCTGCTGGCCGTGGCCCTGGCCCTGTCGATCCTGGGCGTCCTCGGCGCTTCCGCGCTCGCCCGGCGCTTGAGCCGCTCCCTCACGGACTTGAGCCTCGCCGCGGAGCGCATGGGGCGCGGGGACATGGACGCCCAGGTCCAGATATGGACCAAGGACGAGTTGGGGACACTAGTCTCCGCGTTCAACCGGATGGCCTCCCAGCTCAAGCGCCTGGAGGAGATCCGGGTGCGGATGATCGCCGGGATCAGCCACGACTTCAAGGCGCCGCTCTCCGCCATCTCGGCCTACGAGCAGTCGCTCGAGGAGCTGTCCGGCGCCCCGCAGGAAGCGGACCGCCGCAGCTGCCTTGAAGGGATCGCCATGAACGTCAAGCGCCTGACGCTGATGGCGGAGGACATCCTCGGCTACGCCCGCCTCCAGGAAGGCCTGGGGCTCTCCCCGAGCAGGTCCCCGGTCTCGCTCAAGGACGTCTCCGAGGAGGCCCTGCGCCTGTTGGACTCCATGGTCAAGGAATCCGGGGTCGCGGTCGAGAACCGGATCTCCGACTCCTTCCCGCCGGTGTCCGCGGACCCCGCGATGATCCTGCGCGTGCTCATCAACCTCCTGTCCAACTCGCTCAAGTTCACGCCCCGCAGCGGCTTCATCTTCCTGGAAGCACGGGCCACCACCGGCTTCGCGGAGGTGACGCTGAAGGATACGGGCGTCGGCATCTCCGCGGACCGCATGGGCCGACTCTTCACCCGCTTCATGGAGGCGGGCGAGGGGGCCGGCACGGGCCGCGCGAAGGGGACCGGGTTCGGCCTCTCCGTCTGCAAGGAGATCGTCGAAGCGCACGGCGGGGCCATCCGCGCCGAGAGCGAGGTCGGCAAGGGCACCTCCATGATCCTGACCCTGCCCTTCGCGCCTGAGGCGGCCCCATGAAGGCCCGCCTGCTGATCACGGAGCCTGAGGGCCCCGGGCGCAAGCCGTACCGGCTGGCGCTCGCTCCCGAAGAGTTCGACCTGCGCTTCGAGGCTTCGGGCGAGCGCTGCCTCGAGTGCGCCTTCGAGTGGGCTCCTTCCTGCGTGCTCCTCGACATCGAGCTCCCCGGGATCGGGGGACTCGAAACCTGCCGGATCCTGAAGTCGGACCCCCGCACCCGGCGCATCCCCGTTCTGTTCGTCTCCGCGAATGCGGGGAAGGCGGAGATCGTGGCGGGCCTCAAGAGCGGGGCGGACGATTTCCTGGCCAAGCCGTTCCATCCGACGGAGCTGCTCTGGCGCGTGCGCGCCCTCCTGCGGCGCTACCAAAGCTCCGCACCCAGCCAGGAGAGCGTCCTGGAGATCGGGCCCATCCGAGTGGACAGCGAGCAGGGTCTCGCGCAGGTGAGCGGCCGCGCGGTCCGCCTGACGCCGAAGGAATTCGCCCTCCTGGAGACCTTCATGCGGCGGCCGGAGCGCGTCATCAAGCGGAGCTGCCTGCTCGAAACCGTGTGGGGCTACGACTCCGCTGTGCGCCCCCGCGTCGTGGACCTCACCCTCTTCCGCCTCCGGCGCAAGCTGGGAGAAGCCGGCCTCCTCCTGGAAACCCTGCCGGGCTTCGGCTACCGCCTCCGCAAGAAATAGCTCCCGCGCAGAATAGACAAGACTGAAACCGGTTTGGAACCGGTTTGAAATCCCCGCAAGCCATCCTATTGGTGATTCGCTTCCGCTTATCTTAAGGAGTGTCTACCATGCCTAGGACCGTGCTGATGATCGATGACGACGCCGAGCTATTGAAGGCGGTCGGCATATTCTTCCGCCTCAAAGGCTGGACCTTCGAGCCGCTTGCGGATCCCGCCAAAGCCTTGGAGAAGGCGCGCTCGGTCCATCCGGACATGATCCTCCTCGACGTCAGCCTTCCGGGGACCACCGGCTGGAAGGTCTGCAAGAGCCTCAAAGGCGACGAGCTTCTGCGCCAGATCCCGGTCATCATGATCTCCGGCGCGCACATGAGCCCGCTCGACAAGGCCGAGGGTCTCAAATCCGGGGCCGACGACTACGTGGCCAAGCCCGTGGACCTCAAATTGCTGATGCTCAAAACGGAGGCGATCCTGCGCGTCTTGGACGCATGAGCGCAGCGCAAGCCCAATGATCCGAGCCGTCCTCCTCGTCCTCCTCGCCGCCTCGCCCGCCCTCTCCAGGGCCGGCGAGCCCGGAACCGCGGGCGCCACTTTCCTCAAGCTGGGCGCGGGCCCGAGGGCCATCGGCATGGGCGAGACGCACACAGCCGTGGCGGACGACGCGTACGCGAGCTATTGGAACCCGGCCGGGCTGGCGCAGCTGGAGCACCCGGAGCTCGCGCTGATGCACGACCAGCACTTCGAGGGGATCCAGCAGCAGTACCTGGCCTACGTCCATCCCTTGACCGGGGGCGCCGCGCTGGGCGCCAACCTGACCCGCCTGGCGGTGAGCCCTTTCGACAGCTACAACAACAACGGTGTCCGTACCGGGACCGTCTCATCCGACGATCTGGCCGCGGGAGTGGCCGCGGCCAAGGCCTTCACCCTGCCGGGCGACGGGGCCCCAAGCCTCTGCCTTGGGACCAATGTGAAGTACGTGCGGGAGCGCCTGGCGCGCAACAGCGCCGAGACCGTGGGCGCGGACCTGGGGCTTCTGAGCAAGGGCTGGGAGCGCTGGCTCGGGGACTGGGCCCGCGGAGCGAGGCTCGGGCTCGCCGTGCGCCACCTGGGTCCGTCCATGCGCTTCGTCTCCGAGGGCACTCCACTGCCAACGACGGTGTCCATGGGCGCCGCGGTGCAAAAGACACTCTGGGACGACCCCCTCACCATCGCCTTGGACGTGATCGACGGCAGGGACACGCGCCTGGCGGCGTCGTTCGGGGCCGAGTATTGGGTCCGCAGGACCCTGGCGGTACGCCTGGGCTACAAGATGGGCCAGGAGGAAGGCATGGGCCTGAGGGCCGGCATCGGGGTCCGCCTGCACCTGGTGCAGTTGGATTACTCCTTCGCCGGCTTCGGCGAGCTCGGGAACACCCACCGCGCAGGCATCTCGATTAGATTCGGCGCGCCGCCCCAGGCGCCGCACCAGAGCGCGAAGGAAGTGCTGGACGCGGCCGAGGACATGATGCGCCAGGCGCGCTACTACGAAGCCGTGCTGGAGATCAACCGGGCCCTTCAGATGGACCCGGGCAGCGAGCGCGCGGTGAAGCTGCTGAAAGAAGCCCACGGCAAGCTCAGCGAGGGGGTCAAGCCGTGAGGCTCCTGCTTTCGCTCCTCTGCGCCGCCGCGTGGGCCGCGCCGCAGCAGCCCCCTGAAGCCCAGTTTCCCCGCTTCAACCTAAGGCCCGCCGCGCTTCAGACGGAGGCGCTCCTGCGCCCCGAGAGCGTCGGCGGACTCTTCGACGAAGGCAAGGCCGCCTGCGGGGCGGGGGATTGGCGCCGCTGCGCGGATTCTATGATGAAAGTCCTCTTCCTCAACCCCCACCATATGCAGGCCCGCTCCTACCTGCAGGCAAGCGCCGACGCGCTCAAGAAGGACCGGATCAAGAACCTGGCCAAGATGAGGGAGGAGACTCTCGCGGCCATCGGGCCGGGCCTGGAGGCCGGAAGGATCAAGACCGAGCGCTGGAACGTCCTGCTCGCGTGGGCGCAGGCCGCATGCGCGGACAGGCGCTGGCTCTCCGCGCGGGATTTCTACCAGCTGGTCCTGGAGGAGAATCCCCTGCACGCCGGCGCGGTCGAGGGCCTGAGTCGGGTGCGCAGGGAGATCGCGGCGCGGCTCGACCGAAAGGAGGCTCGCCTCAGCCCAAGGCCCGCCGCGCCCGAGACGGAGGTGCTCCTGCGCCCCGAGAGCCTGGGCGGGCTCTTCGACGAAGGCAAGGCCGCCTGCGGGGCGGGGGATTGGCGCCGCTGCGCGGATTCGATGATGGAAGTCCTCTTCCTCAACCATCATCACATGCAGGCACGCTCCTACCTGCAGGCGAGCGTGAACGCGCTCAAGAAAGAACGCGCCAGGAATCTGCGCAAGATGAAGGAGGAGACCCGCGCGGCCATCGGGCCGGGCCTGGAGGCCGGAAGGATCAAGACCGAGCGCTGGAACGCCCTGCTCGCGTGGGCGCAGGCCGCATGCGCGGACAGGCGCTGGCTCTCAGCTTGGGACTTCTACCAGCGAGTCCTGGAGGAGAATCCCATGCACCGCGGCGCGGTGGAGGGCCTGGGGCGGGCGCGCGCGGAGATCGCGGCGCGGCTCGACCGCAAGGACTTCCGCAGCGAGGGTGAGGCCCGCCTTTACATCGCGGCGCACTTCTACAGCCTGATCTCGCCGCAAGACGAGAACAACGGCAAGAGTGCTCGCCGGGCCTTCCTGGAAGCCCTGCTCTCCCCCCGGAGGCCTTCCGAACTGCCGGAGGAGGTCATCCGCCACTATCTCGCCCTCCTGGGCAAGTATCGCCCTCAGCCGCCTAAAGAGCCGGAGCTGGCAAAGGCGCCTCCCGTTGCAGCCAAGCCTCCGTCCGATATGCGGATGATCCTGCAGAGGCGGGCCAAGCGTCTATTCCAGCTCGCCGCAAGGCTCAGGAAGGAGGGCCGGCTGCAGGAATCCGTCGCCGCCTTCCACGAGCTAATAGAACTGGACCAGCGCTATCCTGGCGCGGAAGAGGGCTTCTTTCAAGCCACCCAGGCGCTCGAGCGGCGCAAACAGCAGCTCCGGCAGGAGGCCGAGTCGCTCTATCAGGCGGGACTGGCCTACTACGCCGCGGGGGACCTTGAGAAGGCGCGCCAGGAGATGGGCAAAGCGGTGCAGGCCGATCCCGATCACCCCTACGCCCGCAACGCGCTGGAAGCGCTCCGGGACCGGGGGGCGAAACATCTCTTCGAGCTTGCCTCGCGCCTGAGGAAGGACGGGAGGCTGGCGGAATCCATAGACGCCTACAACGAGCTTCTCGAATTGGACCCCCGCTACCCCGGAGCCAAGGAAGGCTACTTTGAGGCCACCCATGCGCTCGGTCAGCGCGATCAGCAGCGCCGGGAAGAAGCTGAGTCGCGCTATCAGGCGGGGCTGGCCTACTACGCCACAGGCAACATGGCGAGGGCGCGCGACGAGATGGAGAAGGCGGTGCAGGCTGACCCCGATCATTCCTATGCGCGCAGCGCGCTCGAGCGCCTCCAGCGCCCTGAATCGAGGGCCCCATGAAGGCCGCCCGGCTCCTGCTCCTCCTGCTGGCCCTTCCGGACGCGGGCGCGCTCGCCGCCGAGATGTCGGGCTCGAGCTTCACGCTGGTTGAGACGGCTTTCGCCGCGGGCGCCGGCGTATCGGGGGGAAGCGGCCTCCTCCTCTATTCCGGCACATTCGGCGACGCGGCGTCGAGCGGGGCGGAGGGCGTGGTCTCCGGCGGAGAGTTCAGCCTGCTGGCCGGCGCCTCGAATTCCGCCCTGTACCTGCATACGGTGAACAATCTCGTAGATGCCCAAGAAGGCAAAGGCTCGGTCATGGTCCCGGCGAACGCGGCTGCGAACGATTTCGACTTCTACATCAACATCGCGCCCAAGGACACCCCGTTCCGGATCCAGCCGCCGATGATCCAGGAGGCGCAGTCGAGGCTCTCGACCCTTGGGCCGTATTTCACGCTCCTGCCCCAGAGCGTGCTCGAGATCAACATGATGAAGGACGACGGAACGTTCCAGGACGCGGCCCTGGCGGCCCCAGCGACGCTGAGCATCTCGTACCCGGACGTCACCGGCGACGGCATCGTGGATGGGACGAGCCCGCCCGTTCGCGCCAAGACCCTGAGGCTCTGGAGGCTGGATGAGCAGCGCGGCATGTGGGTCAAGGTCCCCGACTCATCGGTGGACGCTTCGTCGAGGACGGTCTCCGGCCGCATCCAGGTCCTCCATGTCTACGCCCTGATCGGCGCCGCGGACTGCGACGTCTCCAACGTCTACGCCTTCCCGGTGCCGTGGAGCCCCAACAGCGGGGACCCCTCCCTGGGGAACAAAACCGACGGCATCCGCTTCGCGCAAACGCCTACCGACGGCAGTATCCGCATCTACAACATCGCGGGCGAGCTGGTGCGGAGCCTGGACATCCCGCCGGGGAACCTGGGGACCGTATCCTGGGACGTCCGGACGAACGGCGGACACGACGTGGCAAGCGGCGTCTACATCTGGGTCGCGGCGTCCGGCTCGAATAAGAAATCCGGGAAGCTCATGATCATACGATGATCTCGAGGGACAAGCTCATGAAACCTATCCTGAAAACCTGCTTCATCCTGCTTCTCTTGATGCACGTCCGCCCCGCGGCCGCGTTCACGGCCAAGCTGCCCTACCAGGGCAATCTGCGCCAGAACGGGATCCCGGTGAACGGCGCGCATACCCTGGTGTTCAAGATCTACACCTCCGCGGCCGGGGGATACCCCGTCTATACGAGCCCGAGCACGCCGGTTGCCTTCACCAACGGAAGGTTTTTCGTGACCCTGGAGCCGAGCGGGGTGGATTGGGAGCATACGACGCCCTACCTCGAGGTCGTCATCGACGGGACCACGCTCGCCCCGCGGGAGGAGCTGAGCGCAGGCGCCTACGCGCTCAACGCCCTGCTCCACTCCGGCAAGCAGTACGCCTCCTCCGGCACGGTGCCGGCGAGCGCGGGCGCGGGAGATCTCTGGTACGACACCTCCGTCAACCAGCTCAAATACCATAACGGGGCGGCCTGGCTCAGCATCTCGAGCGCCCAGGCCGCGGGCGTCATGAGCATCCTGGCGGACCCAGCGCAGTTCGCCGGGGACGGCGCGGCCGGTTCGGCCCTGACGCTGAGGTCTTCATCAGCCACCCTGCAGGGGAATACGTTCAACTCGCCGGACAAGCTGCTCTTGCTCGACGGCTCGGGACGGGTTCCTTTGGCGCAGCTTGGCGGCATCGCCGACGCGCAGATCGCCGCCGCAGCGGGCATCGCCCAGTCCAAAATCATGAACCTGCCCGCGGACATGACCGCCCGCCTCGTTCGGACCGGCGACGCCATGACGGGGCCGCTCACGCTCTCCGGCTCGACCTTGACCATCGCGGGCATGGATTCCTCCGGCTACAGCCTCAAGCTCAGCTCAGGCATCAGCGCGCTCGCGGGCACCATCGAGGCGGCATCCTTCGTTGGCAATGGGGCGGGCTTGACCAACTTGACCGGCACGGACAGCAGCAAGGTTTCCAAGGGCGGAGACGCGATGACCGGGCCCTTGACCCTCAGCAATTCAACGCTTACCGTGACCGGAGACGCTTTCTCAGTGGGCGGCTCGACCCTGGTGGTGGCCGGCGGCAAGGTCGGGGTCGGGACCACTTCTCCGGGCGCCTCGCTCACCGCCGGGGACTGGACGAGGCGGCAGGTGTCGGCCGGCTTCGGCTACGCGGACATGTCGTCGAACATAGGGGGGAGCGGCCTGTTCGCAGGCAACGCCTATACGACTTTTGACGTGGTCAACGGGAACCGCTACCTCTTCGCCAACTCCAACGCCCTCATCGGAGCGGCCGGTCTGGCGGTCAACTACCCCATCCCGGGGCAGAACGATATCAGCCTCTTCTCCAATGCCGGGCCCGTGGTGGCGAACGCCGTATTTACGCCCAACGTGGTCGCGATCTTCAAGTCCGGCGGCTCTGTCGGAATCGGAACAACCAACCCCTCCGCCCGCCTGCACGTCTCCGGCGGGAGCCTGCAGGTGGGCGACGCCAACGCCACCACGATCTCGGAGTCGGGCTACCTCACCCTGCCCGGCCTCGCCTCGGAGCCTGCGCCGGCCACCGGGCGCATCTATTACGACTCGAACGGCGACGGCGCGCTCAAGATCCGGATGAACTCCGGCCTATTCGTCGCCATCGCCACCGGGACCATCGGCGGCGGCGGCTTCCTGCTGAAAGCGGGGGACACCATGCTCGGCCAACTCACCTTGAGCAACTCGACGCTGTCTGTGACGGGCAACGGCTTCTCGGTCGGAGGCTCGACGCTGGTGGCCGCGGGCGGGCTGGTCGGCATCGGGGTCTCGGCGCCCGCAACGCGCCTCCACGTCTCCGGGGGGAACCTGCAGGTGGGCGACGCCTTCGCGAGCACGATCTCGGCCTCGGGTTTTCTCACCCTGGCCAGCCTCGGCGGCCCGCCCGCGCAGGCGCCCGGCAGGCTTTACTACGATTCCACGGGGGACGGCGCGCTGAAGGTCAGGATCAACTCCGGCATATTCGTGTCCTTCGCCACCGGGTCCTTCTGCGGCTGCGGCTTCCTGCTGAATGCGGGGGACTCCATGCTCGGCCATCTCACCTTGAGCAACTCGACCCTGTCTGTGACGGGCAACGGCTTCTCGGTCGGAGGCTCGACGCTGGTGGCCGCGGGCGGGCTGGTCGGCATCGGGGTCTCGGCGCCCGCAACGCGCCT
>JACRDO010000155.1 GCA_016212885.1 Elusimicrobiota bacterium | reverse complement strand
TCGGGCTGCGCCTTTGCGCCGCTCGTCCCAAACATCCAAAGTCTGTTGGTTTGGGACGTCCCGAACCTACGCCGTTTGGATGTTCGGGACGGCTTACAGGCCTTCAGGCCTGCTCGCCTCGCGTCGCTTCGGCTCGCTCCAGAAATCGCGCGGTCAAAAGCCAAGGGAATAACGGGACACTACACTAGTGCGCGTCCTCGTTGTCGGCGGCGGCGTCGCGGGCTTAAGCTGCGTCCACGACCTGCTCAAGGGCTCTGCCGGACATGAAGCGACCCTGCTGGAGGCTTCCGGGCGGCTTGGCGGCAAGCTGCTGGGAGGCTCGATCGACGGCGTCGCGGCCGACGCGGGGCCGGACTCGTTTCTTTCCACGCGGCCGTGGGCGCTCGAGCTGATCCGGGAGCTCGGCCTCTTTGGCGAGGTGCTCTGCACCGAGCGGCAAAAGCGGGATGTGTTCGTCCTCTCCCGCGGGAAGCTGCGCAAGTATCCAGAAGGGCTGATGATGCTGATTCCCTCCCGCGTCTGGCCGTTTTTGACCAGCGACCTCCTGCCCCTGACGGCCAAGCTGCGCATAGGGCTCGAGTTCTTCATCCCGCGGCTGCGCGAGGAGCGCGACGAGTCTTTGGCCGAGTTCGGCCTCCGCCGCTTCGGCGAAGCGGCGCTCAGGACCGTCATCGAGCCGGTATTCGCAGGGATCTATGCGGGCGACGTCGAGTCTTTGAGCCTCGCGAGCGCTTTCCCGCTGTTCCGGGAGCTGGAGCGGGAGTACGGCAGCGTTCTCCGGGGCGTTTACGCGCGTCGGCGGAGGGGGGAGGGGGGAGACCCCGGCCAGGGCCTGACGATGTTCGTGACGCTCAAGGGCGGCGTGGCCCGGCTCGCGGACGCGCTGGCTGAGAGGGCGCGCCCCTGCGTCCGCCTTAAGACGCGCGTGGCCTCCATCCGCCGGGAGAAAGGGATCTTCCGTGTCTCCCTGGAGGGGGGGGAGACCATCCGAGCGGATGCCGTGGTGCTGGCCGCGCCAACCGACGCGGCGGCCGCGATCCTCCGGGAGGACGCCCCTGAGCTCGCTTGCATGCTGGAGGGCTTCCAGTTCTCCTCCACGGCCGTGGTGAACCTGCTCTATGACTCGGCTTCCATGGCGAGGCCGCTTGAGGGATTCGGCTTCCTGGTTGAGCGCGGGGAGGGAGTCTCGCTTACGGCCGCGACCTTCACCTCCAACAAGTTCCCAGGCCGTGTTCCGGAGGGGAAGACCCTCATCCGCTGCTATTTCGGAGGCGCGGGACGGGAAGGCCCGCTGGCTTTAGACGACGACGGGCTGCTGCGGGCTGCGCGTTCCGACCTGCGCCGCATCCTGGGGCTCGAAGCCGCGCCGCTCGGCTCGCTCGTCCACCGCTGGCCCAAGGCAAACGCGCTCTACAACGTCGGCCACGGCGCCCGGGTCGCAGCGCTGGACGCGAAGCTCTCGGCGGTCCCCGGTCTGCTGCTGGCCGGAGGCTGCTATCGCGGTATCGGTATACCCGAATGCATCCGGTCGGGCCGCGAGGCCGCGCGGAGGATCCTGGAGTCGCGGGCGGCGCCTACGGGAGGGATTGTCTAAGCCGTTCCAATAGCGCCAAAATACTATACTGATGCTGATGCCGGGGAACTAGCCCCGCAGGAGGAACCCGGCGATGTGGCGGGCAAAGGCGTCGAAATCCTTGAGATTCCTGCGCAAGACGTCCACCACGATGCGGAGGTCCACCTCCAGATATTCGTGGACGAGTATGTTCCTCAGTGCGGCGGCATCGGAGAATCTCCTGGCGAACCGCTGAGGCAGGACCCCGTTCTCGCCCAGGACCAGCAAGACGTCCCTGTAGTCGGCCGGCTGCCTCAAGCCCTTTTCCGAGATGACAATTTCGCCGATATCCAAGCAGCATTCTATGGCGAGTTGGAGGTAGCGTTCGACTGCCCCGCGCAGCGTCGCGTCGCGCTTCAAGTTCTCCAGGGAGGCTTTCCTATACGTAGAAAGCAGCGCGCAGTATTCGCGAAGCTTGCGAAGCCGCGCGTCCAGGCTGGCATGTGCTACCATCGCTCCAGCACTCCCCTGGCCGCGGTGCGCCGTAGGACCTGCTCCGCGCTGCGTCGGATGTAATAGAGCCTGTCAAAATAGCGCAAGCAGGCACCGGCTTCGAAGCGGATGCGTCGGAGCGGTTCCTTGCAGAAGAGCAGCCGGCCTCCATGGATCACGTCGTAGGCCAGGTTCAGGCCGCAATCGTTGAGCACCACGAGGTCGAGCCCGTTCGGCGCCCCGCCGGTCTCCGCCAGCTCGCGGAGCAACCTCAGCCGCAGCCTGTTCCGCCTCTGGGAAGTCAGTCTCCGGTCGAAAAAAGCCGCCAGGTCCAGGTCGCTGCTCGGGCCAGCCGAGCCGGCGGCCAAGGAGCCGAACACGTAGGCGAACCCGACAGGGTGGCTCTTCAGTATCCGGATGACCCTCTGTGCGAATGCGGAATCCAAGAACGCCGGATGGTCTGCCATGGCCTGCAAAAGTCAAGTATACTACTTATTACTTGGCTCGGATTTCTGTACAGGAGACTCGCCATGACTAAGAGACTTCCGGCCGCCGCCCTGCTTTTCGCCGTCTTGCTCGCGCCGCTTCATGCGAAGGCGGCCCAAGACTGGGAGTCCTCCTCCCGCCCGCCCCAGCTCGTCGCCTCCCCGCTTCCGGGCGACGCCCTGCAGGTCACTGTCCATCGATTGAAGAACGGCTTGACCGTCTATCTGTCGCCTAGCCGCGAGGTCCCCCGCATCTCCGCGTGGATCGCGGTCCGCGCGGGAAGCCGCCATGACCCGTCGAACAGCACCGGGATGGCGCATTACCTGGAGCACATGTTCTTCAAAGGCAGCGCGCGGCTTGGGACCCTGGACTACGCCGAGGAGAAGCCGCACTTGGACGCCATTTACAACCTCTATGAGGACCATTTCGTCTCCACGGACACGGCCAAGCGCAAGGAAATTTACGCCGCCATCGACCGGGAGAACATCGAGGCCGGGAAGTATTCGATTCCCAATGAGCTCGACAAGACCTACAAGACGCTCGGCTTTCGCAACATCAACGCCTTCACATCCAATGAGCAGACGGTCTACGTCACGGACATGCCCAAGAACCGCTTCGAAGCCTGGGCCAAGCTCGAGGCGGACCGCTTCGCCCAGCCAATCTTCCGCCTCTTCCAGACCGAGATCGAGACGGTTTACGAGGAGAAGAACCGCTCCCTCGACAACCCCGGGCGAATTCTTTCCGAGGCGCTCAATAAGACGCTTTATAAAGACCATCCGTATGGACGGACCACCCTCGGCTCGATGGAGCACCTGAAGAACCCCTCGCTTGCGAAGATGTACGCCTTCCAGCGCAACAACTACATCCCCAACAACATGGCCGTGGCCCTGGCCGGCGACTTCGACCGGGAGGAAGTCCTGAAGCTCCTTGAGCGCACCTTCGGCGCCTGGGCGCCGAAGGCTGTGGCGCCTCCGGAGGCGTATGAGGTGCCGAAACCGACTTTCACGGAACGGATCGAAGTGAAGTACGAAGCCGAGGAGCAGGTCATCCTGGCCTGGCCCCTGCCGCCCTACGGGCATGAGGACCGCGACGCCCTCGTCGTCATGGACATGGTGATGGACAACTCGGAGTCCGGCATCATCAACCTGACCCTGAACCAGGCGCAGAAGGTCAAGCAGGCCGGCTCGAGCCCGGACTTCATGAACGAGGGCGGCGCGTGGCAGATGTGGGCCGTGCCGAAGGACAGCCAGACGCTCGAGGAGGCCGAGGCCCTGCTGATGGAAGCCGTCGAGAAGCTCAAGGCCGGCGAGTTCTCGGAAGAAGACCTAAAAGCCATCGTGACCAATTTCGAGATCCGCGAGAAGCGCAAGCTCGAGTCCAACGACGCCCGCGTGGCCGAGATGGCCGACGCCTTCATCCGCTATGAGGAATGGCCGCACGCAGCCGCATGGATCGAGCGGCTCAAGAAGGTCTCCAAGGAAGACGTCCTCCGGGTCGCGAAGCAGCACCTCGCAGAGGGCAGGGTTGTCGCCTTCCGCCGCAGGGGAAAGCCGGAGATCCCTTCGATCCAGAAGCCGGGATTCACCAAGATCGACGTGGCCCGCGGCCGCGAATCGGCGTTCTACCGGGAGCTTGTCTCCATGCCGGCTGTTCCGATCGAGCCGCGCTGGCTTAAAGCCCCCCGCGACTACCAGTCCGCGCAGGCGCCTTGGGGGAGGCTCGTGGCCGCGAAGAACCCCTTCAACGACCTCTTCCAGCTCGAGTTCGAGTTCGAGCGCGGCTTCCGCCATGAGCGCGAGCTATGCGCGGCATTGGACCTGCTGGAGCTTTCAGGCGCCGGGGACATGAGGGCCGAGGAGTTCAAGAAGAAGCTCTACGCCCTGGGCACGACCATGAAGGCGGGCTGCGGCGAGCAGAGCACCTCGGTCTACCTGACGGGCCTTGAAAAAAACCTCGATGAGTCAATCAAGCTCATGCGCCTGCGCTTCGAGAGCCCGAACGTCGCCACTGACACCCTGAAGAAGATGATCGAAGTACAGATAGGCGGCCACAAGGACAACAAGGTCAACCCCGCCTACGTCAGCTACGCCTTGGGCGAATGGGCCATGCGGGGCCCTGAGAGCCAGGTCCTCGCGGAGCTCTCAGACGACCAGCTCAAGGCGCTCAGCGAGAAGCGGCTGAAGTCCCTGCTCAAGGTGTTCTTCGAGTACCGGCACCGCACGGGCTATGTGGGCGCGAGGGGAGCGGAGGAGGCCCTCCGGGAGCTGAGCGTCCCTGGAAGAGCCTACGCCGCGACCCCGGAGCACAAGCCCCTGCGCTACCGCCGGCCAGCCAAGGAAGAGGCGATCTTCGTCCATCGCGACATGGTCCAGTCCCAGGTCGGCATCTTCGCCGCGGACGAAGTCTACGACGGGACGAAGGCTGTGGACTACCACTTCTACGCGGACTTCATGGGCGGAGGCATGAGCTCGGTCATCTTCCAGGAGGTGCGCGAAGCCCGGGCCCTGGCCTACTCGGCTTCGGGCGGCTACAGCCAGGCTTCCTACAAGGAGGACGAGAACCGGCTCTGGGGCCGGCTCGGCACCCAGGCCGACAAGACGATCGAGGCGGCGAGCCTGCTTAAAGGCCTCCTGAGCAAGCTGCCGGCCTCCGAGGACCGCTTCAAGGAAACAAAGAAGAGCATCGAGGAGACCTACCGCACCGCCCCCATAGCGTTCCGGGCCATCCCCGGCGCGATCTTCAAGTGGGAAGACCTCGGCTTCGAGAAGGACCCGCGGCCGGAGAGGTTCAAGCGCTCTTTGGCCTACACCCTGGAGGATCTCAAGCGGTTCTCGGCCCGGTTCGAGACCGGGCCCAAGACCGTCTATATCCTCGGCAACCGCGGCCGCGTGGACCTGGAGGGGCTCAAGAAGTTCGGGGAGCTGAGCGAGAAGGCGCTGGGCGAGCTGTTCCCGTATTAGCTACAATACCCCCATGGCAAGGTTCCGCATCCTCGTCGTTGACGACGACCCGGTCGTTATCGAGCTCGTCACGGAGACCCTGACCGGGGCGGGCTACGACGTGCAGGCCGCCTCTAGCGCCTCGGCCGCCCGCTCCTTCCTGGGCCGGGGCAAGTTCGACCTGGCGGTCCTCGACCGGAAGCTGCCCGACGGGGACGGGATGTCCCTCTGCGTGGAGATGCGGGACAAGCCGGCCCTGCGGGACATCCCGGTGCTCTTCCTCACGGCAAGGAGCGCCGTGGAGGACCGGGTCACGGGCCTGCGCAGCGGGGGGGACGACTACCTGGTCAAGCCCTTCGACCTCGAAGAGCTCTTCGCACGGGTCGAGGCGCTCCTGCGCAGAAGCGGCCGCACGGGCCAGCCGGAGAACCTGCAGGCCGGCGCCTTGAAGCTTGAGATGGACGCGCGCCGGGTCTGCGTGAAGGAGAAGCCCCTCGATCTCAGCGCCAAGGAGTTCGACCTGCTCACGCTCTTCGTGAGGCTCAAGGAGCGGGTGCTATCGAGGGATTTCCTGCTCCAGCAGGTTTGGGGCTATCCGGCCGGGGCCGCGACCGACACCAAGATCATCGACGTCACGATCCACCACCTGAGGGAGAAGCTCGGCGCCTACGGGGAGAGGATCGTCACGGTCAGAAGTCACGGCTATCGGTTCGATCCATAGGGCCCTTGATGCCATGCCGACTTACCGGATGCTCTCCTGGAACGTCAACGGCCTTCGCGCGGCCGGGCGCAAGGGCTTCGCGGATTGGGCCCGCAAAGAGAAGGCCGACGTGCTCTGCGTGCAGGAGACCAAGGCCGAGCCCCGCCAGCTGAGCGACGGCCTCAAGAGCATCCCCGGCTACGCGGCGGAGTTCGCCTCGGCGGAGAGGAAGGGCTACAGCGGCGTGGGCACCTACTGCCGGGCCGAGCCCAAAGGCGTGGAGCGCGGCCTGGGCGTGAGCGAGTACGACCGGGAGGGCCGGGCGCTCGCGCACCGGTTCCCCGAGTTCACGCTGTTCAACGTCTATTTCCCAAACGGCAAGCAGAGCCCGGAGCGCCTGGCCTTCAAGATGCGCTTCTACGACGACTTCCTGAAGCTCCTGGTCCGCCGCAGGAAGAGCGGGGAGAAGAACCTCGTGATCTGCGGCGACGTCAACACCGCGCACAAGGAGATCGATTTGGCCCGGCCCAAGGACAACGAGGGCGTCTCGGGATTTTTGCCCCAGGAGCGGGCGTGGATCGACCGGCTGCTGGCCGCGGGGTTCATTGACAGCTTCCGGACTTTCGAGCAGGGCCCCGGCCACTACACCTGGTGGGACCTCATCACCCGCGCCCGGGAGCGCAACGTGGGCTGGCGACTGGATTATTTCTTCGTGTCCGAGAGCCTCAGGCCCCATCTTAAGCGGGCGGCCATCCGGCCCGACGTGATGGGCTCGGACCACTGCCCGGTCGAGCTGGAGCTCGAGTTCTGATGGAGCGGGCCGGATTTAAAAACTCTGAAAGGGGGCGTCTATGAAGCGCAAGGACCTCGTCAGGCATTTGATCGACAGCGGCTGCGTCCTATTGAGGGAGGGGGGCAAGTATTCCGTGTTCCAGAACCCTGTCAACGGCAAGGAGACTCCGGTCACCCGCCATCTTGAGATCGCGGACTACGCCGCGCGCAAGATCTGCAAGGAGCTTGAAATCCCGCAGATGCGCTAGATCCTAGCGCAGGCCCAGCGCCGCGCCCAGGCCCATGAGGGCGATGACCGTGAGGGCGAGGGCCGCAAACCGCCATTCCCGTTGCCGCGCGAACATCGCGGCCAGCTGGAGCACTCGCAAGTAAGGGGTCGAGACGAGGATGATGATGCCGGCGCGTAGCCAGGCCTGAGCGTCCAAGCGCATGGCCTCTCGCGCGAGCCCGGCCGCGATCACCAGCCCGCTGAGGGCGACCCCGGCCGCCAGGGTGCGGCCGATCATCCCCCGCTGCGCGAATTCCCGATCCCTATCCGGCAAGCGCCCTCCGCATCATTTGGACCGCTATGCCCAGCATGACGACCGCGAAGATCCTGGCGACGGTCAGATCGCTCAGCTTCCTTGACAGGCGCAGGCCCGCCTCCGAGCCGAAGAGCACCCCGAGCGCGACCGTGCCCGCTACGGCCAAGGGCACGTCGCCCCTGCCGAGATAGAGGACCGCGCTGGATGCTGCCGTCACGCCGAGCATGAAGGTGCTCGTAGCCGCGGCGGCCTTCATCGGGACGCGGCTGAGCAGGCGCAGCGCGGGGACCTTCACCACCCCGCCGCCGATCCCGAACAGGCCCGAGGCGATCCCCGCGGCCAGCGAGGCTCCGATGGCGGCCGGCAGGCGCTCGACCGAGTAGGAGACGGTCTTGCCGGAGGCGGGGTCGAAGTACTCGCCGTCCAGGACCCCGCCCTTAGCGCCGGAGGCGCCGTCCGCATTTCCCCCGGAACGGCCGCCGCGCCAGAGCAGGCCGCTCAGCACGAACAGGATAGCCGCGAAGAGGGCTATGAGGAGCCGGGCCGGCAGATGCGGAGCGAGCCATGCGCCGCAGAGAGCGCCCATGACCGTCATCGTTTCGAGGCTCATTCCAAGGCGCATGTTGACGAAGCCCAGCGCGATGGTCTTGGAGGCGCCCGCGCTCGACGACGCGATGACGGCGATGAGCGAGGCCCCGACCGCGGAATGCATGGGGATATGGAAGACCAGCACCAGCAGGGGGATCAGGAAGACCCCGCCCCCGAGCCCGAGCAGAGTCCCGAAGACGCCGGCCGCGGCGCCGGCGAGGAGAAGTCCGGCGATAGTGGCCACCCCGCTACCTCAGGCTGTTGAGGAGACGCCGGCACGCGGCGAGCAGGGCTTCGATGCGCGGCGTCATGAAGGGCGTGAAGAGGTCGTCCGGGCACCGGGGGTGATGGAGCACGGCGCAGAATTCGCCGACGTTCGACTGCACCCGGCGCAGGATGTAGTTGAGCCTCCTGCGGGTCATCGGCCTGCGTTTGGCGATATTCTCGATGCGCTCGAAGTCGAGCCGGCTGTAGAACGTGCGCGCCAACTGCTCCCAGCTGGGGCGGCGCCGGTTCGCAGCCAGGGCCTCCTCGTCGAGGAGGCGGTGCACCGTGAGCTTCCGGAGCGCATCCGCCATGCGCGAGCGCGCGCGAGGCTCGCGCAGGCGCTCAAGGCTCAGGTCGAAGACGGCGTCGACGAAGTCCACGGGGGGGAGATAGCGCTCCATGAGGAAGACGAAGTCATCCAAGGCGCGCTGGTCCACCTTTCCGTCTTCGACGCGCAGGAAGAACTCGTTGATGGCGTCGTTGAAGAGCTGCTGCTTCAGGTCATAGAGCGGGGGCTCGATCTCCCGGAGCTTGTCGAGCAGGTAGGGGATGGGGTGCTCCGCTCCCAGGCCCTTGCGCACCCGAACGTCGCAGAAGTCGGCCAGGCGCGCCAGGACGAAGCTTTGCAGGGCGGGGTTGGCCACTAAAGTTCCGTCGAAGCCGCGCAGCGAAAGCCCCGGCCGCTGTAGCGGTTGAGCTGGGGGCCCTTCATGCGCTGGGCGCTGCGGCAGAGCTCCGCGCTGACGAAGGCGGAGCCTCCCCGCACGACCCGGTCTCCGCCTTCGAAGGGGCCTTTGGGATTCTTCCGGGGGCTGCGGCCGTAGTAGGTGGCGTCATAGCGGTCCGCTGTCCATTCCTGGGCGTTCCCGTAGACGTCGTAGAGTCCGTAGGGGTTCGGCTTCTTGAGGCCCACGTGATGGACCTTGCGGCCGGAATTGTCCCAGAACCAGGCGTATTCGCCCAACAAGGACTCCTTGTCGCCGAAGAAGTATCTCCCCTCCGAGCCCCCGCGGGCGGCCTTTTCCCATTCGGCCTCCGTGGGCAGGCGCTTGCCCAGGGACCTGCAATAGGCCTGCGCTTCATCCCAATTCACGTAGAGCACCGGGCAATTCGCCGAATCCGGGCACGGCTGCTGGCGCAGTTGGCGGCCGGTCGCTTTGGCGAATTCCCGGTATTGGGCGGTCGTCACCTCGGTTGTATCAATCCGGTACTCGTCCAGGTAGACCTTGTGCCGAGGGCGCTCGCTGGAGTAGCCCTCCCCTTCCGGCGAACCCATCCAGAACTCGCCCGCCGGCACCAGGGCCATGTCCGCAAAGCCGCCCGGGCTGGGCGCGGTCTCCGAGGAAACGCCTGGCGCATCGGCCGCGTAGGCCAGGGAGAGGAACAGCATGGAAACCAATAGGGCCGACATGATCCGCCTCCTGGGAACCTCTCAATGATATCATAATGGCCGTCCGGCGGATTCTTCAGCGGGGCAGCTTCGTCTCCCGGAAGCTCCCGCTCTCCAGGAATGCCCGGCAGTGCTCGAAGGTATCGCGGCCGTTCATGAGGAACGTGTGCGTATGATGGAGCGTTGCGAAGGCCGCCATCCCTTCGAGCTTGGCGGTTTCGACCAGTATCACGCCGTCGTTCGGTTCAGGCGACAATAGCCGGCTGCCTCTGTCTCCCGCGATGACGCCGAATTCCGTCATGGGGGCGGGCAGGGAGGCGTAGAACGCCTTCTCGGCGAGCCGCTGCCCGCTGTCGCCCCCGAGCCAGCTGAAAATGGGGTTCCTTCTCAATTTGGCGGCCAGGAACGACGGCTGGTTGGGGGGAGCCAGCATCACGACTCGGCCAAGGCCTGGAGGATACCCCTTCTTGAAGCCGTTGCGGATGATGATGCTGCCGAGGGAATGTCCTATCAGATGGTAGGTTGTTCCACCTGCCTTCTTGCGGATGGAGGCCAGCAGGCGGTCCGTGGCCGCGTCCAGAGGCTCCGTCGGAGGGCTGTAGGGGAAGAGCGCCGTTCGGTAGCCCGCGCGCCTCATGCGCCAGGACAGAACGAGCATGGAGGCCCGGGTCCTTCCGAGCCCGTGCAGCAAGAATACGGCCTCGCGGGTCAGCGCAACGGCAGGGGCCGGCGTGAGGAGCAGGAGGGGGGCCAACACGAAGATGCCCGGATTTATGCGGCGCATAAAGAGATCAATTGGACGCTGCGCCCCGGAAGCTGCCGCGGGCGTTCTTCCACACGTCGTCCCAGATCCTCTGGTAGTAGCCCTGCAGGCGCCGGAAGATCTCATCGGCGATCTCCTTGACGAAATCGCTGATGAAGTACCATACGAGGCTCGGCGGCCAGTAGCAGATCCAGTAGAGGATGAGAGCCTTGTAGTCCGATATCTTCTTGTCGATTGCGAAGCCGCTGCGCTTGCGCTGCGCCAGCCACTCGGTCCTCTGCGCATCGGTGAGGTCGCCTTCGCTCTTCGCTCTGCAGCTTGAAAGATACGCGTCGAACGTCTTTTCGTATCTCTCAAGCTCTTCCCTGGCGCGCCGGCGCAGCATGAAGACGGCCCACGCTCCGCCGCCGAACGCGAAGTACGCGGGGAAGCCGATGGCCGCGGTCCACCAGTGGGTCGTGATCCAAGGCCATGGGTGGAAGCCGCCGCAGAGATGCAAGAGGAGGAGCGTGATGAGGACAGTGGCGGTCGCGCCGACGCCGCTCTCGTGTTCGTCGGCGATGCAGAGCGCGATGCACGCCGAAACCATCAGGACCCAGAAGCCGATGGACCCGATGACGAAAATCGTCGCCCAGCCGAGCCCGGCAAGGAGCCCGCCGGCTGCGGCGGCGCCGTTTCCGAAGAGGAGCCACACTAAGAGCGCAAAGCAGAGGATGGTGAAGATGAGCCTACCCATAAAGCCTCCTTGAGACGGTTCAATCGCGTCTCAAGAAGTGGAGCAATTTTGATGCCAGAGAAAGACTCAGGCGCCCCTATGAGACTTGGCCGACAGTGTTGATCGCGCCCTGGATCAACGCCATGATTTGGCTGAAGATGCCG
>JACRDO010000154.1 GCA_016212885.1 Elusimicrobiota bacterium | reverse complement strand
TATTGCCGAGCGTGACGGACATAAAGCCTCAGGCCCTTAAGTCCGCCCTGCCGACTGTCCAAGCGTCTGAAAGCCTTCAGGCCGAAGTCGTCCCGGGCAAAGTCGAGGTCCCGGCCTCTCACGTAACGCAAACACAGATCGCTGAGCCAACGGGCATCCCCGCGCCAATCGCCCAGCCGCAGGCGCCTAATACCCCGAAATGGGTCAAGCTCGCCCAGCGCCTTCTGCCCAAGGCCGATTTCTCCGCTTTCGGGGCTGAGCGCCTGCGCGAGATGCCCGCGGCCTCGGCCCGCTCGGCCGGGGCGAATCTCATGGACCAGGTGCTCCAGCTCAAGAACCGCGAGCACAAAGGCGACGCGGATGGCCTCTCCATCCGCGCTCTCCCGGAGACGCCCCGCAAGAGCGGCCTCTCCAAGAGCGCCAAAGCCGAGAAGGACTACGACCCCTTCAACAGGCCCTTCACCAACTACCGGCTGAACATGTTCGAGAACGACCCCGAGGACTACGCCCTGACCTTCATTTTCGGGACCGAGAACGCCGCCCCCAAGGCATACCAGCTGCTCGTGGGCCTGTCGGTCCACGAGGCCCTTGAGAAGGTCTTCACCTGGATGAAGGAAAGCCGCTCCGGCGCCTCCATCACCCTGCAGGATGTCCTCGCCGAGTACGACGCGGCCTGGGAGAGGAACTTGAAGCAGGGCTCCTACCGGGCCCAGGACGGCTGGAAGCCCGCGGACTTCAAGCAGCGCGGCCGAGACTATATCTCCCGCCGCTTCGCGATGATGGCGCCCTTCGACAAGACGGGGCGGATTCTGGGAATCGAGGAGCGCGTCCTCTGGACCATGAATGACCCAGCCACGGGCAAGAGCTACGAGTTCAAGGGCAAGCTCGACCGGCTGATGCTGGAGGGCGACACGATCGTCATCCACGATTGGAAGACCCATTTCAACCCGCCGAGCCTCCAGCAGCTCAAGGACGGCGACTACCAGCTCGGGCTCTACGCCCTGGGCCTTCTGCGGTCCCGGCCGGACCTGGTCAAGGGCCGCAAGATCAAGCTGGCCTGGGATTTCAAGGAGTTCTCGCAGGAGTTCATAGTGGACGAGGAGTACCTCAAGGGCGTGGAGGCCAAGGTCTTCGACGTCCTGCGCCGCATCGAGACCTTCACCGAGCGCGTCGCCTCCGAGCGCGAGGAATGGCAAAAACGCCTCTCCCCGGAGAAGAATCCCTCGGGCCTGCAGGCCGCGGCCGAGGCCGCTGACCGCCTGGGGCAGATCGGCTCCGAGCTCGCGGAGAAGAGCGCGGAGCTGCGCAAGCTGCGCCGGGAATACGACGGCCTCGAGGAAGGCCTCCTCCGCTACGCCAAGGCCGGCAAGCTCGAGCGCGTGGACGGCAAGAGCCACTCCGCGGACATCGAGACCAAGGAAGCCCGCGGGGTCCCCACCAAGACCTCCGACGCGCAGGCCCACGCGGCCGCGGTCGAGATACTCAAGAAGGCCGGCGTCTGGGAGAAATACTCGAGTTTGGATCCCGCCTCGGTCCGCCGCATGGCCGAAGTCCTGGGAGGCACGGACCACGAGGCGTTCAAGCGCATCAAGGGCGAGCTCCGCTCGGAGATGACTCATGAGGTCCAGATCAGTCCGGTGGAGGAGGAGTACTCCGGCCGCGGCGGCGGGGTCAAGAATCCCACGGTCCCGCGCAAGGCCGCATCGAGCGAGGATTTCGTCCCGGGCCTGCTCTCCCCGACCCAGCTTTCGACCTTCCTCGCGGACCGCGAGAGGTTCGCGCGGCACTACATCCTCGGCCTGCGCGACTTGGGCCCCAAGCCCATGGGCATGCTCGCCGGCTCAGCCATCCACGGGGCCATGGAGCAGATTTTCACCTGGCTCAAGGGCGGGCGGCTCATGAAGGACATCCAGCTCCCGCAGCTGCTCAAGGAGTTCGACGCGCAGTGGGAGGAGATGCGCGACAACGCGGACTACCGGACGGACAAGGGACTCACCGCCGCGGACTACAAGCGCGGGTCAAAAGCCTACCTGCGCGCCGTCTGGAAGAGGATGGCTCCATTCGACCAGGGCCGTGTCGTCTACCTGGAGAGGCGCATGTACTTCACGCTCACTGACCCCGAGACCGGCAAGACCTACCGCATGCAGGGGATCCCGGACCGGGTGATGCTGGACGGGGACACCGTGGTCATCCGCGACTGGAAAACGCACATGAAGCCGCCCTCGGACGAGGAGATCCGCAAGAACGACTACCAGCTCGGGCTCTACGTGCTCGCCCTGCGCAAGCTCTACCCGGACCTCATGCGCGGGCGCAAGGCCCGGCTCATCTGGGACTTCAAGGAAAGGTCCACGGTCATCGAGGCCGACGACGCCTACGTCGAGAACGTCCAGAAGCGGCTGTTCTCCATCTTGCGCGAGATGGACGCCTTCCGCGAAGAGGTCAACGCGGACCGGACCGCCTGGGAGGAGCGCCTGGCCCCGGCGGACGTGCCCAAGAACCGAGCCGAGGCCGGCCGGCGCGTAGACACGATGGCGGACCTCGCGGCCAAGATCGAGCGCGTGCAGGATGCGAGCAAGGCCCTCAAGGAAGAATACTCAAAGCTCGAGGACCAGGTCGTGGACTTCTCCCGCCGCACCGGGAGGGTCTTGGTCGAGGGCGATGCCTATTCGGCGAAGCTCGTAAAGCGCGGCGCCTACTCTGTCCCGACCAAGACGCGCGAGCGCGAGGCGCACGAGAAGATCGTCTCCATCCTTAAAGGGGCCGGGGTATGGGAGAAGTACTCCCAGCTCGACTACGCGGCCCTGAAGAAGGCGATGGCGGACCCGAAGAACCCGGACCAAGGCGTCTTCAAGCTGCTTAAGCCCTACATGCGGGACGCCGGCTCCGTGAAGGTCAAGCTCTCGGAGCGCTAGCCCTCTCCGGCGTCCAGTCGCCGATGGCCTGTTTTCGGCCATCGGCTGCCTGCGAGGGCCAGCGAGCGGAAAACGGCTGCGCTAGTCCGCACCGTAGTAGCGCCGCCAGCCGGAGTGCAGCTTGCCGTAGGGCATGCCGAAGCAGCGCTCCCACAGCTTCGGGTCGTCCCTCTGCGCCGGGTCTAAGTGCGCGCGCCAGAAGCAGAGCGTTTTTTCGGCTCCGAAGCCGTCCTCCAAATAGTAGTAGACGGAGATGCCCAGCTCCATGAGCTGCTGGCGCTCGCGCTCGGGCAGCTCGGCGAAATGCTCGTCGAGCATCCGTATCCACGACCAGTCCAGCTTCTTCGGGTCCGAGGCCAAAAGCCGCCGGTAGCGCGCGCGGTGCTCGAGCCCCAGAGACAGCAGGCGGTCCGCGTGGTACTGCGCGAAGAGCTCCCCTGACCAGAAATCCTGGCTCGCGCCCGGGATGGCGAAGTTGAAGAGGTGGACCAGCTCGTGGAAGAAGGAGCCGAGCATGGAGGCGGGATCCGCCCGCTCCCCGGTCACGACTGCGTTCTTCTCCGGGATCACCTTCGAATGTCCGGCCTGGCCCTCAATGAGGACCGCCGTGACCGAGGTCTGCGGTCTGACCCCCATGCGCTCGGCCAGGAACTCGTAGAGGCCGTCGAGCCGCGCCGCCGCGTGCAGGGGCGCGCGCCGGTCCGCCTCCCCGGAGAGGCGGACGGGATAGTGTAGGATGAAGCGCTTAGTCGAGAGGGTCTCGTATTCTGTCCCGTCGAATTCCGCGCGGGTCGAGAACTTGACCGCGGAGGCGTCGGGCAGCCAGAGCGCTGCCCAGGGGTCTTTGGGCTGGAGCTCCGCGGCGGAGCTGGAAGCGGCAGCCGCGCAGGCCAGAGCCAGGATTGCGGCTTTCATAAGAAGTATCATAGCGGACTGAGGCCCGCGAAGGCCAGCAAGGCCTTGACCAATCGCCCAATTGGTTCTACCCTATAGCTATGGTCTTCATCGGCTCCTGGGGCAAGGACGAGCAATCCAAGAAGAAGGATGACCCCCACAAGGCCGAGGACCTCTCCATCGGAGGGGACCTCGAGCAGATAGAGATTCAGAAGGAGCGGCTGGCCAAGTCCCTGGAGGATGTCCGCAAAAAGGAGGCTGCGCTCGAGGCGGAGTTCCGCGCCCGCTTCGAGAAGGAGAGCCGCGACAGCCTCAAAGCCATCTCCCGCGAGCAGTCCAAGAACACGCTCCTTGAACAGCAGGTGCAGTCCTCCATGGAGACCATCGAGGGGCTCCGCCAAGAGGTGCGCTCGGCCTGCGACAAGACGCAGGAAGCCATATCGCGGGCCGCCTCCCTGGAGAAAGAAGCGGTGGAGGAGCGGCGCAAGACCCAGCAGGCGGACCTCTTGAGCCAGTCCCAGCGCCAGCGCATCCTCGCCTTGGAGAAAGACGTGGGGCGTTTGGAAAGCGTTCTGAAGGAGCGGGACCGGGACATCAAGAACCCGTTCGGCGACTCCATCCCGGAGGACAAGGGCCGCGTCCGGGAGCTTGAGCGCCGGCTGCAGGAAGCCGGACAGCGCATCCAGGCGCTGGAGAGCGCCCTGAAGGAGCCCGGGGTGAACAAGGTCATCCCGCCCGCGGCGCCCGTTGGCGACATGCAGAAGCACTTCAACGAGATGACGCAGGCGCGCATGGACGGGAACAGCTTCCTCGGCTGGGGCCGCAAGCAGGCCGAGGACGCCACGCTCATCGTCCGGGTGGTCCAATTCATCATCGAGGCTGCGGCGCGCGGCCAGGCCTCTGACATCCACCTCGAGCCGGTCGAGAATTTCGTCCGCGTGCGATTCCGCATCGACGGCATGCTAAGCGACCTCCTGCACGTCCCCTCGCCGAAGCTGTTCCCGGTCATCTCGCGCATCCGCGTCATGTGCGGCTTAGACCCCGAGCAGGGAGCCTCCGTGGCAAAGCCGCAGGAAGGGCGCATGGTCGCCTCGGTGGACGGCCGCGACATCGACCTGCGGCTCTCCACCTTCCCCACCGTGTACGGCGACAAGGCGGTCCTGCGCCTGATTCACCGCACCCAGCAGAACTCGGACCTGATCGGGCTCGGGTTCTGGCCGAAGACGGCCGAGATCATCGAGCGCCTCATCCAGAAGCCCCTGGGCATGATCCTGGTGACGGGTCCAGCCGGCAGCGGCAAATCCACCACCCTCTACACGATCCTGCAGAAGCTCAACGACCCGGCGCGAAACATCGTCACCCTGGAGGACCCCGTGGAGATGAAGCTCCCCGGCGTCAACCAGTGCACGGTCCAGCCGAAGATCGGCTTCACCTTCGCCGAGGGCCTGCGCTCCATCCTCCGCCAGGACCCGAACGTCATCATGGTCGGCGAGATCCGGGACCGGGACACGGCCGAAATCGCCATGACGGCCTCCCTCACCGGGCACCTGCTCCTGACGACGCTCCACACCAACAGCGCCGTCGGGGCCTTCATCCGCCTATTGGACATGGGGCTGGAGCCCTACATGGTCGCTTCCGCGATAACGGCCGTCTTCGCCCAGCGGCTGGTGCGCCGCATCTGCCCTCAGTGCCGCCAATCCTATGACCCGACCAAGGACATGCTCGACCAGATGGACGCGAGCGCGCGGAAGATGGGGGTTCCGTTCTCCTTCGACAACGTGAAGCTCTTCCGGGGGGCCGGCTGCGGCTCCTGCCGCGGCACGGGCTACCAGGGGCGCGTGCTCATCTTCGAGCTCATCGGGCAGTTCCCGGGCCTGCGGCCCCTCATCTTCAAGAAGGCGCCGCTAGAGGAGATCCAGGCCGCGGCCATGCAGGCGGGCATGGAGCCGATGGGGGCCTACGGCCTGAGGATGGTCCGCTCCGGGGAGACGACCTTCGAGGAGTTACTCCGGATCGTCGGGGAAAGAGACTAGCCCGCCAGCTCCGCGTCGAGATCCGCGCGCAGGCCTGCCAGAGCCTTCCTGAAGCGGACGTTCGATGGGATGGTCCAAAGGCTCCCCGCCAGAAGCCCGTACACTCCTCTGCGCGCGACCTTCACCGATCCGCGCTCCGCGCGCAGGAGGTCTTTGGAGCGGGCCACGAGCGCGAGGGTTTTGAAGGCCAGAAGGAGTGGCCAGGCGGCCGCGGCGCGCAGGCGCAAGCCCGGCATGCGCTCGACGAAGCCGGCCCCGGCATCGAGCTCCCTGCGGGCCCAGAGGAGCCAGCGCCGGAGGACCGGCCTCAGGCGCGGCAGGAAAGATGGGGCGAGCAGGTCCTGCGGAGCGAGCCCTGCCTGGCGCAGCTCGTCTTCGGGCAGGTAGCAGCGCCCGATGCGCAGGTCCGTCGCTATGTCCCGCAGGATGTTCGTCATCTGAAGGCCCTTGCCGAGCCTCAGGGCGAGCGGCTCGAGCTGCTCCGCGCAAACCCCGGCCAGGGAGCGCACCTTCAGCAGGCAGAGCCTGGTCCAAAAGAGGCCGGGCGCGCCGCCGATGTAGAAACAGTAGCGGTCCAGCTCGTCCTCGGAGGGAAGCGCGGCGAGGGTGGAGGAGTCCTCTCCTGGGAACAGGGTCAAATCCATCCGCATCCCGTCCGTCACCCCGAAGACCGCGTCCTTTAGCAGGGCGCTCTCCTCCTCAGGGCAACGCCGCCAAAGCTCCAGGCACTGCTCAAGCCGCAGGAGCAGCTCCCTCTCCGATGCGCTCGCCTGATGCCTCGCCAGGCCGGCGGGGACATCCAGCCTGACCGCCGCGCCTGAGCTGAAGGCTTCCCGGTAGCGCTCCAAGGCCCGCAGTCGCTCCTCCTTGTGGATGAGGCGCGTGTCCGCAATGGTGTCCGCGGCCCGGCAGAGCAGGTATCCCAAGCCCATGACGCCGCGGACCTCGGGGGGGAGCACCTTGAAGCTGAGGTACATGGAGCGCGAGACCCCGCGCAGAAGGGACCAGATGTCTTGGCTCAGCGCGCTCATTTGAAATGGAGCTCGTATAGCTCCGGCACGTAGATCTTGTTGCGGACCAGTGTGAAGTACACGTCCTGCCCCCGGTTCCTCGACAGCTCCGGATGCTCCTTGGCCGCGTAGCAGAACTCGTCCTTGCCCAGGTTCTCGCACGTCATGGCGGTCCGCGCCTGGCTCCAGTCCCCCCAGGGCTGGGCCGCGGTGCGCATCTCGACGCTCTGGGTCAGGAGGTTGGAGTAGAGCATGAGGTACTTGCCGAGGCGCTCGTTGAACGACACGGAGAGCTCGGAGGCCGCGTCCTCGAAGAGGGCCGAAGCCTCCCACGAGTTCTTAACCCAGGCTTCGGAGGAGCCCTTCCGGCTGAAATATTGGTAGGCCTCCCGGTCCCCCAAGTCGGCTCCCTTGACCCTGGCCAGGAACATGGAGTACTTGTCCTGGGCCACGATGCCGCGGCCATACAGATAGATCCAGCCGTCTTTGCCCTGGAGGACCGCGCCGCCGAAGCTGGGCTCGAGGTCGCTCCAGATGATCGGGTTTCCTTTATAGAGGACGCGCCGATAAGGGCCCTCCGGCTTCTCTGCCATCACCAGGCCCTGGCCGATGATGGCGAAGCTCCACATCCCGCTCTTGGAAGCTTGGATGAAGGTATAGAAGACGTAGACCTTGCCCCCAGCTTGGACCCCGTGCTGGGGCCAGAACCGCCGGATGCTCTCGAGCTCTCCCGGCTCGTAGCGGATGAGGGGCGCGGGCCAGTCCTGGGGGTCCCGGACGTATCGGAGCTCCCCTTCCAGGGAGAAAGGGTCCGTGGCCTCCAGGATGGCGAAGGAACTGCTGGGCATGCCCCACAGCTTGTCCTCGCCGCCGGGCAAGGTCTCCCCGACCAGGGTGTCGCCGAATGTCCAGAGAGCGGAACCATCCGCCAGCGGGATGGAATAGGCTCCGTCCTGGCCCAGGATGGGCGCGTTCACGGCCTTATGGAACATATCCCCGATTTTCCGGACCGAGAGCTCGAGGCCCTGCGCGGAGGCGAGTTGGGAAAGCGCGGCTAAAAGCGCGAAGGATTTGGTTAGGGTCTTCATAAGGGTTGGACTATCTTATCATACCGGCGCCGATTTCGGGGCTGCTCTGCCGCACGCGGCCAGACGATGCCATCGGCAGGCGCCCGGTGCCATGAGGTCTTTCCGCGATTTCGAAAGTCTCGACGAGGGTTTTGTCGCACTCCCCATCCCGAAATATGCGGAAAACCCCCTGTAGTACTAAGATATCGTTTCTTGGAGAACGGACAAGATTTTTCTGAGCTATGAGCGGTGAGCCATGAGCTTGCCGCGATTGTTATGCGGCGGCGGACTGTAGCTGAGCGAGGGTGACGCGGTTGGCGTAAGGATGGCTGGGAGGATTTGGCGGCCCTTGTCGGTAAGGGTGTAGCGGTGGGTGTGTTGACGACAGCGATGAGCCATGGGCTGTGAGCCGTTAGCTCACGGCTCAAAGCTCATGGCTCACAGCTCTTGGGTGACGCG
>JACRDO010000153.1 GCA_016212885.1 Elusimicrobiota bacterium | reverse complement strand
GCGTGTTGAAACCGCGCGGCAGGTAGGCTATACTCCTGGTCATGCGCTATTGGGTCCGCGGCGGCCAGGACGCGCAGGGACCCTTCACCCTGGAAGAGCTGGACGCGCAGGGGCTGTCCGATTCGACCCTGGTCTGTCCCGAGGGCCGGCCCCGGGCCAGACGCGAGAACTGGCTCCCCCTGCGCAAAGCCAAGGCTCCGCCCAGGTTCTACGCGCGCGTCGGCTCCAAGGTGCGCGGCCCGTACACGGCCGAGGAGCTGGGCCGGCTCGAGGGCTTCTGCAGCGACACCCTGCTGTGTCCGGAACGGAAGAACTTCAGGAGCCGCTGGAACTGGACCCCGGCCCGCAGCTTCCCGGCCCTGCTCCCGTCGCAGGCTCAGCCCGCGACGGAGAGCGTCCCGGCTTGGAGCCGGGACGGGCGGGACGCTTTCGACGCGCTCGTGCAGCGCGGCGCGGAGCTCGCCGGGCTCTGGCGCCAGCCGTCCACCCTGGCCGTGGCGGCGGCGCTCGGGGCGCTCATGACCGGCGTCCTGCTCTGGATGCAGTTCTCCTATCTGCCTCAGGTCCGCCAGACCTATCAGAGGGTGCACACGGTCATGGGCCTGCGGGTCATCGCGGCCCTGCAGGAGCGCTACCGCCAGGAGACCGGCCGCTACGCCCCGGACTTCGACGCCTTGGTCCAAGCCGCCGGCCCCTGGCTGCCCGAGCTCATGTCCGACAATCTGGACCTGGAGACCTTGCTGGTCCAGGGCACCACCGACCATTTCAAGATCGAGGCCAACGCGCTCGACGAGCTCCGCACCCTCTACCAATTCACCGCAGCCGCTCCGGGCTCGCGCCAGAAGGCCGCCGCGGTCTCGGCCTCCACCGCCCCGGCCTCCGGCCATGCCCCGTGACATGAACAGGGAGAGCCTCCCATGGACCTGATGATCTTCGACGACGACACCTACGCGGGCGAGCTCATCGCCACCATAGGAGAGGACGAAGGCCTCAGCGTGGAGAAGCACCTCGACGGGGTGGGCGCTCTGGAAAAGGTCCGCCTCGGCCGGCCGCGCCTGGTGGTCACGGACATCATGATGCCCGGGATGGACGGCATCTCCCTCTGCCGCGCCGTGCGCGCGGACCCCGCCCTGGCCTCGACGCAGGTGGTGGTCTGCTCCGGCAAGCAGTTCGAGGAGGACCGCCAGAGGGCCCTGGCCGCGGGAGCCTCGGCCTACTTCACAAAACCGCTGGACCTCGCCCGGCTGCGCGAGACCATCGCGCGCCTCGTCCCGCGCCCCGGCATCGCAGTGCCCGAGACCGGCGGCGTCCAGGGCGGCCGGCTGCCCGCCTTCACGGCCCGGGTCTGGGGCTGCCGCAGCCCGGCACCAGACGCCGCCTCCTACTGCGTGGGCGTGGAGTTCGGCTCCCGGCTGGCGCTCCTCGACGCCGGGACCGGGCTGACCGGGGCCATGGGCGCGGCGCGGCCCCAGGACGCCCAGATATGGCTGCTGCTCTCGCGCCACCACTCGGACCACATGGCGGGCTTCGCGGCTCTAGATTCCTGGCTGCGCGCGGGCTGCGTCCTGCGCGTGGCCGGCCCGGGGGACATGACCGAGGTCGGCTTCATCTTCGTGCGCAGCCTGCCGGGCACGAGCGCCCAGCAGGTCCAGTTCTACCAGCTCTGCGAAGGCCCCTTCCAGCTGTGGCCCGACGTGACCTTGACCGCGCTGCTGGCCAACCACCCCGGCGCCACCATGGCCTTCCGCATCGACCACCGCGGACGCAGCCTGGTCTACTGCCCCAACAACGAGCTGGAGGGCCCGGACGACGTGCAGACCGACTTCAACGAGAAGCTGGCGCGCTTCGCGCGCGGGACGGACGTCCTGCTCCACGACGCGCGCTTCAGCGACGAGGACTTCTCCCGGCGGGCGGTGCTGGAGCCCTCGGCCCCGGCCGCCGACCTGACGGCCGCGCCGGAAGGGCGCCGGTACCAGGGCCACAGCTGCCCCTCCCTGGCCATGGACCTGGCGCTCAAGGCCGGGGCGCGCCGCTTGGTCCTCTTCGGCCTGGAGGCGGGCTACCCGGCCGCCGAGGTCGAGCGGATCCTGAAGTCGGGACGGGCCCGGCTCAGGGAAAGCCGCTCGACCCTGCAGCTCGACGCCGCGACGGCGGGGATGGTCCTCGAGATCTGAGCGCCGCGGCTCGCGCCGCTACTTCGCCGGCCCCCGGTCCCTGCGCCGCTGCTCCTTGCTGAAGGCCAGCCAGGGCAGGACCAGCTGGAAGATGCCGTAGACCGTGGTGGCCACCGCCGCGAACAGCAGGGCCGTGGCGATGGGGATGCCGTTGAGGACGAAGCCGTAGACGTAGGTCGAGATGATGGCCGCGATGATCCCCAGGAAGGACTCCGCGGCCAGCATCTGCCCGACCTTCTTCCCCGTGTAGGTGCCCATCTTCTTCTGGTGTATCCCGGAGATGATCATGAGCGCGAAGCTGCCCAGGAAGGTCTGCAGCCCGTAGAGGGGCAGGACCAGCCACATGGAGGGAACGGAGATCATGAGCCAGAAGAGCGGAATCTGCAGGGCGGCCAGCGCGAAGAGGGGGACGCTCATGGACTCCTCGCTCTTGAAGCCGAGGCGGTCCAGAAGCTTGCGCACGGGGTCCACGAGCAAAGACCCCAGGATGCTGCCGATGCTGGAGAAGACGACGAGCAGGCTGAAGAAGCCCATGGGCGTGCTGGTCATGCCCTTGAGGAACCAGCCCAGCACCGGGATCTTCAGCGCCGCGCCGATGGTCGCCGGGTTGGCCGCGATGAGGTTCTCCACGTACTCGGGCAGCACGTTGAAGATCAGGGGGTCCGAGAACAGCGAGACCAGCAGGGTCGCGATCGTATAGATGCGCAGGAACCGGTCCTTGAAGATCATCCGGACCCCGTCCTTGAGCGAGGTCCCCAGCTCCTTGAGCACTCCTCCGAGGCCGGTCTTCTCCTTCGCGCCGGAGGCCTGCGCGGCCGGGTCGGATTCCTTCTGTTTGAAGATCCGGACCGTGGCGTAGATGAGCCCGGCGATGCCGGCGCTCAGGGCGTAGAGGCCGTAGATGACCGCGGAGCCCACCCCGGTCTTGCCCATGAAGTCGCCGACCATGGAGATCTGGCCGGCGATGGCGGGCCCGATGATGGCGACCGCGGAGTAGGCGAAGGTCAGGATGGCGTTGGCGCGCACCCGCTCCTTGTCCGTGACGCTCTTGTCGCCCAGCATGCGGTTGAGGCCGACGCTCTCCATGGTCACGGAGAGCCCCTGGAAGAAGGACTGCACCGCGATGAAGCCCGCCAAAGCGTAGAGCGCCCCGGTGACGCTCAGCAGGCCGGAGGCGAAGAAGACCCCGACGATGCCGCCCAGGACGGCGGAGCGGATCCAGAAGGAGCGGGGCAGCCACTTGAGGCTGCCGTCGGAATTCCTGGTGAAGAGGGGGATGCTCACGTAGCTGAAGGCCTGGGCCGTCCAGTGCGCGATGCGCGCGAGGCTGCGGTTCTCGCGCACCAGGGCCTGCACGGCCTCGGCGTTGCCCGCGCGCGGGTCGTTGTTCTCGCGCAGGCTGTTCTTCGTGAAGGAGGAGACGAGGTAAGGCAGGCCCACCGTGTACATCTCGATGCCGAAGGTGTAGATGATGTTGCCGAAGACGTAGCGCCAGAAGGACTTGTTGCGCTCCGGGTCCTTGAAGCCCCGGCCGAAGCCGCCCTTGGCGGCCGGGACCCCGGCCGTAAGGACCTCCGTCCGGCCGGGACCGGCGGAACTTCCGCTACCGCCGGCCTCAGCCTTGGCTTCGCCGGAGCCTTGAGCCGGGGACTCCAGGCTCGGCCCCTTCGCAGGGGAGGTCTCGGCCGCGGGGACGGGGTCGACGGAGTCGGAGGAAGCCGTCGCGAGGCGTTCGCCCGTGAGCGCGGAGAACTGCTTCTCGACGGCGGCCTTGGAGCCGTCGGACGAGGCCTTCTCGACTTCGCGCACGGCCTCGTCCGCGGCCTGAGCGGCCAACTGGACCTTCTCTTCCACCGGGGCGGCGGCGGCTTGCGCAGCGGGGACACTCTGGGCGGATACGGCGGGAGCCGCGAGCGCGGCAGCCGGGGCGGCGACGGGCGCGGCGGCGCGGATGCCGGCAGCCGCGGAGACGGCGGGGACGTTGGAAAGGGAGGGGCCCGCGAGAGACTGCACCGAGACGCCGGAAAGCATCAAGGCCGCGGGACCGAGCTTGGCCCCCTGGAAAGCGGAGCCGACCGCGCCCGCCGTGCCGACGGGGAGCGCGCCGGTCCGGACCTGGACGCTCTGCACCGCGGCCAGGGCGGACTGGACGCTGAGCAGGTAGGCCAGAAGGAAAGCCACCACTTTGACGCCGAGTCGGGAGAAGGGGTTCACGACAATGATTATATACCGAGGTCCCGGCGCGCAGCACGGCCTTTTGGTCCGATCCGGGCCGTTATTGGGCCCACGGCAGGCTGGGTCAGGCGGCCCAGGCGGGACTAGGGGTTCACGCGCCACGGCCGGTAGTCATGATCCTTCTCCTCCCGGCTGGGGCCTTCCAGAAGGCGCTTGACCTCGCGGCGCAGGTCCCCGAAGTCGAAGGGCTTGGTGATGTAGGCGTTGGCCCCGAGGTCGAGGGCCTGGCGCGCCAGCTCGAGGTCGGCCTGGGCGGTGAGCATGAGCACGGGGATGACGACGCCGATGGCGCGGGCGCTGCGCAGGACCTCGATGCCGGTCATGCCGGGCATGGCCACATCGAGGAGCAGGATGTGGGGGCTGGTCTCGGCCAGGACGCGTTGGCAGGAGGGTCCGTCTCCGGCCTCGAGTATCTCATACTCCCTGCCCAGCAGAAGGACCAGTCCGCGGCGCAGGTCCGCGTCGTCGTCCACGATGAGGATTCTCTTGCGCCCCGCGCCCATAATCGCATTATAGCACGAATGGGGGGAGCGGGGCCGGAGCTGGCGCCGCAGGACAAATTTAGTAGAATGTCTGGCCGTTTCCGGCAGGCCGCATCCGGGCGGATAGCTCATTTGGCAGAGCGCCGTGCTGATAACACGGAGGTGCCGAGTTCGAATCTCGGTCCGCCCACCACTTTTTTATGGGAACCCCGCAGATGAAAGCCCCGCCGGCCATGCCGCGCCACACCGAGATCGACCGCCGCATCCTGGAGTTCTGGAAGGAGAGCCGAGCGTTCGAGAAGCTCCGCGAGCTGCGCCGCGGGGGGGAACCCTTCCGCTTCATCGACGGGCCCATCACGGCCAACAACCCCATGGGCGTGCACCACGCCTGGGGCCGCACCCTCAAGGACGCCTTCATCCGCTACAAGGCCATGCGCGGACATTCCTGCCGCTACCAGAACGGCTTCGACTGCCAGGGGCTCTGGCTCGAGGTGGAGGTGGAGAAGGAGCTGGGCTTCAAGGGCAAGCCCGACATCGAGCGCTTCGGCATCGACAACTTCTCGCGCAAGTGCCGGCAGCGCGTGGAGAAGTTCTCCCGCATCCAGGCCGAACAGTCCGTGCGCCTGGGCCAGTGGATGGACTGGGATGATTCCTACTACACCCATACGGACGGCAACATCCTGGGCATCTGGCACTTCCTCAAGCTCTGCTGGAAGAACGGCTGGCTCACGCGCAAGGCCCTGCCCATGCCCTGGTGCCCGCGCTGCGGCACCAGCCTCTCCGAGCACGAGATGGCGGGGTCCCATCAGGACCTCCAGCACCTCTCCGTCTTCGTCCACCTGCCGCTGAAAGACGACCCCGATCGGCGCCTGCTCCTTTGGACCACCACGCCTTGGACGCTCTCCTCCAACACGGCCGCGGCGGTCAACCCGGAGCTGCAGTACTGCGAGGTCTCCTCGCCGAAATGGCCGCACCGCCTCATCCTCTGCAAGGATGCCCTGGGCAAGCTCAAGTCCTACGCGCCCAAGGTCGAGCGCCTGTTCCCCGGCTCCGAGCTGGTGGGGCTGCGCTACGAGACCTTCTTCCCCGAGTTCGAGCCTCAGAGGAAGGTCGAGCACAAGGTGGTGCCTTGGGCCGCGGTGGACGCGGCCGAAGGCTCGGGCATCGTGCACATCGCCCCGGGCTGCGGGCGGGAGGACCACGAGCTCGGCCAGGAGCAGGGGCTGGCCGCCATCACCCCGGTCGACGAGAACGGCGTCTTCCTGCCCGGCTTCGGCTGGCTCACCGGCCGCGCCGCCGGCGAGGTGGCCGACGAGGTGGCCAAGGCTCTGGAGAAGACCGGCAAGCTCCTCCGCGCCGAGATGTACACGCACTCCTATCCGGTGTGCTGGCGCTGCAAGAGCGAGGTCATCTTCCGGCTGGTCGACGAGTGGTTCATCAAGACCGCGGAGATCAAGCCCCGCCTGAAGAAGGCCGCGGCGGCCGTGGTCTGGATGCCCGAGCACCTGGGCAAGCTCATGAGCGACTGGCTCGAGAACATGGGCGACTGGTGCATCTCCCGCAAGCGCTTCTGGGGCATGCCTCTTCCTTTCTACGGATGCCAGGACTGCGGAGAGCTCACCGTGGTCGGGTCGCGCGAAGAACTGCGCGCTCTGGCCGTGGACCCGGCCAAGGTGGACGCCCTGCCGGAACTGCACAAGTCCTGGATCGACGCGGTCGAAATCCGCTGCCCAAAATGCGGCAGGAGCGTGCCGCGCACCGTGGAGGTCGGGGACTGCTGGCTCGACGCGGGCATCGTGCCCTACTCGACCATGGGCTACTTCACGGACCGGCCCTCGTGGAAGAAACAGTATCCCATCGAGTGGGTCTGCGAGATGCGCGAGCAGGTCCGGCTCTGGTTCTACTCCATGCTCTTCATGGGCGTCACCATCAGCGACCGCGCCCCCTACGAGCGGGTCCTGGCCCACGAGCGGGTCATCTCCGAGGAAGGGGCCAAGTTCTCCAAGACCGGCTACATGATCCGCTTCGACGAGGCCGTGGACAAGCTGGGCGCCGACCCCATGCGCTACCTCTACTGCGGACAGCCCGTGGCCCTGGACCTGCGCTTCGGCTTCAACCTCGGCGAGTTGGCCGGCCGCAAGCTCTGCGCCCTCTGGAACATCTACGTCTTCTTCGTGACCTACGCCCTGGTGGACAAGCCCGACCTGCAGGCCGAGGTCCCCGCCGCTTCCCGGACCGCGGCGGACCGCTGGCTCCTGGCCCGCACCGAGGCCCTGCTCGCCGCGGCGACCAGGGCCTACGAGGGCTACGCGATCAACGCAGTGGTGCGCGAGGCCGACGAATTCCTGGAGGACGTGTCCAACTGGTACGTGCGCACCAACCGCCGCCGCTTCTGGCGCAGCGGCGCCGGCCGCAAGGAAATCCGTCCGGCCGGTGCCTGCGGAACTTCCGATACCGCAGGCGCGGCCGCGGACAAGGCCTCGGCCTACCAGGCCCTGCACGCAGCCCTCAAGACCGCGACCGAGGTCCTGGCGCCCATCGTGCCCTTCATCACCGAGGAGATCTGGCAGAACGCGGTGCGGCCCCTGGTCCCCGGCGCCCCGGCGTCCGTGCACCACGCGGGCTGGCCGCAGGCTCCGCAGTCCTGGGCGGACGCGGGTCTGCTAGAACGGACCGCGTCCGTGCGCAACGTCATCAGCCTGGCCCTGCACCTGCGCGAAGCTGCCGGCGTCCGGGTGCGCCAGCCCCTGCGCGAGCTCCTGGTCAAATGCCCGGAGGCCGCGGCCGCCGCGCTCAAGGAACAGCTGCCGGTCGTGCTCTCCGAGCTCAACGTCAAGGGCGTCCGCTTCATCGCGGACACCGACGCCCTCTATGTGCCGCGCCTGGCGGTCAACCTCCGCGCCGCCGGCCCCATCCTGCGCGGCGACATGGGCAAGGTCAAGGCCCTGGTGGAGAACGCCTCCGCCGCGGAGATGGCGCAGATGGCCGCCAAGTTCGACGCCGGCCAGCCCTGCCGGGTCTCAGGCCACGACGCGGACCTGCCCCCCGCGGTCTTCACCCGCGAGAAAGGCATGGCGCCGGGCTTACAAGTCGTGGAGGAGGGGGAGCTCACCCTGGCCCTGGACACGCGTCTCGACGAAGCCCTGGAGCTCGAGGGCCTGGCGCGCGACGTGGTGCGCCACCTGCAGGTGCTACGCAAGGACGCAGGCCTCGAGGTCACCCAGCGCGTGGAACTGGGCTGGACCACGCCCCGCGCCAAGCTCCAAAAAGCCATCGCGGCCCACAAGGACCATATCGCCGAGGAACTCCTCGCGGTCAAGCTCGTCGAAGGAGACCTGCCCGGCGAGGCGGTGCGCAAGGATTTCGACATCTCCGGCCACCCTCTGACCGCGGCCATCAGGCCCGCCGCCCTGGCCAAGACCTCGCCGTAGTCCCCTGGCAGCGCGAAGCGCTGCCAGGAGCGCTCGCGCCTTTCCTCTTTGCGAGCGCAACATCATCAAGTCCAAGGCATCAGGAGGCTTATCCACAAGCTTATCCCTGGGCTAAGTCTGTGGATAAGCCGGATCTGCATGCCGGGCGCCGGGGCTGACGGACGGCGGGAAGCCGGGCTTACTTGACCACGACGATCTTCTGGCTCTTGGAGATGCCCGGCCCGGCCATGTGCACGATGTAGACGCCGCTGGCCACGCGGCTGCCCGAGATGTTCTGGCCGGACCAGTCCACCGAGCCCTTGCCCGGCGTCACGTCGCCGTCGTAGAGCGTGGTGACGAGCGTCCCGTTGAGCGTGTAGAGCCTGATGGTGAGGTGCCCGGACCCCTGGACGTCGTATCGGACGGTGGTCTTCTCGCCCCGGGCCGGGTTGAAGATGTTGTTGAAGGCTTTGAGCTCGGACTGGGTGGTGCTCAGGCTGATCGGGTTGGAGAGGCCCAGGGACACGGTGCTGCCTACGACGTTGTAGCCGAACACCTCGAGGAAGACCGTCCCCGCCGACGGGAAGCGCGTGGAGAAGCCGGTGGCCGTCCCCGAGACGCTGGCCGTGGCCAAGCGCACCTGCCCCGTGATCTGGCCGAGGGCGTTCTGGGAGGAGAGCCAGACCAGGAACCCTCCGGGCGTGTCGGTGCGGGTGTTGGGGATGGCGTTGCGGGCATGGTCGCGCAGCTGGGCGTAGGCGAAGCGGTAGTCCTGCGTCCTGGGCCAGGTGGTCACGATGACCGTGAACCCGATGACGTCCCGGTCCATCGCGGCCTGCACCACGCCGCCGCTGAACGCCCCGCCGCGCGGGTAAGCGATGGCCAGGGAGTACGGGAGCAGCGAGTTCACCCCGCTGCCGAACCCGCCGGCCACCTGCAGGAAGAGCTGGCCGCCCAAAGGGTTGTCGTAGCCCAGGCTGATGGTCTGGGACGCGGACTTGCAGTCGCTCTCGTCGCAGTAGGCGAAGTCGCTCGGAGCCGAGGCCACGATCCTGTGCCGGGAGTCATAGAGGGTCAGGCCGTAGCCGTAGTAGTAGCCGTCGGGAGGGGAGCCGTGCACCGGAAG
Organism: Elusimicrobiota bacterium; assembly: GCA_016212885.1. GTDB lineage: Bacteria > Elusimicrobiota > Elusimicrobia > UBA1565 > UBA1565 > UBA9639. Next base: position 6,476 of record JACRDO010000153.1, on the reverse strand, counting down.
GGTCATCACGACGGCGATCGGCCCGGGCCCGGCCCCGAAGGTGAAGAAGTCCGAATGGCCGCCGGGAGATATGGTCCCGGGCACCGCGGTGTAGGTGCTCACGTCCAGGGCGGTCTCGAAGCCCGTGTGGAGCTCGTTGGCCCCGCCGCCGGGCGGGATGCCGTGCGCCGCGAACCGGGTGACGATCGAGGACTGCGCCAGGCCGGCTCCGCCGCAGGCGGCCACGACGCCCGCCGCGTCGACGCGCTTGAGGGCGTCCAGGAACTCGTCGAAGCTCTCCGGGAAGGACAGGTAGGCCTGGAACATCAGCCCGTCGGAGCAGGCCTGGCCCGCGGAGGAGCCCAGGCGGCCGATCTGGTCGCGCCGGATGTCCCAGAGCGCCTGGCTGAAGAAGAGGCTGTCGAGGTGGATCTCCCCCTGCCAGGCCATGTCGCAGTAGCCGCCGCTGCAGGGCGCGCAGGCCGGACTATTGCACAGGCGGACACACTTGTCGTAGGCGTTGGGCTTGCCCGGGTCGTGGCAGTCGAGCTCGCGCAGAGGGTCGTTGGGGCGGTTGTACCAGGCCCCGATGGCGGAGCTGTTGAGGGAGGTCGCGGCCCAGTAGTCGCTCAGGCCCTCGGAGATGGCCCCCGCCTGCCCGAAGTTCTGGATGGAGAAGACCTTCTCGAGCACGTAATGCGTGTATTCGTGCCGGATGACCGTGGCGTCGTCGGTCAGGTCGTCCGCCGGGGTGAGGCCGGTGGCCAGGGAGGTGTCGCCGAAGTTGACGTTGTCCTGCTCCGGGTTGTAGAAGGGGTCGGTCACGTTGGGCCCCATCAGGGCGATGGCGTTGACCGGCTTGCTGTTGATGTCCGCGGCCCCGCCGCTGTTGACCCCGGGAGCGTAGCCCGCGCCGTAGGGGCCGCCCGCCGCGATGCCGTTGTTGAAGAAGTCGTGCATCTGGTTCATGTGATAGAAGAGGCTGATCTCGCTGCGCAGCCCCTCGTACTGGATGCCCGGGGTCCAGTTCAGCTGGTTGTTCGGCCCCGGGTTGTTGGGCGTGGGCAGGACCAGATAGCTGGAAATCAGAACGTCATAGCCATGGGCCTGGCCGGCCTCGTTGCTCTTGAGCCGGAGCTGGTACATGTTGCCGGCGACGGGATAGCCGCGGGAGTCGAGGATGGAGAGCTCGTCGTCGTCGATGATGGAGCTCCCCTCCGTCCCGCCCGCGCTGCCCACGCTGCCCACCTGGAAGGAGTTGAACACGGGCAGGGCCTTGACCACCGGGCGTCCCAGGGGGTCCAGGACGTTGACCGTGGCCGTGGATATGGCGGCGTTGGGATAGGGGTGCTGGGAGGACACCGGGGTGTTCACGGTGTACCAGAGGCCGCCGCCGTTGTCGTAGTGGAGGCTGCGGCCGCGGAAGTTGGAGACGTTGACGTAGGGGCCCTGCAGCTGGGTGAACAAGGCCCCCAGCTTGGTGCTGCAGAAGAAGCCGTCGCCGAAGTCGGGCTCGTTGTAGGTCGTGGCGAAGGTGCTGGCGTCGACCACGTAGACGTTCTGGTGCCGGAAGGGCCGCGTGCGCAGGACCGGAGTGCTGGCGGGGTCCACGTCGTAGACCTGCCCGACCACGTTCCCCGAGCTGTTGCACACCGCGATGAAGCGCATGTCGTTGTACCGGAAGAGCACCGCGCCGGTGCGCGCGTCCACGTAGGCGCGCCAGAGGGCCCCCGAAGCCCGCGCCGTGAACTTCCAGGCCAGGCGCGCCTCTCCGGAGACCTGGTCCGGGAAGACCACCAGGGCGCCGGCGCCCGAGGGAAGGACGCCGGCGTCCCGGCGCACCGCCTCCGCGGCCTGGGCTTCCGTGACGGAGGGGGCGATGTCGAACCCGGGGTCGGGCTCGAAGCGGGAGTGCACGCCGGTGACGGCGCCGCGCTCGTCGAGATGGACCTTGACCCGGGAGAACTCCACGGGCAGCCCCCGGTAGGTCTGGCGGTAGAGCACATGCCTCGCCCCCCGCCCCGAGGAGACCTTCTCCACGGACAGGGCCGCGGGGTCCACGCCGAGCAGATCGCGCTGGCTCCTCAGGAACGCGGACGCGGCCTCCTGGGGCGTGCCGGGATGAGGCGCGGAGACCCCGTCCACGAGCGCGGCCGGCAGGCCGGTGCGGCCGTCGTAGCGGACCTTCCAGCCGCCGCCCCGGCCGCGGTTGAACCGCTCGAAGGCGGCGCGCGCCTGGACCGAAGGCCCGCGGCGGGCGGGACGGGAGGCCTGGTCGAGCCCGAAGCGCTTGGCGTCGCGGCGCGCGGCGCCCTGGGCTTTAATGGCGAGAGCTTCCGGGGGGAAGGCGGCGGCCGCCGTCAGGATGGCGGCAGCCGCGATGGTCCGGAAGGCTCTCTTCAGATGCCGGCCGCGGGGCATGACGCCATATATTAGACGGGAGGGTTTACAGAAATATTTCCAGTCCCTGCGGGAAAAGGTTCGGAGAGGGAGGGATTCGAACCCTCGATACCCGTTTGCACAAGTATAACGGTTTAGCAAACCGTCGGTTTCAGCCGCTCACCCACCTCTCCAAAGTGGTTATTGTGCTTATTTTGTAAGCACAATCAGAGTACGCGTCCAAACGCCTCCGAATAATTACCCCGATTAAAGTGTGCGCTTTTGTGTGCGGTCGGGACTCCTGGGAGGGGGCATTCCCTACCTTTCCCTACCGCGCTTTGGAGCGCTACTTCAACCGGCTAGCCGCTGTGAGAAACGGACAGCAGCAAAATCGTACAGCGCGTCATTTTAGCAAAAGATGGCTCAAACGCATAGGCCGATGTGGGCGCTTACGGCGCCGCCCGCAAGCGAGGTGCTGCGACGCCTGGGACAGGACATGTCATTTTGATGGACAGGGTCTATTTCAGCTTCAAAGAGACTGGCATGCTTCTCTGAACTGCAACCTAAGCGCTGAAGTGACGACCACGAAGCACCCCTGACGAGGATAGTCCATCCTCAGCCTTTTCCTCCGTGGCTGGCCAGTGTCGAATTTTACGGGGGCATCGAACTGTTATAATCTAAGCCTCAAAAGGGAGGTGACGAAACATGACCAAGCTTTTGAGGATTGGCCTCAAGCTCCATAGAACAGCGGAGACCCACGCCCGAGGCTGCTAGATTGCCTAGCCTGACGACCACCCGTCAGAAACGGGAATCAGCGTGGAAGCGCGGCAAGGAATGACTTCGGAGAGCGCTGAGGTGGGTCTGCGCTCTCTCATTGGCACTGGTCCCGTCGTGGCGCACGATGAATAAAGAGAAGAAGGCCGCACGTCGCCCCGCCGGGGAACGACTGTGAGCGACTCGACAGACACGGATCGTATCTCAAGTCCCGTTTCCACGGGCGGAGGGGGGACATTTTTCGAGCAGCACGTTGATGCCTACTGGCTCGCCCAACTCCTTGTGCGAGGCATCCCGCCGATCCTGCTCGACTGCGCCGTCGTGGAAGTCCACTTCCAAACCGAGCACCTCGGCTGGCACACGGACGATTTCTTGGTCGTCGGACAAAATGGCGCCGGGGAATCACGGAAGCTGGCGGGGCAAGTCAAGCGCTCATTCACTGTGAGCGCGACCGACGAAGACTGCAAGAAGGCCGTACAGGACTTCTGGAAGGACTTTAAGAACCCCAGGCAATTCTCGCCCGTCAAGGACCGGTTCGCCCTCGTCACGCAACGAGGAACGAATGCGTTGCTGGAGCATTTCTCGGGCCTTCTAGATTGCGCCCGCGCTGCCCGCGATGCTGCCGATTTCGAGCACCGACTGTCATCCAAGGGCTTCATCAGCGCAAAGGCCATCCGCTACTGCAGCGACATCCGAGCAATCATAGGTGAGGCTGAAGGAAGAAGCGTGTCCGCCTCTGAGATCTGGTCGTTCCTCCGCGCTCTACATGTTCTGAGTCTGGATTTGAACAGCGGGACCCGACAAACAGAAGCGATGATCAAGACGCTTCTTGCCTGTACGGCAGTCGGACAGGACCAAGCCGGTGCAGCAGAGGCATCGTGGAACTCCCTGCTTCGCGAGGTCGGTGAAGCGATGCCCGGGGCCCGCAGCTTCCGGCGGGAAAATCTGCCGGAGCAAGTACACAAACGCCATTCGCCCGTGGCTGGCGCCGAGCATAACGCGTTGCGGGCGCTGCGCGACCACTCTGCACTCATTTTAGACAGCATACGATCCACGATAGGGGGAACTCTTCACCTAGGGCGCGGCAGGCAGGTGCAGCAGGTACTCGGACAACTGGAAGCGACCCAGGTCGTCCTGGTGTCGGGTCCCGCAGGCAGCGGGAAGTCGGGCATCGCCAAAGACGTGGTCAGCATGCTCTCCACGGATTACTTCGCCTTCAGTTTTCGGGCGGAGGAATTCGCTCATCCCCATTTTGACGCGACGTTGCAGAACGCCCAAATCCCCACAAGCGCGGCGAAACTGGGGGCAATCTTGGCGGGCCAGGGCCGCAAGGTCCTGCTTGTCGAAAGCATAGAACGGCTCCTGGAGAAACCGACGCGCGATGCCTTCACGGATCTCTTGACGCTTGTCGCCAGAGACAAGAGCTGGCAGATCATCCTGACATGCCGCGACTACTCGGCGGACCTCGTCCGCGCGGGGCTATTGGAGTCGGCTGGCGTGGGCCATTCCGTCGTCACAGTACCTCCACTTGACGACGATGAATTGCGGGAAGTCGAAGCCGCCAATCCGACGCTGGCGCGTCCGCTAGGGAATGCCACCTTACGCCGGCTTCTTCGGAATCCCTACTTCCTGGACAATGCTCTCAAGATCGATTGGTCGGACCAAAGGCCGCTACCTTTGAGCGAGCGCGACTTCCGGGCCCGTTTTTGGCAGACGATTGTGCGTCACGAGCACTGCCCGGGCGCCGGTCTGCCGCGCCGACGCGAAGAGACTTTTGTGCAGGTGGCGTTGCGGCGGGCTCGCGCACTCACCCTGTATGCGTCGTGCGGCGACCTTGACGCCGAAGCCATCGGCGCGCTCCAACGCGACTCGTTGCTTGCCCTTTCTACTGGGAAGGACATCTTCGCGGCTCCCGCCCACGACGTTCTAGAAGATTGGGCCATCCTGCATTGGCTCGATGAACAGTATGCCGCCCATGGTGCCTCCGTCCGGCAGCTATCTTCCGTTATCGGAGCACACCCGGCCCTGCGGCGGACGTACCGCAAATGGGTCAATGAACTGGTCGAGAGGGAGCCAGAAACCGCCGACCGGATTTTCCTGGCGATCCTGCATGAGGCTGCGGTGCCAGCCCAATTCCAAGACGATACGCTCGTGGCGCTGCTGCAATCATCCGCTCCGGGGAGGCTTCTCGACACACATGCCGCGGAGCTGTTTGCCGATGACAGACGGCACCTCCAGCGGCTGATACATCTGTTGCGTGTGGCATGCGTAACCGCACCGACCTGGCTGGAGACGACGGCAGCATGTGCGTCGTTGTTAAACGTGCCGGATGGGGCAGCTTGGGCATGCATAATGCGGTTGGTGCAAAGCCACCTTCAAGATTTCACGGAGGGAGACCACCCCCTCCTCCTGGGGCTCATCGAAGATTGGGCTCGGGGCGTCTCGTGGGAATCCCCATACCCGGAAGGCGCCGAATCCGCTGCGGCGATTGCGTATCGGCTTCTTCCCGCCTATGACAACTACCGGACAAGAGACCAGGAAAAGCGAGTCCTGAAGGTAATCGCCAAAATCCCAAGGGCGGACCGTGCACGTTATGCCGACCTTCTGCAAGGAGGAACCGGCGGGAAGGAGCGGGACCGGGTAGCAGAGGATTTCCGGGAATTGATCCTGGAGGGGATGGATGGTATGCCGGCGGCGAGGGATATGGCCGATGTCCTGGTGTCTGCAGCCAAGACCCACCTGCTTTGCACTGAAAGCGATATCCGACGGGATAGATGGGGTGGGAGTTCGCATGAACTTGAGCCGCTCTTCGGCATCAAAGAGAATAGAAGCCATGACTACTTCCCGGCGAGCGCTTATCGGGGTCCCTTCCTCCCACTCCTTCGCTATCACTCTCGGGAGGGAATAGCATTCGTCATCGATGTCCATAACCACAGCGCCGACTGGTACGCGCACCCGAGGACAGGGACGGGTCTCATCGAGTCCCCGTTCGAGATTACGCTGACGTTCGCGGACGGCTCGTCTCGGAAGCAGTGGTGTAACCCGCGGCTCTGGAACCTATATCGAGGGGCGTCAGTCGGCCCCAATGTACTGCAGTGCCTCCTCATGGCGTTGGAGCGCTGGCTGCTTGAATTCGCGGAAGCTCGCTCGAACGAATTGGATGCAGTCCTTCTGGACATCCTAAGGCGGAGTGACTCCACCGCGATTACTGCAGTCGTGGCAGGCGTTGCGACCGCATTCCCGTACGCGGCGGCGTCCCGTTTGATGTGGAAAAACGAAAAGCGTAACCTCTGGTTGGGTTAAAACCAGGAGGCCGGTTACAGCCGGCCCAGGAGGCTACGCTC